>JASDVE010000173.1:22136-23798 GCA_041891195.1 Myxococcota bacterium | reverse complement strand
TATCAAGACTGGGTCGATCGCGAGGCCGACTGGTCCCACGTCTATGATTTCCACTTTCAGCAGTTACAGCATTTGCAGTCCCGGCACGCGAAGGATCGCTGGGTCCTGAAGACGGGCGCCCACATGTGGGGCCTCGAACATCTGCTCGCCACTTATCCCGACGCGCGGATCGTCTTCACCCACCGCGACCCCGTTCAGTCCATGACCTCGTACGCAAGCCTCACGTCTCTCGTTCGTTCGATGGGAAGCGACGAAGTGGATCGCTTCGAAATCGCCGCGGACTGGACCGCGCGTCTCGTCCACGTGCTCGAACATGCGATCCGCGTTCGCAGCGAGAACGAATACCCCGACGCCGGATTCTATGACATGCGTTTCACCGACTTCGTGAAAGACCAGTTCAACGTCGTTGAAAATATCTATGACGCCTTCGGTCTCGAGATGACATCACAAGCCGCCGATGGAATGCGCGCGTTTATCGGCGACAACCCTCAAGGCAAACATGGCGTTCACGAGTACACTCCCGAAGAATATGGCGTGGTACCCGAGACGGTTCGCGGTGCGTTTCGAAACTACATTGATCGCTTCGATCTTGTTCAGCCAAGCGCTTAGCTTTTCCGCCCGCGCGCACAGACTCTCGCAAAAACCCGACCCGTACGATCGCAACGGAATCGACTTTCGATAAATGTTGTTCTAGCCAAGCCGAGACGATCCTTCAGGGAAGCCAAGCTTCTCGAGCATCGAGTCAAATTCAACATGGCCATTTCAGCAAGACTTCTCCCGCTCGAACTTGCGCGGCTGCAACTCACTTCGACCCCGTGCCAGTATGGGTCATTAAGTCTCGTCACTTTGCCAGAACGGGCTCAACCACGAGTCATCTCCAGAAGGAACAACCGTCGACCTCAATCGGATCTCGCGCCATGGGTAGAGCCAAGCGAAAGCGTAGACTTCAAAGGTAATATGACCAGTGGGAACATGAGCAGACCGGAAAAACCCACAATCGTATGCTATTCAAATTCGATATCTATTCGTGGAGCGCGTCATGAGTGCAGCTGAGTCGATGGAGTTCGAGGCTTCGGGGAGAGAGGGCCCGTGGACCCAGGAGGGACGAACTCCGAAGATCGCGATCATCGGTGCGGGTATGAGCGGGATCGCCGCAGTCGTCAAACTGCGCAAGGCCGGCTACACCGACCTTACGGTTTTCGAGAAGGCCGACCGTGTCGGCGGGACGTGGCGAGACAACAGCTACCCAGGCCTTTCGTGTGACGTTCCTTCATACTGGTATTCGTTTCGCTTCGCGCCCAACCCGAATTGGTCTCATCGCTTTTCATACGGCCCCGAAATTCAGGCCTACATGGAGGACACGGCCGAGCGATTTGGCGTTTCGAAGATCACGCACTTCAACTCAGCGGTCACAGATCTCACGTACGAAGCGCCGCAGTGGCGCCTGGTTACGCAAGCGGGCGACACGAGTTTCTTCGACATCATCATCACCGCGACAGGAATCCTGCATCAGCCCGTGCTTCCCGACATCCCGGGTTTATCGAGTTTCGAGGGAGATGCTTTTCACTCTGCACGTTGGAATCATTCGGTGGATCTCACCGGCAAGCGGGTTGGCGTCATTGGAACGGGCTCAACCGCTGCGCAGATTATCGGCGACATCGC
>JASDVE010000173.1:0-22126 GCA_041891195.1 Myxococcota bacterium | reverse complement strand
AACTCAGCGTGTTCCAGCGGACTGCTCAATGGATGGTGCCGCTGCAACAAAAAGCCTACAGCGAACGCTGGAAGCGCTTCCTCGGCTGGTTTCCGTTTGTCCAAACGTTTCTATATCACTTCTACTATCAAGCGATGACCCGAGGAATTGGCGGCGCGGTCCTAGGCGACCAAAAAGCACTGAAGCGAATCGCGGACCTATGCGTTCGGAATTTGTTCAGCAACGTTCCGGAAGGCAACTTGCGCGATCGCTTGACCCCGACCTACCAAGCCGCGTGCAAACGACTTGTTCTGTGCTCGTCGTTCTACCCGGCGATCTGTCGCGAAACTTCTGAACTCGTGACCGAAGGGATCGACCACATCAGCCCCGAAGGTGTGGTGACCAAGGACGGACGGACCCACAAGCTAGACGTGCTCGTGTACGCCACGGGCTTCGATCCGACCGCCTTCATATTGCCTACCCGCGTTACCGGCGAAGGGGGTGTCGATCTCGAAAATTTCTGGGACGGCGTGCCCCGTGCACATCGCGCAATGAGTGTGCCTGGCTTTCCAAATCTTTGGATGCTCGAGGGACCTACCGGACCGATCGGGAATCTATCTCTCATCACCATCAGCGAGTACCAGGTCGATTACATGATCGACTGCTTCAATCATATGAAGCACCACCGCGCAGAAGCAATGGCCCCATCCAGGGAAGCATTTGATACGTACAATCAAGCAATTCGCGAAGCCGTCCCACACACCGTTTGGGCGACCGGGGGTTGCAACAGCTGGTATCTCGACAAGAATGGGTTGCCGAACCTGTATCCATGGTTGCCTAGGCAGTTTCGTCGTGAGATGAAGCGGCCGATCTTTTCAGAATACCAGCTAAATTAGAACGGCAACCGAGACGCGGCGATAGACCCGAGTTTTCGGCGTCCCGGAAGATCAAAGCCTGCGCATTGTCGTTCTTCGCATCGACCCCGACTCGGATGGATTCGCGGGCATTGGCCGGGCCGAGTCCAAGCTCGAAGCCTCCGAAGCGAGCTGTAGCGGCTAGTCCGAAGTAAGCCCCTTGGACCTGGCCAACACCCTCTCTACTTTGCAGTCGCGGATCGCCGAAGCCGCGAGCCCGCTAAGTCCGGAGGTTTGTCTACTTTGCTGCGCCATCAGCCGAATTTTTTGCGCGTGTTTATGTCGTTCATGCAAACATGAATTTGAGTAAACCGCCCCCCCCAGCTCCTGGTGGCGGATCATGCGACTCGTTGCTCGGATTCTGCACGCATATGAGATTCAGAACGATACGAGTTCGCAATCGAATATGACGACTTCGACTTCAGGAGCGCTGAGCCCCCACCACATCTGCTTTCACTAAAGAAAGAACCTTCCGACTGCGATACAACGAAATGCGCTCAGCGTCTTCATTACGCCAAAGCGTATCAACTTCCGAGCCACTCAAAGGCCTGCTCGACGAACACACCGTCGGCATCGACGGGGACCGCTCAACGAAGAGCAAACTCTAACTTTGTGACGGCGCCGGGAATAGAAAGGCGCTGACACCCTGAGCGCCTCGCCTACGCTATCCCCGTACTGCTCAACCGCAGGAACCGGAAAGCCAACGAATGACGAAGTTCACTCAAGCACTCGTGCATTCTCTATGTGCAACCCTTGCAAGCACAGGGCTCTTGAGTTCTGCGGCGAAGGCATCGAGTGAAATCTGGTTCCAGTACGCCACGGGGTTCGACTACAGCCGTGGTGACTACGGAATCGATCGCGAAACCGAAGTCGTTTATGTGCCTTTTAGTGTCGAAGCGAATTACGGAATGTTTCGTGGCCAAGTCACCCTTCCCTTCATCTGGATCGACGGCCCGACGGCGATCGCGTTAGATGCCAACAACAATGAAACCGGCACCGACGCCAAAGCAATCTACGGGCTTGGACAGATCACGGCACGCCTTGGCTACTTCGTCGCGCCTTTTCACGAAGCGGCGCCTTGGTTCGAGTTCTCAACCAGAATGACAGCACCAAGCGAATCGGACGATGCCCTCGGTAGCGGCAAGTGGGCATTTTCGTTGCAAGCCGACGCCTTCAACCGATACGGACGCGTGACACCCTTCACGCGGTTCGGTCGTACTTTCTATACCGGGACCCGTCTCGACGACCGACTCTATGCATCGATCGGTTCGAGCTTTCAACTGACCGACAAGATAAGCATTGGGATCTCCTACGACTGGTTCGAAGCCACAATATCAGGGATCAGCGACACCCAAGACTTTGTCGGCTTTGCATCGATGAGTATCGGAAAACTTTGGTCGTTTGGGCCTTATGGTTTGGCGGGTCTCTCCAAGAGCAGCCCCGACTACGGAATCGGTTTCTCGTTTACCTATCGGCCTTCGGGCTGGTAGCGCGGAAGAGCAAGAAGCAGATACTTCCCCCCTAACTTTCGAACATGCTCAAGAGCATCTACATCGAAGTCGCCGAAGACGACTTCGAACTCGGCAAAAAAGAAACGAGGATCAGCCGATGTAAATTGTTTCGGGCGGTTCGGTCACGACCGCGTTTTCAATCTGGCCGATGCCTTCGATTGCGATCCGCACAACATCGCCGGCTACGAGAAACTTGCGGGGCTTGAAACCGACGCCAACTCCCGAAGGCGTGCCGGTTGCAATCACATCCCCAGGCTCAAGGGTAAACGCCGTCGACAGGTGTTCGATCAAGTCGAAGCAATTGAAAATCAGGTGCTTCGTATTCGAATCCTGTCGCAGCTCGCCGTTGACCCAGGTCTTGAGTCCGAGGGCATGGGGATCCGAGACTTCGTCGGCAGTCATGAGCCACGGCCCCATCGGGCAATGCGTGTCGAATGACTTCCCCATCGTCATGGTGGGAACCCGCATTTGCCAATCGCGAACCGTCGCGTCGTTCACCACCGTATAACCGGCGATCACTTCAGCTGCGCGTTCCTTTGGCACATGACGACATCGTTTGCCGATCACGATGCCGAGCTCGCCCTCATAGTCGATCTTGTCGGAGACCCGCGGCGCGTGAAAGGGATCGCCGGGCGGATGCGCGGAAGTCGACTGTTTGTTGAAAATCATGGGATGCTTCGGCTTGTCCATCCCAGTTTCAGCAATATGGTCGGCGTAGTTTAAACCGACCGCTAAAATTTTGGGCGGGCGCAGTATGGGCGACTCCAGGTGAACGTCAGTGAGAGCGAGCGTTGTAGAGGCGGCGTCACTTGCAGCGCGCGCTGCTTCGATTGCAGCATCGCCAGCTTCGAGAAACGCGACCATCTCTCGCGGGAGATCCGGGGCAGCGGTGCTTAGATCGACAACCGCTTCGTCTTTCACGACACCAACTCGCGTGGATCCAGCATGGGTAAATGTGATGAGTTTCATTTCAACGTGCTCCAACCGTGAGTGACTGAAAAGGAATCGCTGGGCAAATCTCCCCAAAACGAATGAGGCTAGGGACTCGCAGTGCCCTGCGAAATTCGCACCTGTATCGGGGCTTCAGCCGCGCTCGGATCTTCGGGGCCCTGCGTTTCGATATCCGTGTCTGCAGCAAACGCAACAGAACACACTTGAACCGCGAACAGCGCCAGGACCACAAGCAACAGCGAACGGGTGCGCCGCATGCTTCGGGTCAATGCTCTTCCAGAAGAACCCGCTTCAGCACCTTCCCAGTGGGATTGCGCGGCAGCGTTTCGAGAAAGACGATTTCCCGTGGAACCTTGTAGCGGGCAAGATTTGTTTTGACGTGATCTTTGAGCACAGCTTCGTTGGGGGCAATGCCCTCTTTCAATACAACGAAAGCTTTGAGACGTTGGCCAAACTCGTCGTCAGGAACGCCCAGCACAGAGGCTTCGGCGACGTCGGTGTGGTTTGAAAGAAGGTCTTCGATTTCGCGAGGGAAGACGTTCTCACCGCCGGAGATGATCATGTCATCATCGCGGCCGTCAATGAACAAGCGGCCGTCTTCATCAAAGTGCCCGACGTCACCACTCGACATCAGGCCCTCGATAATCTCTTTGTTGCCGCCGCCGGTGTAGCCGTCGAACTGCGTGTCGTTGGCGACAAAGATCCGACCCGTTACACCCTTCTCAACCTCGCGGCCTTCGTCGTCAAGAATTTTGACGATCACGCCGCGCGGAGGACGACCCGCGGTACCCGGCGCAGCGCGCAATTCGTCGGGCATGGCGATCGATGCATGCGCGACTTCGGTAGAGCCGTACAAGTTGTAGACGTTGTCACCGAACGTATCCATCCAGCGCAGGGCAAGGTCACCCGGCAATGCCGAGCCACTTGCGCATACGGCTTCGAGCGACGAAGTGTCGTAACGAGCGATGACTTCCGGCTCGAGTTCAAGAATACGCTGCATCATGACCGGCACCACCGCGAGCACATGAGGACGATGCTCTTGGATCGCGGCAAGTGTCGCCTCGGGATCAAAGCGTCGCTGCAAGATCACCGTGCAGCCAAGTTGAGCCCCCAGTAGTAGATGCAAGCCACCCCACGAATGGAAGGTGGGCGCGGCAACCAAGTTGCGTCGTCCTCTGGCGAGCGGCATGCGTCCGAACAGACCGACGAGTGTGTCGAGACCCGGCCTCGCAACCGCGCGTTGTGCGCCCTTCGGCGTGCCAGTCGTCCCCGACGTCAAGATCGTCACGCGCCCCGGTTTTGCAGGCGGCTCAACCTCTGCGCCGTCGTGTGCCGCTGCGAGATCGTCGAGGGTTGTTTCGGCGGCGCCGTTTTCGGCGAAGGTCACAAAGCGGGTGAGTTTGCTCGCCGCGCCGGCCTCGACGATGCCGCGAAACTCTTCGTCATAAAGAATCACTTGGCTGCCTTCGCGCTTGCAAACTTCTTCAAGTTGCGGCGCGGCGAAACCCGTGTTGAGCAACAAGACGTTGGCGCCGAGCTTGTCGAGGGCCATCTGTGCTTGCACGAAGCCTCGGTGGTTGCGGGCGAAGAGTGCGACACCGTCTCCCGCCTTAACCCCGGCTTCGGCCAAGCCTTTGGCAATGGCGTTCGTCGACCGGTCGAGTTCGCCGTACGTTACTTGGCCGACGTCGTCGATGATCGCGACTGACGAAGGATCTCGAAGCGCCGACGCATGAAACCCCGTGGCACTTGAGGAACCGTATTTGTCTTGCGCCGCTCTCAGACTCCGCAAGAAACTCAGGCTCAAAAACCCGGCTCCGTTGAGGACTTGAAAAGCTTCCACTGCGCGACGGATCGACCCGCCCGTTCCCGTTCCACGTAAAGTCATGTAGGAGGGATAGTCCAGCACGGCGATCGGGTCTACCCGTCCAAACCAACCGGGTGAAATGTGCCGTTACCCCTGCAGATCACGCACGTGAGGCCAGACTTCTTCCTCGAAGAGCCGGAGCCCCGCCCAAGACAGCGCCGGGTCGAGCCCCCCGAGTAGCGGCGTCAAAATGAAGGTCCGGTCGCGGCCGAGGCCGCGGATCATTTCGACTGCCGCATCGGGTCGCAGGACCTGATAAGCACCGCTTGCGCGTAAGTCCGCGATATCCACACCGGCCGCAAAAGGGCCGGCCGCACGACCGTACGCTTCGATCGTCCAATCAGAATAAGACTGCATCACATGGGCTGCGTGGGGACCGATTCGCTCCCAATCGGCGTCCGGGTCTCGGCTCACATGGGTGTAGATGGGCCCCAACTTCTTAAAAACCTTACCGGGGTCTGGCTTGCCCAATGCGAGACACGCATCGCGGTAGACGTCCCAGTTTTCGCCACCCGGTGGATAAAAACCGTCGGCGATCTTGGCCGCCCGCTTTGCGACCGCGGGATGGGAACCGCCGAGCAATAAACGCGGCGGTGGGTCGGGCACCGGCGTCACCGTGACTTCGCGACCTTCGTATTCAAACGTCTGGCCCGTCCAAGCTTTTCGCAACACATCAAAGGCGTTCATGTAGAGCGCTTTGCGATCTTCGCGTCGCTTGCCGAACATTGCGAATTCACTCGGCCGATAGCCCGCACCGATCACCACTTCGAGGCGACCCTGACTCAACAGCTGCAGCACCGCCAAGTCTTCGGCCAACTTGACGGGCTCGTACATCGGCGCGAGCAAAACGTTGGGACGCAACGTGATGCGGCGGGTGCGGCCCGCAATCGCGGCGGCCATCGGGATCGGCGAAGGCAAGTAGCCATCCGTCGCCCCGTGATGTTCGCCGAGCCCCACCGCGTCAAAGCCGATGTCGTCCGCCCAAGCGCATTGATCAAGCGCTGCCGCGTAGAGTTCGTGAATCGACGCGCCAAACTTCGGCGCGCGCATGTCGTAACTGATGACGAATTCCAAGAAAACCCCCTCGTGTTCTGCGTCGTGTACTGCGCCGTGAAGTGCGCCGTGAAGTGCGTTTTGAGGTGCGCCGCACCGCAGCGCTCGCCTTTCACTCACTTGGCCACGACGGCCCAAAAACCATGGTAGCCTGATCTTCATTCAATCGTCCCCAGCAAATTTCAGGAGCACACAACATGGGTGAATGTGACGGAAAGATCGCGTTTGTAACTGGCGCGAGCCGAGGTATTGGCCGCGCAATCGCTTATCGCTTTGCAGCCGAAGGCGCCGCCGTTGTTGTTTGTGCGTCTCGAATGGGCTCCCACGGCGATTTGCAGGGCACCCTCGAAGAGACGGTGTCAACAATTCAAGCGAATGGGGGCAAGGCAGCTGGTATTGCGTGCGACTTGTCTGACCCGGCCGCCCGAGTGGGTCTGGTTGAACGCGCCGCCGATTTTTTCGGCCCCATCGACATCCTGGTCAACAATGCCGCCGGGACGCACATGAAGCTACCAAGCCAGTGCACGACCGAAGAGCGAAGCTTCATGTTCGACATGAACGTCAACGGCCCCATCGATCTCGCCCAGCAGGCGATCCCGAACATGAAGGAAAAGGGCACGGGTTGGATCCTGAACATCAGCAGTGCGACCGCGCGACAACCCGAGGTTCCATACCGCGACTCGAAGCTTGCGGCTTGGGTCATCGGTCCCTACGGCTCGACCAAGAGCGCGCTCAATCGATACACCGAAGCGTTGGCCCATGAGGTCGCGAGCGACGGCATCTTTGTCAACGCGATGGCGCCGACGTCGATCGTACTGACGTCGGGAGCCGCCTACGTTCGCGATATTGCACGTAAGAACCCCGACATGGCCGAACCGGTCGAGATGATGGCGGAAGGCGCGTTAGAACTCTGCACGGGCCGACACGTCGGCCGCGTGATCTTCAGCCGCGACATCGTTCATGCGGTAAACCGCGAGGTGAAGAGCGTCGACGGGAAGCAAGTGCTCGGGGACGCGTTTCTCGAAGCGGACCTGGAAGGCACTGCCTAAACGCGGCTTAGTTGAAGCGAACGATCGCCGTACCGGGAGTCGTGTTCTTGCCCTTTTCGTTCTTTACGTAGAGATCAACTTCGGCAAGTTTCTCGCCGCCCTCTTCCCACTTGCGTTTGACGGTTCCGCCAAGCGTCATTTCCGAATTGGGAAGATCCATGCCGCGGTACTGGCATTCGAGCTTCTTGATGCGTCCACCGTGGTCGAGCCAGTTGGAGACCAGCTCTCCCAACGACGCGTACTTGAAGCGACCGTGGACGATGATGGAGCCGATCGCCTTCGACTGCCCAAAGCCGTAGTCATGATGGAGCGGATTGAAGTCTCCGCCGCCTGCCGCATATTTCACAAGCTGCGTGACCCCCGGGTTCTTGGTGAGTTCAGGGAGCGTGTCGCCTTCGCTGATTGAATCCCATGCTCTCGGCATAATCGTATTCCTTTCGCGCTTCACGGGGTGGGCCCGCTTAGTAGAAGATCGCCTGGCCGAGTTGCTTCGCAACAAGCTCGCCGTCTTGGTTTACAACGCGGGTTTCTTGCGTGGTGATCAGCATCATGCCGGTCGACCGACCTTGTCGCGTCGAAAGGTCTGAGATCTGTGACGTCACCGTCAACGTGTCGCCCGCGCAGATGTCGCCGTAGTACTCGGTCTCGGTGCCACCGTCGAGCAGGTTCGGAAGGCCATGATCAATGCTTGGGCCCGAATCTTTCGGCCCGCTAAACGTGTCGCTGCTTTCACCGGGGATAAAGATCGGCGTCCCGAGATAAGTGGGGGGCGCGGGCAGACTTCGATATCCCGCAGCCTTTGCTGCAGCCTCGTCGAAGTAAACAAGGTCGGTATAACCAACCCCGCGCGCAAACGCGCGAACGCTCGTGGTGGTGACTTCGTGGGTCCAAGGTGCAGACTCGATGCCGATGACCGCGCGCATCTCTTCCGTGATCTCGATGTTTTCAGCCATATTGCTCTTTCATCCTCCACTGCGACCGGATTCGATCGAGCTTCCAGGGTTGGCCCCGATTCAAATGAGATAGCTCGATATTCGGTACGTCACGAACGCGCCCCCCCATGCAAGCGCGAGCATGTACGACAGTGCAAACATCGGCCACTTCCATCCGCCCGTCTCTCGCGCCATCACCGCGATGGTAGACGTACATTGAAGCGCGAACACAAAGAATACAAGCAGAGACAACGCCACAGGCAGGTTAAATACCGGCTCCCCCGTGCGTGGGTCGATGTCGGAGATCAGAGCACTGCGCAGACCTTCAAAATCTTCGACGTCACCGACTGCGTAGATCTGGGCAAGCGTGGCGACGATAATCTCTCGGGCGGCGAAGCTCGCGACCAAGCCCGCTCCGATCTTCCAGTCGTAGCCCAGCGGCGCAATCGCGGGCTCGATCGCTTTCCCGATCTGCGCACCGAAGCTCGCTTCCAGGTTTGCCTGGGCTTGAGTGGCTTCGCTCGCTCCTTCAATGAGATCCGCCTTCGGGAAGTTGAGAAGCGCCCAAACGATGAGCGAGGCGACGAAAACGATGCTTCCGGCCCGGCGCAAAAACGCCTTTGCGCTACGGGCGACCTGAGATGCCAAAAGCCGCGGCGACGGAAAACGGTAGGGGGGCAGTTCCATATAGAAGGTCGAGACGTGCCCGCGAACCACTGTCGCCTTAAGAAGTGCCGCCGATACGATCGCTGTAAGCGCACCGAGCATGTAGAGCCCGAACATCACCAGCCCCTGGACCCCAAGGCCAAGGGCGATCGATGCCGATGGGACGAAGGCTGCAATGAGGAGCGTATAAACGGGCAACCGCGCGGAACAAGTCATAAAGGGTGCAACGAGAATGGTCGCCAAGCGATCGCGCGGATTCGGAATCGTGCGCGCCGCCATGATACCGGGCACCGCGCACGCGTAACAAGAAAGAAGCACGATGAACGAGCGGCCCTGAAGCCCGAACCAACCCATCACGCGATCGACCAAAAACGCCGCGCGCGCCATGTAGCCGACGTCTTCCAAAAAATGAATCAACGTGAACAGGATGATGATCTGCGGCAGGAAGATCACGACGCTGCCGACTCCGGCGAGGATGCCGTCCGTCCAAAGGTCGGTGAGCAGACCCGCTGGCATGACAGTGCGCGAAACGCGACCGAGTTCGGAAAATAGCGAATCGATGCCATCCATCGCGGGGGCGGCCCACGTAAAGATGCTCTGGAACACAAAGAGCATGACGGCCACAAAGATGACGCCACCCCATACCGGGTGAAGTAAGACGCGGTCGATGCGATCGGTACGTTCGTCTCGGTGAAGGGATTGCTGTTGGATCTCGCCCCAAAGCGCATCGACTTGAACGAAGCGTTCGGCGGGGGTTGAGGCGACTTCGATCGTCGACCCGCTCGACCATGCGCGTGGCGCTTCAAGCGCGCGAAGCAACACGTCCATGCCCACGCCACGGTTTCCAACAATGGGAAAGACCGTGATGCCGAGCTTGCGGGCAAGCTTGTCGAAGTTAATTCGGCCACCGCGCGCGCGGAGTTCGTCGATCATCGTAACAACGAGCGCTACCGGCGAATCGGGGTGCGCACCCAAAACCTGTAACACGAGACCCAGCCCGCGTTCGAGCGTTGTCGCATCCGCAACAATCAAAATTGCATCGGGCTTGCGTTCGCCATCCAAACGGCCCGACAACATGTCTTCAACAACTTGTTCGTCGAGGGTTTCGGGATTGAGGCTGTAGGTCCCGGGCAGATCGATCAGGCGGACTGCGTTGTCAAGTTTTTGGATCTTGCCCTCGCGCCGTTCGACGGTCACGCCCGAGTAGTTCCCCACCTTTGCGCGCGAACCCGTCAGCGCGTTGAACAAGGTGGTCTTGCCCGTATTGGGAGCGCCCACCAGTGCAACGATGTCGCCGTCTCGGGGAGTCGTGTCCAGCTGAACTTGTGCTGCCGTCATTGCGTGCCTTTTCGGCCAAGCTGCACTTCGAGCCCAGCGAGATCCGAGCGTCGCAGGCAGATGCGGTACCCCCGAAGCTCAAGCTCCACCGGATCTCCGAGTGGGCCGGTTCGAACCAGCGTGACGGTCGTCCCCGCAACGAACCCGAGTTCTTGCAAGCGCGCAGGCGTGGTGTCGCCGACCGCTTGGGTGAGATCTCCACTCTGTCCGACTGCCATGTCCGTCAGACGAATCGGTGAAGTTTCGGGGCTGTGCATGGGGTTGAGTCGCTCGGGTCCGGAAATTGCGCGGCGGATAAGTCCACTTTGGATGCCACTTTGCTACGGGCGCGAAATCCTACCAAAAAGTCATAGTAGCGCGAAAACTCGCATTTCGCGTTGTTTCGCTTTGTTTGGCGTTGTCGCCATAGGACCGTGGTATTTTCGCGAGCCTCATTTGCTCCCGAGTGCATCGACATTCATTGATGTCGGGCCTCGATGACGACGACAATTCGAACCTAAATTCAACGAACGTAATTGGCTCTAAACGGGCAGGAGATCAGCATGGCAAAGGGAACGATTCCGAGCGGTGGACTCGAAGGCATGGCGGTCCTGGTGACCGGCGGGGGTACTGGCATCGGCACGGCGTGTGCGCTGCGGTGTGCCGCCGACGGTGCCGCGGTCACGATTTGCGGGCGGACGGAATCCAAACTCTCGGACGCGGCCAAGCGCATTGAAGCGAGCGCCGGACACGGTGGCAGCATTCAATACGTCGTAGGCGACGTCACGAATGAAGAAGACGTTGCGCGCGTTGTCGCGAAGGCCGTTGAACCAACAGGCGGCCTCGACGGTTGCGTGGCGAATGCGGGCGGGGGCGGAGGCATGGGGCCCTACCACGTCCAGGACACCGACGAATTCTTGCGCGTTCTCCATTTGAACGTGCTTGGCACCATGCTGAGCGTGAAGCACACCGCATCTCACCTGGTCGAAGCCGGAGGCGGATCGTTCGTAGGCATGTCTTCGATTGCGGGCCACGTGACACATCCCTACTTCGGCGCCTACTGCGTCAGCAAGGCAGGTATTGAGCAAATGATGAAAAATGCGGCCGACGAATTCGGCGCACGCGGCGTTCGTTTCAATTCGATTCGCCCGGGTTTCATTTCAACCGAAATCATGGAAGGCATCCCTCGGGACAGCGAGGTTTACAGCTCCTACATCGACAACACGCCGATGAACGGAGTCGGTGAGCCGGAAGACATCGGAAACCTTGCACGCTTTTTGATCGGCCCTGAATCGCGCTGGGTCACCGGCACAGCGATCAACGTCGACGGCGGCCACGCCTTGCGACGCGGTCCAGACTTTTCCCAATTCGTCGAGCCCGCGATCGGCAAGGACGTGCTCGCTGGAGATCGACCGAAGGCCTGAGTTCCGGCCCTGCAGCACCGTCGCCGCGTTTGGCTGACCTGGTATGGCTTAAGTTGCGCCTCGACAAAACGGACCGATGAGTCGATAAAAAGGCTTACGAGTCAGTTTTGCAGAACGCCATGGGTCAAAATCACGGGGATCCCGTCCTGGAGTCAGCTCGGGCTTTAAATAAACCATTTAAAATAAAAGGTTGAGGATTCTTTTGCACTTTGAAAGGGCGCCTCAGGCCCACCCCGAGCGTTGCCTAACGCGTGTCCACATCGAGGGCCTGCTCTTATAGGCGCTGGAACTCCCGGGCTTCGACCCACGCGCGGCTTGGCCAACCGCTGGGACGATGGTGGAAGGCGGTCTCGGCGCGGAAACGTTGCTTACGGCGCCAACACCGCTTCAAAGGTGACCGGCACTTCGTTCGTGATCGACATCGGGTTCCACGTTTTGGGCGTGCCGATGCCGAAGTCCATCCGGTCGATCACGAGGCTCCCCTTTACCGACAGCGGGTCTTCGCGCACGATTTCGAATTCGCCGTCGATGGTCTTTTGCGAGTCGCGAATGCTGACGTCGAACTTCGCTCGGTAGCGCACGCCTTCGATGCGCTCGGCGCTGTGAACGCGAACCTTCGCGAGCGGCCAGCGTTCGACCTCGAAAAAGTCGGCGGTGCGCAGATGATCGTCCCGGTCCTTGTTGTCTGTATCAACGCTGGCGACATCCACCTCGACAACCACAAAGCTCTCGCCCAGCGCATCCAATGCGACGTGGCTCTCCGTGATTTGGAATTTGTGAAACTCGCCATTGGCGGTCGCGATCGCATTTTTGGCGACAAAGTTGATTTTGCTGGTCGCGGCTGTCTCTTCGCTAGTCGCGACCGTGCCAAAGATTCCGGCACCAAAGACGACCAACAGACATGGGACGACTGATCGCATACCAGAGCGATACCATTCAAACTTCATCAATTGCTCCTTTTGACTCGCGGGCGCAAACTAGGGTTCGATCGTGAATTCAAAAAAAGGCCAACTGTGATCGAAGGCAAGCCAAGCTACACGGCAATTCATGTCGCCGCGACCCGGGCCGCTCATAATCGTTTTGACAAAGCGCCCCATTTGCTCGAAGACCAACCCGCGTTGTCTCTTTTAGGCGAAGAGCACCAAGACTTGATCGACGGGTCCGGTGACGATGCGCACTGGGTTCTCCTCGAAAACCGGTTATTCATTCCACTACGTGCACGCTGGGTGGAAGACCGACTCGCGCGCGCTTACGAGTCCGGGCTCCGTCAGTACATCATCCTCGGCGCTGGGCTCGATTCCTTTGCATTTCGTCAGCCGGACGGGTTCGGTGACTTGTCGATCATCGAGATCGACCATCCGAATACCCAAAGATGGAAGCGCGAGCGGATCGAGGCACTCCGTTGGAAGATTCCTGCGAATCTAAGTTTCACCGAGTGCGACTTCGAACAGACGTCCATGATCGATGCACTCAACCACTCGGGTTTCGACGCAAATCAGCCCGCATTCATCAGCTGGATGGGGGTTACCTACTACCTCGAGCGCACCGTCACTCAAGCAGCCTTGCGCGATTTAGACGCGGTGCTCGCCCCTAGAAGTGAAGTCGCCTTTGATTACTTGCGGCCCTACGGCGACCTCGCCGAGCGGTACTTCGAGCTGGAAAAGCTCAGTGGTCAGTATTTAAAGAAGAAGGGCGAGCCTCACGTCAACAAACTGCACGCCGCCGATGTCGGGGCGGATGTCCTGGCCGCCGGGTTCACATCGGTCGTGCTCGAAACCGAGGAGACCCTTCGCGAGCAATATGGGGACGACCTCGCGGGGCCGATCCCTCTTTCCGAGCGATTTGGTCTCGCCGCAGCGCTCAAATGAGCCAGGGCCGACTCGCCAACTCGATCGCGTGCAGTCTCGTGATCGGGGCGTCACCGCTCGGCCCTTCGGGATCCCCCCACGTTTGGGCGCGGGCGCCTTCTGTCGCGCAGACTTCTAGGGCAGAAACCAGAACGGGCCGCGACGATGAGATCGTCGCAGCCCGCTTGTGACACTGAACTTGTTACACCGAATCCGCCGAAGCCGATTATTCGAACATGATCACCTGTCGCGCGGCTTCGCCCTTGCGCATAAGGTCGAGAGCGTCGTTGACCTCTTCGATCTTGATGCGCGACGAAATCATTTCGTCGAGGTGAAGCCGACCGTCGAGATAGAACTCGATGTACTTCGGCATGTCGAAGCGGAAGGCGTTCGAACCCATGTAGGAACCCGTGATGTTCTTCTCTTGCAGCGTCAAATCCGCTGCACTGATCGGAACCATCTCGGTCACCGGCACGACACCGACAAGCACCGTTGTGCCGCCGCGGCCCGTCATGGCGACGGCCTGCTGCACGGTTGGAACCAGCCCGATGCATTCGAACACGAAGTCCGCACCACCGCCTGTGAGTGCCTGCACCGCCGCAACTGGATCATCCTTGGAGGCGTCGACGCAGTCGGTCGCCCCCAACTTCGTGGCGATATCGAACTTCCAGGGCTGCGCGTCGACCGCGATGATCTTGCCCGCGCCCGTGATCCGCGCACCCTGCAGTGCCGACAAGCCAACGCCGCCGCAACCAATAATCGCGACACTTGCACCGGCTGGGATGTTGACGGTATTGAGCGCAGCACCGAGGCCCGTCGTTACACCACAACCGATCAATGAAGCACGGTCGAGGGGCATGTCGTCGCGAATTTTCACGAGCGAGCGCTGCGGGACGAGCATCTTTTCTGCAAACGAAGACAAATTTGCGAACTGCATAATGGGATCGCCGTTCGCGGAAAGGCGCGACTTGGCTTCGGGAGGTCTCCCGGCGAACTGGGTCGGGCAGAGGTAAGGCCGGCCACCCGTGCAGAACTTGCAGACACCACACCAAGAAGTAATGCAGCCAATCACGTGATCGCCCGGAACGACGTCCGTCACACCCTCGCCGATTTCTTCGACGATGCCGGCCGGTTCATGCCCGAGGACGCAAGGCGGAGGCATCGGCAGCCCCCCTTCAATCACGTGAAGATCGCTGTGACAAATACCGGAGGCGACGGTCTTTACTAGAACCTCGCCCGGACCGGGGCTATCAATGTCAACGTCCTCAATTTCGAGAGGGGCGTTGTTCGCGCGCATGACCGCTGCTTTCATCTTGCTTCTCCTGTGAATGTCAAAACTGGAAGGCTGCGGTTCTTCGCGCAACCGGGGCGCCGATTCTAGAGCATTGAGTGGGAGACGGGGAGATCCCCGGACGCTTGTACGACTCGCCTTTTCGCGCGCCACCGAGGCGGCGGGACAAAGAGATGGAAATAGACGCGTTAGAATGCTCTACTCGCGTATCGCGGAGTTCCCGTACGCTTCCGCGGCCGGCGGCGGGCCTAGATCCAACCCCGACCGTTACAAACCACTGCTTGAGCACGAGGCGCATGCGAACTCTCCACCCAGTCACGGCGAGCCCCGGGAGCACTAACCCTCCCCGCGCAACCGGTTTGCCCGCATGAAGCTTCGCCATTCGCTTACAGGTGACATCTACGCGCTCGCCGACGACGGCACAGTGGATGTCGAAACCACTGACGGAAATCGCGGGACGTTTCACAGTTCCGGGGAATGGCTCAAGGGCGACCTGCGCCATGCAGACATCCACATGTTGAGCTTTATCGCCGCCCACGCAGCACGCGATCGCAAAACACAAATGACGACTCACACCGCAAAGTCACACACCGGCGTTGCGGCCCCAACCCTCAAAACCCATCGACGCGATGGAGAAGGAAGGAGCAAAGAAATGGACCTCGGTCTCGACGGCAAGAGAGCACTCGTCACAGCTGCAACGCGAGGCATCGGCCTCGCCATCGCACAAACCCTGGCCGATCAAGGTTGCGACGTCGCGATCTGCGCACGCGGGGATGCCGGTCTCGAAACCGCACGAAAAGATCTCGAAAGTCGTGGCGCAAAGGTCTTCACCAAGGCTTTTGATGTGGCGGACGGGGACGCGCTCGAAGCGTTCATCGGCGAAGCCGGTGAAGCCTTGGGCGGGCTCGACATTTACGTGAGTAATGCCAGTGCGGGCGGAGGGCCGGGACTCCAAGGTTGGCAGCCGGCGTTCGACGTCGATGTCATGGGCGCGGTTCGAGGCATCCATGCCGCAACGCCGTTTCTCGCCGCAAGTGAAGCTGGCGCAGCCGTTTTGATTGGATCGACAGCCGCGGTTGAATTCCTAGGCATCCCGCAGGGGTACAACGCGATGAAAGCCGCTGTCATTGCCCACGCGGCCGACATGGCCCAGGCCCTCGCACCACAAGGAATTCGCGTCAATGCCGTATCGCCGGGTCCGATTTATTTTGAAGGCGGCAACTGGGAAATGATCAAGCAGGCGATGCCCGCCATGTACGACGGTGCGGTGGCACAATGCGCAATCGGACGCATGGGCACACCCGAGGAAGTCGCCCGGGCGGTCGTATTCCTGGCGAGTCCAGCAGCGAGCCTGATCACCGGCTCGAACCTTGTCGTCGACGGTGGGTTCACGAAGCGCGTTGGGTACTAACTCTTTTGTTTGAGGTTTGGCCATGGCGAATGATACGGGCATAGAAGCACCGAGCACGGTGGAGCGACGCTCTTCGGGCATCGACTACCAGACATTGCTCGACACGGACACGCGTCCTGTACCGGATGTCTTGCGCCTGCAAGCCACCCAAGATCTCCCCGCCGTGCAAGTTCCGATCGATCACTACACCTCGCAAGAATTTCACGACCTCGAAGTTGAAAAACTCTGGAAACGTTGCTGGCAATTCGCGTGTCGCGAAGAAGAGATCCCCGAACCCGGCGACCACACAATTTATGAAATCGCGGGCCTCCAGGCGCTCATTGTTCGCGGTAGCGACCAAACCATTCGCGCGTTTCCAAACACTTGCTTGCACCGCGGCCGCGCGCTCAAGGATCGCCCCGGAAGCAGCGAAGAATTACGCTGCCCGTTTCACGGTTGGACGTGGAACCTCAACGGAAGCCTGAAGTCCATTCCATGTCATTGGGACTTCCCACATGTGTCTAAGGCCGACTACAAGCTGCCCGAGTTTAAAGTCGGCACGTGGGGCGGGTTCGTGTTCATCAACATGAGCGACGACGCCGAGCCGTTCGAAACTTTTTTGGGTGATTTTCCAAACCACTTCGATCGCTGGCCCCTAGACAAGCGATACGTCCAAGCCCACGTCGCGAAGACTTTGCATTGCAACTGGAAGGTTGCCCAAGAGGGCTTCATGGAGGCCTACCACGTCGTCGCGACCCATCCACAGATGCTCGCTGGCATCGGCGATTCAAACTCTCAGTACGATGCGTGGGACAACTTCTCCCGCGCCATCACGCCGAACATGACACCGAGCCCGCACCTGGACTATGAGCCGACGGAACAAGAAAAACTGCAGGCCATGTTCACCACGAGCCTCGACAGCGAGCCGCCGATCCGAGTCCCCGAAAACATGACAGCGCGTCAACTCATGGCGCAGATGGCACGGATGCAACTGCAGGCCCTCGTACCGTCTGTCACACAACTTTCCGACGCCGAAATGAACGACTCGTTCTACTACACGCTGTTTCCCAACTTCCATCCCTGGGGTGCGTACAACAAGCTCAACTATCGTTTCCGACCCAACGGCAACGACCCGGGTTCATGCATCATGGAAGTCATCTACCTCGCGCCTTTTCGGGGCAAAGCGCCAGCACCGGCGCCGGTGCATTGGCTCGACGTTGACGAACCGTGGACCGAAGCACCGGAACTCGGGCCTCTATGCAAGGTCTTCGATCAGGACACGATCAACTTGCCGAAGGTTCAGATCGGGCTGCGGAGTGCTGCGCACAAACACGTCACGTTCTCGAGCTATCAAGAAACGAAGATTCGGCACTTCCACTCGTTGCTTGATCGCGCACTCGAGATCTAGCCTCGAGCCCGGCGCTACGACGTCTTGGCGGTGAACATCGGCAAGTCAAGAATCGACAGCACGCCCGGGTCGGAATCGCATACAACCGGAATCGCGTTCACGACGCGCATCGCGGTACCGAGAATCCCCGCGGAGTTGTGGTCGCCATCTTCGCCAACCGGTTCGATTTCGCAGCGGAACGACGGCGAACCCAAAATTTCAATCTTGTAGCCAGACTTTTTGCCCGCAGATAAGCGGTCCCAATCGGGCCCGATGTCGTCGCGCAACCGATTGACGTGCGCGGCAACGAGCGCCGGCTTTCCATCAACAATACCCTGCACCTCGAACCGAACGCCCGCACATGTCCCGGCTTCGATCGTACCCATCGCGGTTTCGAAAGTTTCAGGAGCCGGCAAGCGTTCGTGCTCTTCGCGAATCTCGTCGAGTTCCATTCCGAGCGCGTCGGCAAGCAGATGGATCATGCCTCCCCACCCGCCCTTCAGTACACCGGGTTGCAATAGTGGTGCCGCGTAATCGAGGGGGCGGCCGTAGCCGAAGTACACCCCGGTAAAGCCTGGGTCTTCGTACGTGGAGTAGTCCATCAGTTCGGAAATACGAATCGAATCAACACGCTCACTACATTGCGCGAGAGCCAGGGGGATGACGTCGCCTGACCATCCGGGATCGAAGCCCGAAGTGAAGAACGACGACCCGCCGTCGTGACACGCTTCGGTCAGCCGCGCAATCATGCGCGGGCTGGCGGCGGGGGGATATACGAGGGACACGATCGACGTGTTCACGACGTTGATCCCCGACGCCAAGATGCGACACATCTCGTCGATGGCTTCGCGCATTCGTGTTTCGCCCTGCGCGGTGTAGCAAACACAGTCCGCACCCGACGCCAGGAGTGCGTCGGCATCGTTCGTCGCAATGATGCCTGTCGCTTCCGGCCAGTCGCACAGTTCGGCTGCATCCTTGCCAATCTTGTCGGCGGAGTGGGCATGAATGCCAACCAACTCGAGGTCCGGGTGCGCCAGAATTCCTCGCAGCGCGTTCTTTCCTGCGTTGCCGGTAGACCATTGTATGACGCGAAGCGGGCGGTGCGTTGCATTCACTCTGATTCATCTCCAAGTTCTTTCGCAACATCCGCAAGCGCGACGACCCGACACTGCGGTTGTTCAATATCGCCTTCGGGCAACAGGAAGCGCCAATACAGCGTTCCGGCAAAGTGCCCTTCGGGGTCGATCCAGTTTAATATGCCGGGGTCGCTGTGGGCGACAACGAAGGTGAAACGTCCGTCGTCGTCCGCGCGCATTTGCTTTCGGTTAAGGGAGCAACTGCGGTAGCGATAGTCCGCGCCCTGCTGATAGCGGTTCCAGAACATCACGTTGGCGTAAACGCATTCGGGCCAGCGGCCTTCGACGATCAACGCTTGGTCGGGTGCCAGTACCACCAACCCCGCGCAATACGCATTATCGACCGCGCCTGCGCCACCGCCTTCCGACGGCTCCCACTTCATGGGCTGGGGCAATTGGTTTGGCACCAACGAAAACCACGGCGGGACCGAACTCGGGTCCATCAGGGGACGGTCGAGGGTCTGGCCTCGCATGAACGTCATCGCGTTGCGAAGTTTTTCCGCGAGCCGAACCGAGCCCAAGGGTCGGGGAAAACCGGGATCGTCGATACAGTCAATTTCGATTTCGCAGCGAAGCGCGGGGTTTGCAAGCGCGCAGATTTCATCTTCGAAATAGTGACGTGCAATAATGCAGTTTGGTTTGCCCGACTCCATGTGAAGCGCGCCGTCTGTAGGTGCCGCCCCGATCTCAATTTCAAAGCGACCTTCATCATCTGTCGCGAACTCGGTGTGGTTGAGGGCGCACACAACACCGTCGTTCCAGTCGCCCTCTTCTTTGCCGGTATAGACCGTGAAGCTGATATACACCTCGTCTTTCATGCGACCACGTATTCGGTAACGGCGCCCCGGATCTAGCGGCGCACAATGGGAAGGATTGTCGCTGCCCTCCCCACCCCACTTCAACGTCGCACTTGCGAGCGGTGCGAAGCGCGGGCGCGCCGCATCGTTGTCGACCCAGATATCGATCGCGGCCTTCATGAGATGAAGCAGCATGTGTTCGCCTTCGGCGACATCGGCGACTTCGGTGACGCGTCGTTCTTCGCTCAAGAACTCGCTATCAATGCGCTCGGCTAATGCGAGGAACTCGCGAAACGCCTCGCGGCTCTCGATGATCTCCGTCATGCTTCACCTCTTTTGGATTTTGGTCGCGTTAGTGTATCGCGACGCAATGATTCGAGTTTGCAACGCGAGCAGCACCGCTTCGCCATAACAGTCTCCCACTTCGAAGGAACCCAACATGACGAGCAACGACGCCCTCCCCGAAACCATGCGCGCATACCGCGTCCACGAGTACGGCGAAGATCTCACGAAGGCACTGCAACTCGACGAAGTCCCCGTTCCCGTGCCGGGCCCGGGAGAACTGCTCGTGCGAGTCGAAGCCCTGCCCTTAAACCTCAACGACATCGAACGCGTCAACGGGCGCAATATGATGGTGCGCCCCGAGCTGCCGTGCACACCTGGCATGGAAGTCATGGGGCGCGTCGCCGCCTGCGGTGATGGCGTCGATGGATGGCAAGACCGGCGCGTTGTCGCAATGCCCAAGCAAGCCACCGGCGGCTTCGCCGACTATGCGATTTGCCCCGTCGTGTCGGCGTTCGACATGCCGGACTCGGTCCCGCTCCCCGACGCAGCCGCACTCTACTTTCCATTTCACTTGGCGTGGCTCGGGCTGATCGACCGCGCAGCACTAAAGGCCGGGGAAACGGTCTTGATTCATGCTGCCGCAGGCGGGGCAGGCTCCGCCGCGATCCAAATCGCAAAAGATGTAGGCGCGACCGTCATCGCCACCGTGGGCTCGGAAGAGAAAATGCAACTGTGTCGCGACCTCGGAGCAGACACCGTCATCAACTACAGCGAGCAGGACTTTCAAGAGATCGTGATGGAAGCCACGGGCAACCGCGGCGTCGAAGTCGTCTTCGACAATGTCGGCGCAACAGTCATGGACGCTTCGATGAAGTGCACCGCATACAACGGTCGCTACCTCATGATGGGTTTCGCTTCGGACAAGAGTCATGCCGATGAAAAATTTGTCGTTCCGCGAAGCGTTTCGGCGGGCAACCTCAGGCTTTGTGGCGTCCTCCTCGCCTACGCGGACGAGAACATTGGCCCCATGATGAAGAAGGCCATGGGCTGGAACTTCGTACCGGACAAGCTCGGCGAAAGTGTGATGCGTGAAATCGTTGACCGCGTCGTCTCGGGAAAGATCAAGGCGGTCATCGGCAAAACCGTTTCATTCGAACAGTTGCCACAGGCCCTCGAAGACATGCGGGCGCGCAAAACCGTGGGGCGCACCATCGTCACGCTGTAGTTGGCGGTGGACTGTTGGAGGTGGACTGTTGGCGGTGGGTCGTTGACGGTGGGCAGCGGGCCGAGCCTCACTCGACCCCCCCCCACTAGCGATTCTGTAAAAACTCCGTCTTCTTGACGCTTATCAATTCGGCAATAAAGCGGTATGCCGAGTAGGGCCACAGCGTAAAGTTTCGGTCGTTCGCGTCGGTGTACCACGCGTTGCATCCGCCGCTAAACACCATCCCCTTCATGTCGCGCTGCAGTCGCGCATTGTATTTCGCGACGACATCAGGAGCGGGGTCGAGGTGCGACATGTTTTCGCGCTCCATCAACTTCAGGCACTTCAAGACGTATTGCACTTGAGATTCGATCATGATCAGGGCCGAAGTGTGGCCGGTTGCACTGTTCGGTCCCAGCAGTAAGAAAAAATTGGGGAAGCCCGGGACCATGATCGTGCGAAGGGTTTCGACCTTATCCTTCCAGACGTCGCGCAGCGTGCGGCCGTCACGACCCTCGATGTTGACGTAGTCGGTGATATCGAAGGGCTGAAAGCCCGTGGCTTCGATAATGGTATCGAGCTCATGCAAATTACCTGACGCGTCGCGAATGCCGCCGGGCTCCACATGGTCGATGGCTTCGGTCACGAGATGAACGTTGTCGCGATTAAATGTCGACCAGTAATCGTCCGCAATGCAGCGTCGCTTGCAGCCCGGCGTGTAGTCGGGGGTAAGCTTCTCGCGCAATACGGGATCGCTCACCGACTCTTCGAGATGGTCGAGCCCCACTTTCTTCAGGCGGTCTGACAGGAAGCTATTGCGGCGGAGCGACAGAACACCGAGCACATCCATGAGTGCGAACAGGAACCAACGGTAAAGACGCATGAGTGGCGGGAAGCTGTTGAAGAGCGATCGGCGACTGTCCGGGATGTCACTTGCGACACGCGGGAACACCCACGCTGCGGACCGCTGAAACACGGTCACCTGCTTCACGGCATCGGCGATGACCGGAAGTACTTGCACCGCACTCGCGCCGGTCCCGATGATTCCGACTCGGCGCCCCGTCAAGTCGTGTTCATGATCCCACTGGGCGGTGTGGAAATTGGCACCTTCGAAGGCATCGAGTCC
>JASDVE010000172.1:0-23841 GCA_041891195.1 Myxococcota bacterium | reverse complement strand
CGTTTTCTTTGGCGTTGGAAAGTCGGTGCACCCCTCTGGCGAGTCCCAGGCGGAGCGAACCTATTGGTCGGTCACCGTACAAGGCGTTTGGAAGGGGCCGCAGCAACCCAGCATGCGAATCTACGCGTACGAACCCGATGGGTCCAAGGCCGCATGTCACCTTCCGCTCAAAGTGGGGCAAAGCTACCTTGTGTTCGCCCGCACCATGAAGGCGCATCCTGGGCGGTTCCGTGTGTCGCAGTGTTCGGGAACCGTGATCGGCGATCTGTCCTTCCCCGCATTGCGCGTCCTAGGTGCGCCCCCTTTTACGGTGGATCGGTAGCTAGAAGGTCCACCGCGAAGACCGATCTCTTGTAGTCCCCGCATGAAACTTGACCGCACCCAAATCGGTCGGAGTTTTTCGGAGGTCTTCTAGACGGCAAGGCGTCTCGCCCGTTACACTGCCGCCCCTCCATGGAAACCCTCGAGCCCAAATGTCCTGGCGCCGTTGCGCCCGACCGCACCCGTACTTTCGAAACGCCCGGCGCGCGACTTCGAGCGTATGAATGGGGCGACGAGAAGGCGCCAGCGATCCTGTGCGCTCACGGTTTTCTCGATCACGGTCGCGGGTTCGATGCCGTCGCGCCGATCCTTGCGCAGCACTATCGCGTGGTCTCCGTCGATTCGCGGGGGCATGGCGAGTCGTCGCGTTGCGGCACCTATCCGTGGATGATGGACGTGCGAGACACACTTTACGTCTTACGCGAACTCGGGGCCGGCACTCACTTGCTCGGTCACAGCAAGGGCGGCGGGCAACTCACTGATGCCGCGACGTTGGCGGGCGACACCGTCGGCAAGATCGTTAACCTCGACGGTTTTGGTCCGCCGGACGACGGCATTTTTCAACGACCGGGGCTCCCCGACTTCAATCTGATGACGATGCCTGAGCGGTGCGCGCACTTTCTCGATGCACGGCGACGTGCGGCCGAAAAAAACGAATGGAAACCGCGGCCAAGTCTCGACGATCTCGTCGAACGTCGAGGCCGACAGAACCCGATGCTCGACAAGACATGGTTGCGCTACTTCGTCTATCACGCCTCGTACGAAGCCGAAGACGGCTGGCGTTGGAAGAGTGATGCGATGCTCACGAGTCCGGGCTTTGGTCCCTTTCGTCCCGACTGGATCGCGCCCGCATGGGTCAATCTGCGGGCTACGATGCTCGCCGTCATCGGTGGCGTCGACGATCACTGGGGCCCGCTTCCAGAAGAAACTCTCGGCCCGCGCCTCGCTCATGTGCCTCGCCTCGAACGAGCAACCATCGAAGGTTCAGGGCACTTCATTCACATGGAAAAACCCGCAGAAGTGAGCGCGTTGATCCTCGACTTTCTGGGTCGACCGTGAGGGTGTGCGCATGCGACTGACCCACGGGCGGACCGAAGTCGAGCTTCACGAACTGCGCACGGCAAGCGGTATGCCTCTGCTGTTGCTTCACGCGCTGGGTGAAAGCGCTGCAAGCTGGGACGAGACCGCGTTGGGGAGTTGGCCAGGTTCTGTCTTCGCATTGGACTTTGCCGGACACGGCGCATCACAGTGGGTACCGGGCAACGCCTACGTGCCCGAACACTTCGTCGCCGAAGCGGATCTTGCGCTACAGGCCATGGGGCCGACGAGCGGATGCGCGGTCGTGGGTGCTGGCTTGGGTGCCTACGTCGCGTTGCTGCTGGCGGCGTCGCGCAGCGAAATCGTTCGCATCGCGATGCTACTTCCAGGACGTGGGCTCGAAGGCGGCGGCGCGGTTCCCGACCGGAAGAACCGCAAGATCACAACGCTGCAAGAGTGGGAAACGGAGGCGGCCCGAAGAGCCGCGGCGTATTTTCCCGAGACCGACCCGGGCGTGTCTGAATGCGAAGCCGATATTCGGCCCGATGACTACGTGAATGCATTTGCGGAGGGCGCGCGCCGTCTGTTGCTTAGCGATACTGTCGCAAAGCAAGACCACGTGCCTTCGTGGTGGCGTCACGTGACTGCCGCCGCTGCCGGCGTGTCATCGACCGAAGGCCCCTACACGCAAGCCAATCTCGTAAGTGCACTCATTGCACTGCGCGAAGCATCCACCGAGGAGAACGCAGCATGATCGAAAAGACAATTCAAAACTGGCACGACCATATGCGCGGAAACTACGAGCCCGGGCTCGACGGTCTGATCCACGACGATTGCGTCTTTTACTCGCCGGTCGTGTTTACGCCCCAGAAGGGCAAAGAGATCACCATCATGTATCTCAATGCTGCGGGAGCGACGTTGGGGAATGCCGCCGATGGCGACCCGAAAGAGCGCGATGAGAATCACATCCCGTTTCGTTACATCAAAGAAGTTGTCGCGGGCAACACGGCGATGCTCGAATTCGAGCGGACCAGCGGTGGGAAGTACATGAACGGCATCGACATCATCACGTGTGACGATGAAGGTAAGATCATCGAGTTCAAGGTGATGATCCGGCCGCTGCAAGCGCGCACCCCGCGTCACAAGCAGAGGGGCGCGATGCTGGAGAAAACGAGCGACGGGAAGTAACCCATATCAAAAAAGCGCGCACGCCGAGGCGTGCGCGCTAGATCCATCATCGAATACATGTTGACCGAAGGGTCCGTTAGGAGCAGATCATGCGCCCCAAGGCGTGATCGCTTCCTTGAGCGCCTTATAACCTTCGATAAACCCGGGACGTTCATTGCCGTAAACCGAGTCGAAGGTATCGAGCGCCGCGTCGAGCCAAGCGTGTAGCGCTTTGTTGTCCGGGTTGGCGTCGCGGTAGGCGTCGCGGATCAGAACGAAGTGAATGCGCGGGTCGTAGGGCTTCTTGGTTCCGCCCATCGACTCGTCGCCGTCAAGCAAGCGCAAAAGCATCGCGTCGGCGGAGCCGAGGGTCTGTTCGTGGATCGGTGGGCCGCTGATGCGGTGCATCACTGACGTCATGTCGCGGCCATTGCCCGTGGTGTAACCCATGGCGCCCCACAATTCGTTCATGGTTTCCTTGGCACCGACCTTCTGAAGCACCAAGTCACCGAACCTGCGCATTGGATCCGAAACGTCCGCCAACAGATCCGTCAACCGATCTCCGTCGAGGTCGGTCGCGAGAATGATAACGTCTTGGTGCTCGATCAAGTCCCAGAGCAACAAGCCGTAATTGGTGTCCGCGATGTGGAGTTCGATCTGGCCGCCCCATTCTTCCATGCCATCTTTGAAGTCATCCGGGAGCAGAGCCACGATGCTGTCGACGCGCTCTTTGTGCTCGACGTATCCATCGACCGCGTACCTGCGACCCACGTTGAACTTGGTGCCTTGCAACATCCACGAAAGCAGGCCGGCGTTGATGCCGTCTTCCATCGCTTGGGTGGGCTTCATCGCAACGCGACCGAGCCGGCCGGTTTCGTGAACCATCTGCAAGAAGCGTCGGTTCGCGTACGCCATCTGCACGCCCGGCGTGTTCATTTCCGAATGGACAATGCCGGTCTTCGGGTCGACGTTGAACTTGGCGCGGTCCTGGGAATAGGGCAGGCACGGCATGCAGCGCACAACCGTGACACAACCGTAAGGGCGCACATTGCAGTAGACGCCGGCTTGGGTGCGCAGCGGCGCATTGCCGGACTTGCCCATCACGACGACCTTGCCGCCTTGGCCGTCGTTCACGTAGGCATCCCCCGCTGTCGACCACTTGACCGAGGTACAGGGCATGTTGCCGAACCAGCTCAGCGGTTCGAGCTTGAGGTCATGTCGGTACTGGGACCACATGGGGACCGCATAGTAAGGAAGGCCGAGGACGTCGGCTGCGGCGATGGTGCCGAGTAGGGCGTAGGCGTCGGTGAGCGAATGCGCGACGGGCTTGGTACTGCCGTCGTGGTTGCCCCCCTGCCAGATCACCGCGTCCGGGTAGCCGTCGGGGCGCACGTCGCTTTTTTCAAACAGGCCGCCGAGCAAACCGAGCAGGTCGCCGCCGGACGCTTCGGTTTGCGCAATATTCATCAGATCGAGCATTTATGGGTCCCCCTGGTATTGTGCGGGAGATCGAATAGCACGCTCAGCGGGTTTATGCGGCCGTTCCGGGCAGATTCCGGGACTCCGCCCCCACCGGTTCGCGTCCATCGGCCGCTCGTGGCGGTCGAGCGTCGATCGGGGCAGCATCACGGCCAAGCGCACGCTGGAAGGAAATATCCGAAATGATCCAAATTACGGGTCTCGATCACGTTGTTCTTCGCGTCGTCGACGCGGATGCTTCAATTCGCTTTTACTGCGAAGTACTCGGCTGCAGTGTCGAACGCACGCTGCCCGCAAAATTTGGGTTGATCCAGCTGCGCGCCGGTCATTCGCTGATCGACATCGTGCCCGTGAGCGGTGAATTGGGCCAGCTCGGGGGCGCAGCTCCCGGTGAGGAAGGCCACAACATGGACCACTTCTGCGTGGCCGTCTCACCTTGGGACGAAGAAAAAATTCGCGCGCATCTGGAAAGCTTCGGCGTCGAGGTCGGGCCCGTCGGCGAGCGCTACGGGGCGGGTGGCAATGGTCCGTCTCTGTATCTCAAAGACCCCGACGGCAACACCGTAGAGTTAAAGGGACCGGGCGACCTCGAAGGCGCCTGAACACGCGCACCCGCATGCTTGCAAGTGAGCGCGCATTTTCGTTGCGGCGTTACGGTGTCCCCCCTTGGTGTTGGTCCGACTGTGCCGCTTCCTGCGCCGCATGCGCGGTGGGGAGTGGCGCGGGCGCCGGCGGTCCGACGTATTTCGCACTGGGTCGGATGATGTGCTTGTCGAAGGCCTGTTCGAGAATGTTTGCACACCAGCCGATAACCCGACTCGTCGCGAAGGTCGACGTAAACATCGGCCGCGGGATGCCGCACGTTTCGAGCAAGACCCCAGCATAAAACTCGACGTTTGTGTGGATCTCGTGCCGTGGCTTGAGCTCTTTGAATAACGCGACAACCCAGGTCTCGACGTGCTTTGCGAGGGCTACGCGTTTGCCTCCCAGCGAATCCGCCAATTCGAGTAACAAGGCCGAGCGTGGGTCTCGGGTCTGATATACCGGATGTCCAAAGCCCATGATGAGCTTGCTGGCTTCGATTTGTGGTCGAATCACGCGGTCGATGTTTTCGACGTGTCCGATGCGGTCGCGCGCGCACTACACGGGGCCGCGGGCCGAGGCGTAGGCGGCCTGCCGTCTGCGTCGTTGACGGATCGTGGCGATCGCAATGACCGCGATTGCGGTGAGCAGCGCCCGCGCAGGCTCTGGGACCAGGGTCACTTCCAGCTCGTAACGCTGAACGTCGTCGGCTCCGGCACCCACGACTTGAATGAAGCCACCAAGCTTCGACATGCGAATGTCTTCGACGCTTTCAGCCCCGCCGAGGCCGGTGGCGTTAGAGGTCGCGACCATTGTCTGATGGTCGAAGTCGATGATGTCGATGCGTAAGTCTTGAACGAGGGTCGGATCGAATGTCGCGGTTGACGCACCGGTGCACGACCCCCCGGCCGTAGGATTGCCGACGATGTAGGGAGCGCCCGCCGGGTTTAGGGTGACGGAGAGTTAGCTCAGCGTTCCAGTCGGAAGCAAGAACCAATCATCGTCACCGTCGTCGTCCAGGGCGAGGTCGTTGACGTTCACCGTTGTGTCGACGGCAAAGCCTTCGTCGGAGGCGTTCGAGAAGAGGCCGTTGTCTTCGTTGAGGTCCCCGTAGTTGCGATGGGCACCCAGTAGATCATCGAATTGCGGTCCATCAAACGATGTCGAGATCGTGGGTTCCATGATTTTGGTCTGGTTTATGGGGCAGACATGGCCCATTCCGATCGCATGTCCCGCCTCATGGGCGATGACATTGCGGAAGCGTGACAATGTAGTGCTGAAGAAGTCGGCGGTGTCGATGACAATGTCGCCACCGTTGGGGAAGAACGAGTAGGCGACCACATTGAGGTTGCCGTCGACGTCGTGTCCGCCAATGCGGATGTCTCCGCGCACTCCGAGCACGCCGGGGTTGGGGCCCAACCGCACGCCATCGTCGTTGGGCTCGAACACGAATGTAATGCCAGGCCCATTGCTCCAACCGTCGAGGGCCGATTGGATCGTGTCTTGCCAGACGTTCTGGGGGCCGAGCTCCGTGGCTACGTTCAAATAAGTGACTAGGTTGCTGTTGTCACTGCTTTCACCCACGATCTCGGCGGTGGCGTCGATCGGCGTGCCGTCCGGAATCACGCTCCAGGTGAGGGTAATCGGCATTCCGCGAACAAGTCCCGAACCGTTGGTCGCGGTTTGATCCCAACCGCTAAAAACATTGGCAGCCTGGGGCGGACTCGCGTTTGCAGCCGCGACGATCTGCGAGGCGACACTCTCGGCCGGTGTCTCCTCGGCGTGACAGACAACGACTTGTGCAGGGGCGCTTGCGGCGAATAGAAATGCCGTGGCGGTGATCCCTGCGAATAACCCTGCCTGTGTCACTCGAATGAGCCCCTACAACGACGTCGATTCTACTTTGGGATTTCCTGTTTCGACGACACCATCGCGCAACTCAAATAGAAGGCTAGATCGAAGGCCCGAGAACGCTGGGAGCAAGTTCGGAGGTCTAAACATCGAGTCCGACTGCACGCATGAGTTCCAGTGCGTTGCTCTTTTCGACAACGCCCCGGCGCATTTGGTAGTCGAAGGCCATTCTGCCCTCTTCGAGGTGATCCTGAAAGTGGACATTTGCGATGGCGGGCGCCATTTCGTCTGAGATCTTCGCGAGCGCCAAATCGTGGGTCGTGACGAGTCCCAGGGCCCCTCGTTCTACCAGGCCTTTGACAACGGCACTGGCGCCGATGCGTCGATCGTGCGAATTGGTGCCGTGCAAAATTTCATCCAGCAAGAACAGCACGGTGACTCCCGCTTGGCTGAGTTCGACGATCTGCCGCAACCGTTTGATTTCGGCGTAAAAGTGTGACGTCCCGGTGAGCAGCGAGTCGTTGATCTGAATGGACGCGGCGATCGCGAGCGGTGTGAAAGACATGCTTTCGGCGCGCACCGGCGCGCCTGCGAGGGCGAGCACGATGTTGCAGCCGGCGGTGCGCAGGAAGGTGCTTTTGCCCGACATGTTCGACCCGCTGATGATCAACGCGCGCTCTTCGCCTCCGAGGCTTAGGTCGTTCCGCACGCACGCATCGTTCGGCAGCAGCGGATGTCCCAATCCACGACCCATGAGGTGGGGCTCACCGTCGGTGATTTCGGGGAAAATAGAGTCGGGGTTTTCGTACGCATAGCCGGATAGCGAAGCCAATGCCTCGTAGTCTCCCGAGGCCAACATCCATTCTTCGAGGACGTCCCCCCAAGCCACGCGCCAACGTTCGGTCGCAAGTCCAAGTTGGGTTCCCCACAAGAACAAGCCCGCGATGGGCGCAAAAAGTTGGTTGCGCCTCGCGTCTAGAAGGTTGGTAAGGCGCCGTAGTTCGGCGATGCGTGCCGAGGGCGAGAGTCCATCGGATAAAAGCCGGGCATGCAAACTTTTGAGCAGTGGACTTTCACCGGGCTCGCGCTCGAGTCGCGCTAGCAGGTCGCGAATCAGAGAAAGATCCCGGGTCGGTGTTTCGACGGCTTGTAACACCGGGCTGATTTTCTTTCGCAGCATGGCGGCAAAGATCAGCTGGGGAACGAGCGCGAAAAGAAAGGGCAGTGGGCCCAGGCCGAAGCCAAGCCATGCGACGAGCCCGCCGACGCTGAGTGTGGACAGCGCTGTGGCGACAATGTTGAGCGATGTTTTGGGTTCAAAAGCAGAGGGATGTTCGGCCCACGCGATCAACGCCTTCGGGCTGAATTGGCTTCGCAGGTCTTCACCCAACAGGGCGAGGTCTTCGCGCAACTCGAGGCGGTCGGTTAGTTCCGCGACGGCAGCTTGGCGTTCCCGGGCGGTCGCCGCGTCGGCGGGAATCGTGAGCCAATTGGCGAGGGCTTGCTGTCCCGGAGGCGTGCGGCCTGTGCAGATGCGTTCGAACATTGAGCCTTCGCCGAACACGTCGAGGTCGTTCGCGTAGGGGTGTCCCGGTTCGTCGAATTCGATTCCTGAATGGCCTTCACCCATCCAACGGTCTTCGAGCCGGGCGATGCCCGCTTCGTAGTAGTCCGTCTTACGTCCCGTGTTTTTCTTTGACTGGATGACCCGGTCGTGGGCAATCAAGAGCGCCACGAATATGACGGCGGGAGGGAGTGCTACAAGCCCCGGAATCGTGTGCGCCCCGAAAGCGAGCCATCCTGCGACAAGGGTGACAACGAAGCTCAACAGTCGCAGGTTCGAAAGGATGCGGTCCCAACGTTGCCATTTCTGATTCTCTTCCCGGTGCGTTGCGAGCCGGAAGGCGTAAACGTCGGCGGGTCCAGTGCCGGGTGTAGTCACAGCTGTAGTGCTGGGCTCGGTTTTGGGCGCTGCGTCTTGGCTCATGAACTCGCCGGGTATCCAAGTAGTTGAGCGCCAGCCCCGATCGCTCGTGGCGTGGCAATCGCTCGCGCGACGTAATCGCGGGCGTCGTTCACTGCGACTTCGATCGCCTTCGCTTGAGCGAGTCCGGCTGCGATGGCCGATGACAGCGCACATCCGGTGCCGTGAATCGAAGCGTCACCGGTGTCGATTCGTTCGCCGGGAAGCCAGTCGTAGACGGCGCCGTCTTCCTTTGCGACGGCAAGTAGGTCGTCCGGGGAACCGTCCCGGTGGCCGCCTTTGATCAGGACCGCGTTGCACTCATATTCATCGAGAAAAACCAACGCCGCGCGTTCGCAACCTTTGCGGGTGGAAACGTCCTGGCCAGAAAGGGCTTCGGCTTCGGGCAAGTTTGGCGTGACCAAGGTCGAGCGCGAAAAGAGCCCCTGCAGCGTCGGCCATGCGCGTCGTTCGAGCAGGGACGTCCCGTCGCTTGCAAATAAAATCGGATCGACGACCAGAGGGGTTTCGAGGGGAACCAGCGCGAGCCCCAATGCCACGTTTCGAACCACATCGTCCGTCGCGAGCATCCCGATCTTCACGGCATCGGGCGTGACGTCGCGCACCAGAGTACGCAGTTGATCGAGTACGACAGAAGGGAAGACGGGGAGAACGCTATGGACCTTTGTGGTGTCCTGAATTGTCAGTGCGGACAACACGCCCAGGCCGTGACAACCGAGTTGTCGAATCACTTGCAGGTCTGCCTGAAGGCCCGCGCCCCCGGTCGGGTCGGAGCCGGCAATCGCCAATACGGTTTTCATGATGTTTGATCTTAACCCGGATTCTTAAAACCGAATCGTGAAAGAGTTCGATATTGTCTAACCCCATGTTGCCCTCGGCTTTGCCAACCCTCCGTTCTCACGCTTGGTCGCGGCGTGGGTTGTGGGGGATGGGGTGGCTCGCGATTTGCGGCGTGGCGCTCGCAGGCGCGGGGGTCGCGGATGAAAATCGCGGCCAAAGTGCGTCGATAACGTCGCCTGCGTCACCGAAATGGCAGCCTACACCGACCCCACGAACATCCCCGACGCCGCCGACCTCTACCCCGACCCCGACGCCAACGACGGTGATCATGATTTCCCTAGACGGAACGCGACCGGTTGACGTTTCATCCGACACGCTGCCGAGCCTCGTCGCACTTTCGGAGCGCGGCACAAGTGCCCCGGGACTCGTGCCGTCGACCCCTTCGAATACGTTTCCCAGCCACGTCACCCTAGTCACCGGGGTAGAACCCAATGTGCATGGGATCGTAAACAATTTCTTTATCGACGAAGCGCGCGGCGGCTTCCGCAAGCGAGACATCCCAAGTTGGATCGAAGTTGAACCGCTCTGGTCTTGGCTCGCAGGCCAAGGCGTGGCCAGTGCGTCGTATCATTGGGTCGGCTCCGAAGGGCCGTGGCGCAGCGGCCGCGGCCCTCTCCACTGGAAACCGTTTGCCAGCGCGACGCCTCCCAGAAAGAAAGTGGAAACCATTCTAGGTTGGCTCGACCTCAAAGACCCGGCTGCGCGACCGCGGCTGATCACGTCCTGGTTTCCCGGGGCAGACCATGCGGCCCATCTCTCCGGTCCAGGTTCCAGAAGCGCAATTCGACAACTCTCGAGTCAGGACGGTGCATTGGCTCAGTTGATCGAAGGCATCACGACGCGAGGGCTTTGGGCGTCGACCACGTTGATTGTGGTTTCGGACCATGGCATGACGAGGGCCGACACCCTGATCGACTTCGATACGGTCTTGCAGGATGCCGGTGTGAAAGCCCGGGTCAGCGGCATGGGGGGCTTCGCGAACGTCTACCTCAGCGATCACTTAGACGAAGAGGCGAGGGCGAGTGCGGCCAAGCGCGTACAGGCTCTCGCGGCCGAAGCGGGCCTTGAGGCGGTGATCGTGGGCGACGTTCTTGCTGACGCTGTGGCTGTTGCAGGTGAGGGCAGTGATGCGGGCGACATCGCGGACGCGGAAGCATCACCACGGTTTACACACTCACGCTTTGGCGACCTCGTACTCGTCGCGCCGGTCGGGACCGCGATTCATCGCCCGGGTCTTCCAGAAGGGGGATTTCACGGATACCCGTCCCACGAACCCGTCATGCACGGTATTTTTGTTGCTGCCGGCCGCGGAGTCACGCGCGGGAAGGCGCTGCCCCTCTTGCAGTCAACCGACATCGCCCCGACAGTACTGGCCCTGCTCGGAGTCGAGCGCCCGTCATGGATGAAGGGAAGTCCGGTCCTCTTGGAAAACGCGGAGACGCAGCAATGAAACTCGTAGCCCTCGTTCGCGCTGCGATCGGATTCATGGTTTGCCTGATCGTCGTGTCTGCCAACGTCGCGCTAGCGGCCCAAGCAGACGATGGATCAAAGTCCTCTGCCAATCCCTCTTCGGGGAAGCCGCCGCCGGCGACCAAGAGTGAAACGGAACCCAAGACGCCTTACTCAGGTCCCCCGACTTGGTACTCGCAAACTCGCGTGTCCACCGAATACGGAATCGTCTTGACCCACTACTGGTCCAAAGGGCAGAAGTTCCGAGTGCAGACCATGTTGGCGGGGCACCCGGTGACCACCATCGTCGATGGGCCGTTCTATTACGTTTACGACGAGATCTTGGGGCGCGGAGCCGCGATTGAACGCAATACCACCGCGATCGCCGAAGACGCCACGCGGGGGCGTCCGTTTGGCCGAGAGCGCGAAGATCTTTTGGCGTCTGGCGGCGAACTCGTGAGCGACGGCGAGTCGACCGAGGACCAGATCAGTTTTGATGTCTACCAGCTGACGAACGACAACGGCCGTCGTCGGGTCATCGTGACCGATTCGGTGCCCGCTTTGCCTGTCCGCGTCGAAACCTTCGTGCGCTCCAGCGCGACAAAGGGCGTGCTCGAATATTTCGGCTGGCAACGAGATCTCGCAATTGAGGACTCGTTCTTTACCCCGCCGCAAACGATCAATTTTCAGCGACTCACGTATCGCGAATACACGCAACGTGCGGGCCACGAAGCGATCGGGCCCGCACCGGTGTACTACCGCGACTTGCTTCACGGTAAAGAACGCTTCGAAGAATAGGTCTAGACAAGTAAGTCTAGAAGAGCAGCCGCCTTGTTTGACTACGCCGACTTGGCCGCAGCCTCGACCTTCGACAATTTGCGCGTCACCTGCGACGCGAGTTCGATAAACGACTGCGCTGCAATTGAATCGGGCTGGCTCAAGACGATCGGCTTGCCGAGGTCGCCATCGCTCACGACCTGAGGGTCGATCGGAATCTCCCCGAGGAAGTCAACGCCCAGACTTTCGGCGACTCGCTTCCCGCCGCCCTCGCCAAAAATGTAGTACTTGCGATCCGGCAGATCGGGCGGAGTGAAGAACGACAAATTTTCAATGATGCCAAGGACCGGGATTTCGACCTTCTGAAACATGGCGAGGCCCTTGCGCGCGTCGATCAGCGAAAGGTCGTTGGCGGTCGTCACGATCACGGCGCCGGAAAGTGGTGCGTTCTGGGTCAGCGTCAATGCGGCATCGCCTGTGCCGGGCGGCATGTCGAGGATCAGGTAGTCGAGTTCGCCCCAAAGTACGTCGGTCAAGAACTGTTTGATCAGGCCGTGCACCATGGGCCCGCGCCAGATCACCGGTGAGTCGTCGTCGGTAAAAAAGCCGATGGACATGAGTTTGAGGCCGTGGCCTTCGAGGGGGATGATCTTCTTGCCCTCGGTTTGCGGGCGACCGTGTGTGCCAGTCAAAAGCGGAAGCGACGGGCCATAGACATCGCAGTCCATTACGCCGACGCGTGCGCCTGCCTTCTGCAGCGCGAGTGCGAGGTTGATCGCGGTCGTGCTCTTGCCAACGCCACCTTTGCCCGAAGCCACCGCGATCACGCGGTGCACGCCTGGCAAGACATCTTCCCGGGTGGTCTCAACACTGCCAGGGGTCGGGCGCTCTTGGGCTGTCATGTTGACCGCAACGTTTTCGACACCGGCGAGTGCACTCACCCGCGCGTGGGCGTCGTTCTGAAATTCTTCTTTGACCGGGCACGCGGGAGTGGTGAGTTCGATCGCAAACGAAACGTCGCCGCCGTTGATCGCGATGTTCTTCACAAAACCCAAGTCGACGATGCTCTTGCGAAAGTCCGGGTCGACAATGGGATGCAGGGCATCGAGGATTTGTTGTTCAGTGATGATGGGCGGGTTCATGCGGTTTTCCTTGTGAGGCGAAGTTCGAGCGCGCCGCAGAGTAGCGAAAGCATCGCGATAAAATGGCCTTAAGCGAAGATCGTAGGGGGCACCGGCCCGCGGGGATCGTTAGGATGCGCATCCCGCAGCGCCCGCACCGCGGGGCAACCGCTCGCGGCAGGGATTCGCCTTATGAACGAACTTGATATCGCGCTCGAACGCCTGCATCTGTGCGCTTTCGAAACTGCCGATGGCACCCCCAATTGCGGCCCAATGGCGGCGTTTGCCCTCGACAACCTAGGACACCCCGCGCTCACGAGCGGGTTGATGGACGTTTACGTGCCACGTTTCCCCGTCCTCGGAGACGGCTCGCGTTTGAATCGCCAAGAATGGTCAAGTGCCCGGGGCGACATGGCCAGAGCGCTCGACTGGTTAGCCACATTCGATGCTCTCCTGGCAGAGCGAGACTGGAAGGATGTGTTGACCGAAACGCTTGATGCATTCGCCCAAGAATCGGCGGGGACGTCCCTTGCTCCAGATGCGTTGCTTCGTCTCGCCTACGCGACCCGCGCGCTCGAAGGCCAAGACTCCGCACCACGTCGCAGGGAACTCGCTTTCGCGCTCGCCTTTACTGCGGCGAAGTCAGCGTCATCACCGAACGATACGGAGAACCCAAACCCATGGGCCGCGCAGGTGCGAAATCTTGCAGAGGGTCCAGAGGGGAGTGCGGAGGACATTGCGAAACTCGTTGGTGAGTTTTGCTTGGCTGGAGCAACGCAATACGTCGGCTGCGAAGGCGAACGAAGCCTGCGCACGGCTTCAGTTGTGCTGCCCAGCGCGTTTCGATTTTTGCTTCCTCGTCTGCCCCTCCATCTCGCTCGCGACATTCTCATTGCCATGCTTTCTGGGTGCGCGGTCACGCATACTGCACAGGAAAGTTCGGGGTCGGCCGACAAAGGACCGGACACTGAAGTCGAACGTTGCGCCGAAAGCGTCATCGAAATTCGTTACCGCGCTGCGTGCTCCGTCCACGAACACGCGATCTTGATGGCGGATGCGTGTTTGCGAGAAAACGAAATTCGACCCAATCCGATTTTTTGTCACGCCGCAGCTGATGCGGCGTTGCGACTGAGTCCGCCGGGGTATCAGGAATGGCGATAAGGACCGCTTGAGCCGAAAACCCCTGTATGCGATTCACCTATAAAACATTGTGTTCGCCCTCGTGTATCTCCCCAATGTTGCTAATTCCGTGCGAAACCGGGTGCGGATCCGCAAGGACGACTGCGTCGCGGAGAGGGTCAATGTCGGTGCCGAACGCGAACCGTAGAGCGGGGAAACCCCGGGTGTGCGGAGGTCGTGAAGCCAGCGTGAATTGTGATAGGCTGCTGCGCCTATGAGCCCCAAGGCAAAATTTTTCTTGCTGTCTCTACTCGTCGTGTATCCGCTCGACCAGATTACGAAGGCCATGGTCAACGCCAAGATTCACTACGCCGAGCGCATTGAAGTGATCCCCGGTTTCTTCGACCTCACCCACGTACGCAATGGTGGCGGGGCGTTTAGCTTCTTCGCGGACGGTCCTCTCGAACAGCGCATGGCCTTTTTTATCGGCACGACCATTATTGCGATTTGCTTACTGCTGGTTTTCTATCGAAAACTTGAAGACCACGAAGTCTTGTCCGCGACGGCCTTGGGCGTGGTGCTCGGTGGCGCGATCGGAAATCTTACCGATCGTGTCCGCTTCGGCGAAGTCATCGACTTTCTCGACGTCCACCTGACCAACTCCTACACCTGGCCGACGTTCAATGTGGCCGACTCGGCAATCGTGATTGGGGTGATCCTGCTCATGATCGAAGTCTTTCTCGCAGAAGAGTCGGACGAAGATGGCGGTGCGGCTGAGTCGGTCGATGCGAAGGATGTCGAGTCCGCGTCGGGCACCAAACTCAGCTAGCTGCAAGCGAAAGGCCAGCTGGGTTTTGACCGGCGGTGATCCGCGGTCAGGCAAACACCTGTGGCGACCCTTGTTGAACTCACGAATTGTAACAGCCGGTGTTTTCGCGCCTCCATTCATTTATGACCCCGGGTTCGCGACTGCCAATACGTTGTGGGTCACGTGTGCAAATGCTGAATGAAGTAGGGCGGCTGAGACACACGAATCGATCTAGTTCGCCAGGGGATGCGACGGTCACCAGCGCGGAAGCAGAGGGTATCCGTGACCGGGATGAGCTCGAATCGCGGCGCGCAGAGTTGAAGCGGGAAGCGTAACGCCCCGCGCGTTTTGGGGAGCGGTGCTGCTTCACTCAGGTCGACAATTCACTGCGGTCCGAGAAGGAAGCGAGTGCTTCCGGGTTGGCGAGGGCTCCGACGTTTTTGACTTCCCGGCCATGAAGCACGTCGCTTACGGCGAGTTCGGTGATTTTTCCGCTGCGCGTCCGAGGGATGTCTGACACCTGGGCGATGCGAGCCGGGACGTGTCGTGGGCTCGCGTGGCTGCGCAGGACTTTACGGATTTCGTTTCGCATCTCGTCGTCGAGTTCGAACCCCTTTCGGAGTTTGACGAAGAGCACCACACGAACGTCGTCGTCCCAGGCCTGACCGACCGCAATGGATTCGACAACCCAGTCTAGACGTTCAACTTGGCGGTAGATTTCTGCGGTTCCGATCCGCACGCCACCTGGGTTGAGCACGGCATCCGAGCGACCCGATATCGTGAAGCCGCCGTGAGGTGATGGGCAAATCCAATCGCCGTGGCACCACACGTCCGGGTACCGGTCGAAGTACGCGGCCTTGTAGCGCGCACCGTCGGGGTCATTCCAAAACTGAACTGGGCGCGATGGGAAGGGGCGGGTGCAGACCAGTTCGCCCTCGGTGTCGTGCGTTGCGGTGCCGTCGTCGTCGAAGACGCTGACCGCCATTCCGAGCCCTGGGCATTGGATCTCCCCGCGGTAAACCGGAGCGTTGGGGTTGCCTAAGACGAAACACGAAACGATGTCTGTGCCGCCGGAAATCGAAGAAAGCTGAACGTCGGCTTTGACCGATCGATACACGTAGTCGAAGCTTTCGGAAACCAAGGGAGAGCCCGTGGATAGGATGGTGCGCAGGCTCGTGAGTTTCTGGTGGTCGATCGGTCGCAGGCCTTCTTTCGCTGCGGAGTCGATGAACTTCGCCGAGACCCCAAAAACTTGGATCTCTTCGCGGTCGATCAGCTCGAACAGGCGGTTTCCGTCGGGATGAAAGGGGGACCCGTCGTAGAGCACCAGGGTCGCTTCGCTTGCGAGGGCGGAAACGAGCCAGTTCCACATCATCCAGCCACAGGTCGTGAAGTAGAACATGCGGTCGCCGGGGCGAAGGTCCGTGTGCAGCCGGTGTTCCTTCAAATGCTGGAGCAACGTACCGCCGGCACCGTGGACGATGCACTTGGGCTTGCCGGTCGTGCCCGATGAGTAGAGGATCGCGATCGGGTGATCAAAGGGTAGCCGCTCGAATGAGAGGTCCGCATCGAGCGTGGCGCTCGCGAGGGTTTCGAATGCATGCGCGTTTGCGAATAAAGTGAGGTCGGCGGGGCAGCTTCCCGCGGATGCAACAATGGTGTGTTCGACACTGGGCAAGCCGGCAAGCACGTCGCCCAAGCGATCGATGGGTGCGAAGTTTTTGCCCCCATACCGGTACTGGTCGATCGCGATTAAAACCTTGGGCTCGATTTGTCCGAAGCGATCGATGATGCCTTCGCTGCCAAAGTCGGGCGAGCACGAAGACCAGATCGCACCGAGGCTGGTCGTGGCCAACATGCCGATGACCGCTTCGGGGCCGTTGGGAAGAACTGCGGCAACGCGATCGCCAATGCTGACGCCAAGACCGCGCAAGCCCTCCGCCAGGCTCGCAACGGCTTGATGCAGAGCGTGATGAGAGATCTCTCGCCGATCGCCTGCTTCACCAACGCAGATCAGCGCAGGACTTTCGTCTTGTCGACGCAGTAAATTTTCGGCGAAGTTGATCCTTGCATCGGGAAACCAGCGAGTGTCTCGAATGCCAACCCCGGCTTCGAGCCCCACTTCCCCGGGGCCCTCTCCGCGCACGTCACAAAACGACCAGATGGCGCGCCAGAAGTCACTTGATGGGTCGATCGACCACCGATGCAGCTCGGCGTAGTCGTCGGATGCCGGACCGTGTGCGTGGTCTCGCACATGGTTCGCAAACGCAGTCATGGTTGAGGAGGCAATGCGATCTGCGGACGGTCGCCAAAGTGGTTCGGTCATGGGGGCTTCTCCAAGCCTTGCAGGATCCACGCACCGCCAGCGTACCGATCCTTGGCAGCGGTACGCTGGTGGCGTTGCATCAATTTACAGCAGCATCCCAGCGAGGCACGCGGTCATAAAGGTGGTGAGCGATCCCGAGAGAATCGAATACAACCCCAGACGCGCGACTTCTTGTCTGCGACCTGGCGCGACGCCCTCGATGCCGCCGAGCAAGATCGCAAGGGAGCCGAAGTTCGCAAACCCGCACAGGGCGTAAGATGCGATAATGACGGATCGCGGTTCAAGGGCGCCTTGGGCGGCAAGCTCGCCGAGCTGGTGATACGCCACGAACTCGTTGAGAATCGTCTTGATTCCAAGTAAGGAGCCTACTGCCTGAGCGTCCGCGAGAGGCACACCCATGAGCACCGCAATGGGAGTCATGATCACGCCGAACACCCCCTGAAAAGAGAGGTCGGGAAAACCCGCGAGGCCACCCGCTGTGCCAAGGATGTCATTGCCCATTTCGATCAACGCATAGAAGGCGATCAGGAGAGCGGCGACATAGGCGGCGAGTTTTAGGCCGCTGATCGCGCCTGTTGCCGCCGCGTCAATCACGTTACTTGCCCGGGGCTCGGCGGCTTCACTCGTGGCGACGGTTTGTTCGCCTCCAAGTGTCGCAGGGGTTTCGCTTTCGGGCAGGATGATCTTTGCGATCAACAGGCCGGCCGGCGCCGAGAGCAAGCTTGCGATGACCAGGTGTCCGGCAAAGTCTCCGCCACCCAAGAACTGCACGTAAACAATCAACACTGAGCCCGCGACGGTCCCCATCCCAAGCGTCATCAGGCTAAACAGTTCCGAACGCGTCATGGCCGGGAGGTACGGTTTGATGACGAGCGTCGACTCCACCATGCCGACGAACACGTTGGCGACTGCGGCCAGGGCCTCGGCACCCGACACGCCCATCGTACGCTCGAGTGCCCACGAAAACACATTCACGATGCGTTGTAAGATGCCAACGTGGTAGAGCACCGCGGTTAAACTGCCCATGAAGATGATCACCGGCAAGACGTTCAACGCGAAGGAGGCACCGGTATCTAGCAGACTCCCGAAAACGAAACGCGCTCCCGCTTCGGAATAGACGATCAGCCGATTCACGAGTTGGTTGATGGCGACGAAGAACGCGGTGCCGATCGGTGACTTCAGCAAGATAACGGCCAGCGTAAACTGAAGGCCAACACCCCAGCCCACAACGCGCCACGGGATGCGCGCGCGATTCATCGAAAAGCACCATGCGATTCCCATCATCGCAACGAAACCAAGCGCGGAGACAGCGCGGAGTCCCAAGTCACTCATTGTGATTGCCTCCGTTCGGCCAACCCGGATGCTCGACCAATTGCCGTGTGGCCGCTGCCGGTTCATCGGCGGCGGCAACCGCGCCAATGATGGCGGCACCGCGAACTCCGGTTTCTAGAAGTACATCGAGATTGTCGAAGTTGATTCCGCCAATCGCGACCACGGGCAAGTCCCCTGCGATCTCGACGATTTCTTTTAGGGCTTCGAGTCCTCGTGCCGAATACGGCGAGTCTTTTGACTGGGTGCCGAACACGGGACCGAAGGCGAGGTAGTCGACGCCTTCGCCACAAACGCGACGTGCTTGGTCTAGGTTGTGGGTCGAGCGACCAACCGCGAGCCGTTTTCGAAGCACTTCGGGAATGTCATTTGGCTGGAGATCGTCCTGGCCGAGGTGAACCGCGTCAGCATCACACGCAACCGCGAGGTCGAAGCGATCATTGACGACAAAGCGCGCATCGCATTTGCGGGTGAGGCGACGAATCGCCTCTGCCCACTCGAGAACTTCGCGATCCCCTGCGTGCTTCGCGCGAAGTTGAATGACCCGCGCACCCCCGGCCAATGCGGCGCGGGTCTGCTCTACGGGGTCGCGAGACCAACGCGGGTCGTCGTCGGCGAGGACGTGAAGGCCGCAGTAAAGCTGTGCTGTCAAGAATGTTCCCGTCCGGGAAGCGTGATGTCGAGGTCCGTGATCTTCTTGCGGAGCGTATTGCGATTGATCCCGAGGATCGCCGCCGCGCGGATCTGATTGCCCGCGGTATGGGCGAGCACCCGTTCGAGCAGGGGGCGCTCGAGGCGCTCGATTAGGTTGTGATAAAGGTCGCCGTTTTCATCGCCCGCGAGGGCGTCGGTGATCTCGTCGCGGATCGCCTGTTCGAACCGCCCCGCGCTACCGCGAGGGTCCGCCTTGAGAAACTCGAAGTCGTCCTCGATCAATAATTCGTTTGCGCTGAGCACGAGCGCCCGTTTAATGGAGTTTTCGAGCTCGCGCACATTGCCGGGCCAAGAGTGCGCGGCCAGGAAGTCGATCGCGCTTTCGGAAATGAATCGCGGCGCGCCAACGAGTTCGGCGCCATAGCGGGTGACAAAGTGCTCGGCGAGAATCGGAATGTCCTCACCTCGATCGCGCAGCGGTGCAATCTCAATCGGCACGACGCGCAGCCTGTACAACAAGTCTTCGCGAAACGTTCCCTCCTGAACGGCATCGTCGAGGTTGCGATGGGTGGCCGCGAGAATGCGAACATCGACGATGTCCGCCTTTCGCCCGCCGACACTCATCACCTCGCCCGACTGGAGTACGCGCAGCAGTTTGACCTGTAGCTCATGGGGCATGTCGCCAATTTCGTCGAGAAAAAGGGTGCCGCCGGAGGCTTCGCGAAAGCGGCCTGGCCGCGAATCGACGGCGCCCGTAAACGCGCCACGCTCGTGACCGAAGAGTTCACTTTCGAGTAGCTCACGGGGAATCGCCGCGGCGTTGACCGCGACGAACTCGTTGTCACCTCGCGGGCTTGCTTGATGGATCGCCTTGGCGACCAATTCTTTGCCGGTGCCGCTCTCGCCTGTGATCAAAACCGGAACGTTGCGGTCAGCGATCTTGCCGACGGTCTTGAAGATTTCGAGAATTTCCGGACTGCGTCCAATTAGACGTTCGCTGCTCGGCACTCGCGTGCGTACGACTTCCCTTCGCAGGTGGCGTACTTCACGCTGGAGTTTTCGCGTCGCGAGGGACTTTTCAGCCAAGGCCGCGACTTCGGCCAGGGAGAATGGCTTCACGAGATAGTCGAGGGCACCGCGCTTCATCGCCTCGACGGCGTTTTCCATGGTGCTTTCCGCGGTGATCACGACTGCAGCCGTTTCGCTCTGGGTTGCGCGCAGTTGATCGAGCAGTTCAAGGCCGGTGAGTCCGGGCATGCGGATGTCGAGAAACGCGATGTCGAACTCACCAGTCGCCAGTTTTTCAAGGGCTTGATCGCCGTCTTCGACTTCTTCAACCGTATGGCCTTGGGCTTCCAAGGCTTCTCGGAGTACGAAGCGAATGGAGTATTCGTCGTCCGCGATCAAGATTTTGGCCACGCGCGACTCGTCGTAGGCGTTGGTTTTTTTGGAAGATTCGTGCGGTGTTGTCATAAGTTTGCTCAGGGTTGTGGGCGAGCGGATGCCCGAATGTTTTCAGCTTCGAGAGGAAGGTTGATTCGCACACTGGTGCCTTCGCCGGGGGGACTGTCTATGGAAAGGGTTCCGCGATGCAGCGTGACCCAGTGGCGCGACACGGCGAGACCGAGGCCGGTGCCTTTTTCTTTGGTCGTAACAAAGGGCGTTGCAAGGCGCGCAAGGAGTTCGGGTGAGATCCCGCCGCCGTTATCGCGGATAACGATTTGCACAGTGGGGACGCTGGTTTGGTCTCGGCTCGAAAGGCGTTGGTCCAGCGTCATGCGCGTTTCAATTTCAACACGGCCTTGGCCGGCGCTGGTCGCTTGAAGCGCATTGCGCAGCAGGTTCAAAAACACCTGGCGGAGCCGGTCGGCGTCTGCGGAGATTTCGGGAATTGACGGATCGTAAACGCGTCCGATCGAAATGCCGCCGGCGATGGGATCTAGTCTGCAAAGTTCGATGACGGAGTCGAGGATCTGATGAAGGTTGACCGACGTCCTAGAAAGTTCGTCGCCCCGGGCGAAGACCATGAGTTCTTCTACAAGTGCCGTGATCCGGTCGACTTCATCGACGATCAATGAAGCAGCGCGGGACCCGCGATCGTCCGCCGACCAATCTCCCAAGAGTTCGGCTGCACCGCGAATGCCACCGAGCGGGTTCTTTACTTCGTGGGCGATGCCAGCGGCGATCAAACCGTAGGAGACGAGTTGTTCTTGTTGGTTTACGATCTCGCGAAGCGAGTGGGTGATAGTTCGGTCGCGAATCATCACCACGGCCCCGTCGAGTTGGCCCGAAAGCTCGGGGTCAAACATCGGAGACACCGAAATGTCGATCGTTACGTTGCCGCCCGTGCGCTGTTCGAAGACCACCTCATCCTGGACATAGGGTTGGCCCGTCTCAACCACGCGTTGGGCGAGGCTCACGATCGCGCGACCGGGGTCAATCAAACGGTCAATCGACACGCCTCGGATGTTGCTGGCCGACGTCCCAAAGATGCGGCAGGCCTCCGCATTCAGATCCTCGACGTATCCGTCTTGGTCAATGAGCAGGATCCCATCGTGCACTGCGTCCAAAACGCTTTTGAGTTCTCGGGACACGCTCGGGGCTCCGGGTTTCAGGCAAGCCTTTGAAATTGTTTGAGTTTTACCCAACGAGGGCTGGTGGGCACTGTGGGTCTGCCGATCGAGGCGAGAGGGGTTGCCTAAAGATTAGGCAGGTTAGCGTGCTCGAACCTCGCCGCCAGCCAGCTTCGGGGTTGGGACTCCTGAGCCTAGAACGCACCTAGAACGCGACAAGACGGGGTAAGGTTGGCCCCATGGAGCGAAATCTCACAGTTGCCCAGGCCCAGGACGCAATCTTAAACGAAGTGTCTCCGCTCGCCGCACAGACGGTTGCGGTTGCGGACGCCCAGGGACGGATCTTGGCAGAGGACGTTCTCTCGACTCGGATGCTCCCGCCCGCCGACTGTTCCGCAATGGACGGCTACGCGATTCACAGTGCGGCAAGCCAGAGCGCCAGTGCGGACGTGCCCGTTTCCATGCGTGTGGCTCTTGAAGTGGCAGCCGGCGGAAGTGCTGATTGTCCGCTTCAACCCGGAGACGCGGCACGCATCTTTACTGGCGCCCCGGTTCCGCCCGGTGCCGACTCAGTTGTGATGCAAGAGCACGTCGAAGCCGACGGCGAGTGGGTGCGAATTTTGAAACCCGCGCCCCGGGGAAACAACATCCGCAATGCCGGCGAAGAGATGCATGTCGGCGACCGCGTGCTTGCGCGGGGCGCATGCATCAGCGCCCCGGTGATCGGCTTGCTGGCGTCTCTTGGACGCACTTTGGTGTCAGTTGTTCGGCGCCCGCGCGTCGCGATCTTGTCGAGTGGAGACGAGTTGGTCGAACCGGACGCATCTGTCGAAGGTGGCCGTATCGTCGCGTCGAACTCGTACACCTTGTCCGCGCTTTGTCGAGAAGTGGGTGCCGAGCCGATCTACTTTGGAATTTCGAAGGACTGCCCCGAAGAACTTGAAGCGCACATGCGGTCGGGGCTTTCTGCCGATTGCATTGTGACCTCCGCCGGTGTCTCGGTTGGGGACCACGATCATGTGAAGGGTGTACTTGAGAAACTCGGCTGTGACATTCGATTTTGGGGCGTACAAATGAAACCTGGACATCCCATGGTTTTCGGGCGCTTCGATCGCGGCCCCGCGCCGGGCGCCGCAGGCCCCTTTGTGTTCGGCCTACCGGGCAACCCGGTGTCTGCGGCCGTGACCTTTGAACAGTTTGTACGTCCCGCGCTTCGTAAGATGAGCGGCTTCGCGACCCACTTTCGTCCGACGATCCAAGCGCGCCTGCGCACCGCGCTGCGCAAACAGCCCGGTCGATTGAACTTCATACGCGTTTGTCTTGAAAACGAAGACGGCGAGATCTGGGCTTCGAGCACCGGCAATCAAAGTTCGGGTGTGTTTCGTTCGATGTCCGAGGCCCAGGGCCTGCTCGTTTTTCCCGGCGCAGATTCCGAGCTTGCGGAAGGCAGTGACGTCACCGTGCAAGTGATCGACGAGGGCTTCTTCGCTGGCCACGAACGCGGCTTCGAAGGCGTGTAATGAGCGCTCCGCGAAAGTTCAATGGCCAACTCGCAAATGTGTCCGCGATCTTCATCGTTGCGTCTGGCTGCGAAAGGTACGACCAGGCGAAAAACACCGCGGCACTTCTCGCGAGACTCTTTGAGGACCTGGTGATCGTCGGAGGCGACCCGTCTTGGGGGCAATACGGACGCTTGATCGCGTGCAGCGGCTCACACGGGTTCACCGCGGGACTTGAATGTGCGCGGGAAGAACGCGCTTTGATCGTGGTGGCGAGCGGTGATTCATCTTGGTTCCCCGCCGACTTGCTGCTCGGGCTGACTGCGTGGCCGGAACATGAATTCGTTGCGCCGAGCATCGATCGAGAGGGAAGTCCCTCGTGCGCACTGGTGCAGTGTGAAGCCGCTTTGGTCGTCTTGCGGGCCATAGGAGAAAAGGGGGTTAGCGCGCTTTCCTCGCTCGAAGCGCTGCGCTCAAAGTTAGACGCAAGCGAAATCGAAGGCGACGACCTTGCCGCACTGCTCGGCACGAGGACGTCAAACTCGTAGCCGATCGCTTGCCGCGGCGAGTCAGGTCGGGACGCCTGGTACCGAGTTCCTCTCGCCTGCCATGCAACGGGACGATACGATGCGTCGATGAGAGTCTCGCGAATGCTTTCCTTCCAGCTGATGAAGGAAGTGGTGCAATACAGCGCCCTGAGCTTCCTTGCGCTCACGATGGTCTTGTTGACGCAGAACGGTTTGCGTCTTCTCGACGAATTGGTCGCGGTCGGGGCCACGCTTGACGACTGTATCGATGTCATTGCCTGCTTGCTCCCGCTCCTTACCGCTTACACCCTGCCAATCGCATTTCTGTTCGGCATGATTATCGCGGTCAGTCGCATGTCCGCCGAGGGGGAGATCCTTGCGTTGGGCGCGTCGGGAC
>JASDVE010000171.1:3136-5109 GCA_041891195.1 Myxococcota bacterium | reverse complement strand
CCCTGTGCTCGGCACTCGGGGAGTACCTCGAGCGAATGAGCAACAACTATTTTTATAACGACTACTACCTCGGCGAAGAACGGGCAAAGGCCGGATTCGTTCATTACCCCAATGAAAAATGGTTCAAACCCGGCGCCAATGGTTCGATTCCCGAAGGTTTGATGGACGAACGATTCATGGAGGTCTTTGATTGCGACAATGAGCTCAAGGCTTCACATCTTGTGGACGCAAATTCTGGAGCGATCGAACGTGGGATTTGCGCTCTTCCGTTTACGCGGCAGTCCGACCAGAAGACGGTTCATGTTCCTGCCAATCTCATTGGGAATATTTTCGTCAGCAACGGCATGAGCGCCGGCAACACACTCTCCGAAGCACGCGTTCAATGTCTGTCTGAAATTTTCGAACGCGCGGTAAAAAAGCAGATCATTCTCGATGAACTCACGCTCCCTGATGTGCCCAAGGCTGTAATCGAACGATTCCCAACAATCGTTGCCGGCATCGCGAAACTAGAAGCACAGGGTTTCCCCGTCTTTGTGAAAGACGCGTCGCTCGGAGGGGAATTCCCGGTGATGTGTGTCGCGATCATGAACCCAAGAACGGGTGGGGCGTTCGCTTCATTTGGGGGACATCCCAAGTTCGAGGTGGCGCTTGAAAGAAGCCTCACCGAATTGATGCAAGGCAGAAGCTTTGAGGGCTTGAACGATGTTCCGCCGCCAACTTTCAACCAGTTTGCCATCCGCGAGCCAAACAACATGGTTGAGCACTTCATCGACTCGACTGGCGTGGTTTCCTGGAAGTTCTTTGGCCAAGCCGCCGACTATGAATTTTCCGATTGGGATTTCGCAGGCTCGACGGAGCAAGAATATCAATACTTAATGGGCATTCTGAGGGGTTTGGACAAAGAGGTTTACATCGCGGACTACGAAGATCTCGGGGCGAATGCCTGTAGAATTTTGGTTCCCGGCTATTCAGAAATCTATGAAGTAGAGGACCTTGTCTGGAGCAACACCAACAAGGGACTCGTCTTCAGGTCAGACATCCTCAACATTCATTCGCTCGATGACAAAGCTCTCTTGTGCCTGCTTGAAAAGCTCGATGAAAGTGAGCTTGATGAATACACGTTGGTGCCAGAACTCATTGGGGTTGCCTTCGACGAAAATTCTCCGTGGGGGAAGTGCACGGTTAGTGAGCTCAAAGCTCTCATCTGCTTGGCCCTCGGAAAGCATGAAGAAGCGAAAGAATGGGTGGGCTTATTCTTGCAGTACAACGACAACGTGCCCGCGCGAAGAAGGTTCTACCAAGTCTTGGACACCGTGCTCGACATCACGCTCCGAGAAGACCTTGAGCTTCAAAACTATATGCCCAATCTCACCCGAATGTACGGTGAGGAAATTCTCCGCAATGCAACTTCGAGTGTGTCAGGAAGAACTCGGTTCTTTGGACTCACGCCGACAAACATGAAGCTCGATGGAATCGACAAGCACTTAAGGCTCATCGAGAGCTATGAAAAACTTCAGGTCGCGAGACACCGACACCACGTCAGCAGCACTGCGACTTGAGCGAATGATGCGCGTTTCGCGCAGTGTTTCTCCGCAGGCTTCGGCTGCTCTGCGAGCACGGATCACGGGGTGCCCCGGATAGGAAGTTGTGTCTCGCGAATGGGATCGTTGGCGTACGCTCTAGAAGCCAAGCCAGCTTGGCTTCAGCCGCCGCCGTGCAAGGTCCAGATCTCTCGCCCCGTCTTCAGGGACTTCTTCTCAATTCGCATTTCGTCTGCACCTTCACTCTCAGCCATCTGTTGCAACTCGGCGAGGTCAGCCGCGGATCCATCACAGAACCCCATCGGGCGTGTGTTGTTTGGTTGGATGAGCTGGACTTTGAAGTCGCCGTGGTCCCAACGTGTCTGCGTTTCGTTCGAGTAGGGATGAATCATGATGTCACTCAGTGTAGGGGGGATTAGAATGGCGCGTAAC
>JASDVE010000171.1:0-3126 GCA_041891195.1 Myxococcota bacterium | reverse complement strand
GAGTCCAGCCTCGCTTCAGAACCTCGAAGCTGCTCAAGCGCTGAGCCCGAATACTTGGTCGTGTTTCTCTGGCCGCTCTACCCTGCGAGACTGCGCAATCGTGCACCGTTTTATTCCGGAGGATGACGTTCGTGGGCTGTAGCAGGTCTGAACGATGCTTTTGCCGGTGTCCCTCAGATAGTTTTCCACCGCGATGTTATGCGGCTTGTTTCCCCAGTCCTCTCCGATGACAAAGATATCGACGTTCAATTCCTTGCAGGCGGATACGTACTCCAATTCGTGATACGGCCGTACGATATTGACGCAGCGTAGTGCTCGCAGCATCTCTATCCGTTGATCAAGAGGGATCACGGGTTTGTTGGGTTTGTAGGAGTGAACGACGCTGTCAGAAGCGACCCCTACTGCCACCACGTCACCCAGAGTGCTGCAATATTCCAGCAGTGCAAGGTGACCCACGTGCAGCAAGTCAAACGTGCCGACCGTATAAACATTCATAATATTTCACTCCAGTATCGATGGGTTTTCAAGTTGCGGGTGTCCGGATCACGCGGGTGTTCATGCGCGGGTGTTCATAGAAGTTGCCAGCCATACAGTGCCGTGACTCCGAGCGTGTAAAGGGCAAGGATGCGGACATTGATTGGATTGCCGGAGAGTTTCGGAGTCTTGATCTGCGACACGTTCAATGCCGCGAGCCCCAGGCAGCTGACATAGAGAACGGCCGAAAAGATCTCCGTCCCCAACGTGCTTTCAAATGCGAACAGGAAGACGAGCAGGATGCTGTTGTTGTCGAGGGCCAATCCCGTGTATTCCGAACTGCCAGAAAGGCCGAACGTGCTGAAGTAACTCAGGCGTAGCGCAGCCGCGGCGAGCAGAATGAACGCCCCTGGCAAGAAGGCCGCTTCAAAATTTCCATAGCTCAACAGGAGAACGGCGGGTGTCACCCCGTAGCTGACGATGTCGATTGAGACGTCTAGTTGTGCGCCGAAGCTCCGGTCGTTTCCTGTCCGTCCCTTCATTCTTCGGGCGATTAGGCCATCTGCCCAGTCGAAGGCGACCGCCCAGATCATGCCGATCATCGCTGCGGAGTAATTGCCCAGCACGCAAAAGTAGATGGCCGAAACCGTGCAGCCCAATCCTGCAAGTGAACAGAGATTGGGAAGGTCTCTCACATAGGAGAGGATTGTCGGAGGTAACGCATGTTGGTCTTCAGCGTGTGTGGTCATACTTGTCCATAGAGGTGACGTTCGGGGTGCAAATTTATTTTATTCGTCGCTGCGGCTGATTCGAGATTCGGGGCTGCTCGGCAGCGGGTGCAATGTTTGTGGACACACCGGCGGACCGCGTACGTAGCGGCCGGATGACGCGGGCCCTGCATGTACTCGAAGTACTCAAACAAAAGTACGCTTGCTCGAATGATTCGGGTCACCGAATCATTCGAACCTCACGCATTCGGCGGATCTTTAGCAGGGCGCTTGTTTTTTGCCGCGCTCTTGAACTCATCGGTAGGCGTCTTCCACTTGGCACTGCGCTTCATGAGTTCCAACTGCTCTTGCAATATTGGCAGCGTCCAGCTGTACATGCCATCCGAAGACTTAGCTCCAGTTGGCTTGGAGCACATCATCTCGCGACGGCCCCATAGTAAGAAGTAGGGTTTGCCCTCTTGGTGGGCAACTTGCAGTTCAGCGCTCATGCCTGCTGACGACTCGGAGTGCTCGCCGCAAATGACGATCACTTGGTTGGCTTCGCCGATCGAAGTCATTGTCTTTTCGCTACACAGCAAGTGTGCAGGTGGACGCTCCGAGCTGCCTACGATTACGAAGCCGGAACTCTGCGTCTTAGATTGCGCGACAATCAACGCATAGAGTTCTCCGTCGTGCTCAAGGTCGTAACTGACAAAAACGTGGACATCGCTCATCGGAGGCGCTCCAGGAACATCCCTTGTGGAACCAGAAACTTTGCTTCGAGACTCACTGACAGGAACTTCATCTCGGCGTACGCCAGCGAAGAAAGGCCAGATACTTGAGAAGTTCCTCCTCTTCCTCCGCAGTGAGATCGTCAATCGCGAACGCCGCAATTCGCTTCCGCCGGCCCCCACCTCGTTTTGGTGGAAGCAGGTATCCGGCCTTTTCCATCAACGCTTCGTAAGGCACGACGTAGACCTCCGCCAAGCTCTGAAGCACATTGGGTGAGGGCTTCTTGATCTTTCCGTTCTCAAGTTGGCTTAGGTAGGCGTTTGAGACCATCTTGCCGGTGGCTTGTTCGACCGCCCGCAACGACAGCCCTTTGGCGCGGCGTAAATCGGACAGCATGCTGCCGAGTTCGTTGGGTAGGCCCGAAAAGTCGGGGGTATTTTCTCGTGACGGATTGGGCATCAAGTTCCATTTGGGCTTCAGATGCGACCGCTGCGCGAGAGGTCAAGCACGAATCGCCAATGCGTGGTATACATAGCATGCTTGATACATCAAGCAATGGCCTGAATGCAGACCGACCGCCGTTCCTGCTCAGACATCGAACCCGCATGTAAGGAAATCTGATGAATGACGGTAATCGAGACGGAAGTCTCGCGGCGAGGATCGTGTTGTGCGCGATTGCATTCATTGCCTTTCCAATGGGGACAGCGACATCGGGCGAAGTGCCAGGGCCTCCAACCAATTCCCATCCGGCAACGTACGGAGACCGCTGGGAATGCAATCACGGGTACGAACGTCATCGAGAGGCTTGCGTTGCGGTTAAGATTCCCGCCAATGGATTCTTAGGTGCGTCCGGGCGCGAGTGGGAATGCGATCGCCGCTATCGAAAGGCCGGTGATGCGTGCATCGAGATCGTGACACCGAACAACGGGTTTACATATACGAGCAGCGGCGACTGGAAATGCGATCGCGGGTATCGAAAAGAGGCGGGAGCTTGCGTGGCCGTTTCAGTCCCGAAGAATGGCTACCTCGACTCTTCCGGGGCTCACTGGCGTTGTGCTCGGGGCTTTCGAAAGGAACTCGAGAAATGCAACCTGATTAAAGTCCCAGTCGGTGGCTATTTGTCCTCGTCGGGTAGAGAGTTGAATTGTGAGCGCGGCTATCGCGTCGCCGATGACACCTGCGAATCAGTCATGATTCCGATGAACGGCTATCT
>JASDVE010000170.1:0-5111 GCA_041891195.1 Myxococcota bacterium | reverse complement strand
CCACGTTTTCGAGAATGGTGTAGCCGTCGCGCGCAATCGCTTGGAGGTGCTCGTCACGCGAGGGAACGGCGCCGCTTCGGGGTGGTGTCGCGGTCATCGGCGAAGAGTAGTTGCCCAGCCTCGAACCTCAACCCACAATCGCAGTGTTGTCTAAATGACGCTTTGTTGGATTGCTGCATCCTATTCGGACTATGCTGGGCCTCAATGAACGCAACTGCTTCCGAAGCCACGATCCTGATCGTCGATGACGAACCGGCGCTCTTGCGCCTCGTCACCCGGGTGCTCGAAAGGGAGGGCTACAGGACCTTGTCCGCGAAGGCGGGCGACGAAGCGATCGTGGTGTTCGACAAACATCGCGACGAAATCGACGGCGTGATCCTCGACATTGTGATTCCACCCAACGGCGTCGAAGAAGTGTTCGATCACATGATGGCCGCGCGTCCGGGGCTGGGGGTGGGAGTGGTTTTCGTGAGTGGAGACGAGCCAGAGTACGCCCTTGCAGAAAAGATGCAGTTGCACGGGGGCGTGTTTCTCCGCAAGCCGTTTTTACCAACGGCATTGGTCAAGTTGGTTGTACAGGGTCTGGCGGCGAGACGTTGATGTGATGCGGCTTGAGTTCAAACGATTCGCGCGATGTGCGACAGCACAGGGAAGATAACGGCGTGCCATCTGTCGTCGTGGTCGGAGCGGGACTCGCAGGGCTTTGCTGTGCGTGGCGGCTGCAGCGTGCAGGCTTTGATGTCGAGGTTCTCGAGGCGACTCCGCACGTAGGCGGACGACTTCGAACGCAGCGGGTCGGTGACTTCTTGGTCGAACCTGGCATCGCTTCATTTACCAGCCACGACCGCAGTCTTCACTCGGTTGTCAATGATGTGGAACTTGCATCGAAGGTGCGTTCGGTGTTGCGTTTTCCGGACGCGGTAACCCAGGCCGGCACCATCGCCGCTTTGCGGCCTGTTGATGACCCGCTGCTGTTTCGATCTCAAGCGTTGTCAGCCGTTGATGTGGGGCGCTTGCTAAGGCTCCGGCTTGAATGGATGCGATGGCGCAAGGAACTCGCCTTTACACCCGTGAATGGCCCGGGTGGCGCGGGCTGCCAAGCGCAAATTTCCAACGGTTATGCACGGCTCGAAGCCCAAACCCTGTCGAGCCATCTCGATCAGATCATTGGGACTGGGCTACGAAAGAAAATCGTCGCTCCATTGGTCAGTCACGCGCTCGGCCTCGACGCGGAAAATATTTCCGCGGCGTACTTGCTCGTTTTGATCAACCGCGTCGCAGGTGCCCGCCCGCAATACCTGGCCGGAGGGCTCGACCAAGTGACGACCCAACTCGCTGCGCAGCTGCCCGTGCGGACGTCCTGCGAAGTGACCAGCCTTGAAACCCAAAGTGATGGTGCCCGGGTGCGTTATCGCGTCGGCGATCGCGAGGGCAGTGTTGTTGCGGACAGCGTCGTGGTTGCCCTTCCTGGCACCCGAGTCGCTGACATTTGCCCGAAGATCACCCCGAGCGAACGCGGTTTTTTTGAAGACGTTCGGTATGCCCGTTCCATCGACGTACACCTCATGCTGCGCGAACCGACCAACCTTCCGTATCGAAGTATTTGTTTTCCGAGACGGCGAGGTCTTGGACTCTATGGCGTTCAGGTTGCGGATATAAAGTCGGGGGCAGTGCCTGTCGACTCGGGGATGTTGCGGGCAACGCTCGGCGAAGCGATCACCGAACGCGCGTGGCAGGCCAGTGACGCTGAAATCGAAACTCTGGTTCGTGACCATTTGTCGATTACCCCGATTGGCCACGTTGCGCCCGCGCGGACTCTCGTAAGCCGTCACAGCGCAAGCGCTCCGGTCTTCTACCCGAGCTATCTCGCAAGGCTCGCTCGCTTCAATGGACGTCTCGATCGAACGCCGCGGCTCGCCTTCTGCGGAGACTACTTGGCGGGCAATGGCGCCGAGGCCGCACTGACGAGTGGCATGCGAGCCGCGTCACAAATCGCGCTCGGTCTCGCCTGACCCGCGCAGTCGCGTCGCCGACCAGTTAAACTCGAAGCTCGCTATGTCAGACCGAAGCCACCCTCCCGAAATACCTTCTTTTCGCTCCGAAACCGACGAGAGAGAGTTTCCGAAGGTGATCTTGCACGCGGATATGGACGCGTTCTACGCGTCGGTCGAGCAGCGCGATCGGCCCGAACTGCGCGGCAAGCCCATTGTGGTGGGAGGCGAGGGTTCGCGCGGGGTTGTTGCGGCCGCGAGCTATGAGGCGCGCAAGTTTGGAGTGCGCTCCGCTATGCCTTCGTTCGAAGCGCGAAGACTTTGCCCCGACTTGGTGTTCGTGCGCGGCAATATGGCGTTGTACGCTCGGGAATCACGACGCATTTTTGAAATCTTCGACGAGTTTTCTCCGCGGGTCGAAGGCCTGTCCCTCGACGAAGCGTTTCTCGACTTGACCGGTAGCGAGCGGTTGATGGGCCCAGCCCGAGATGTCGCAGCGCGTTTGCGCAAGCGTGTGCGTGAGGCTTCGGGCCTCGCCGTTTCGGTGGGCATCGGCCCGGTCAAGATGGTGGCGAAGATCGCAAGCGCGGCGTCAAAGCCCGATGGCCTGCTGGAAGTCGCGCACGATGAAGTCGGTGTGTTCCTTGCGCCGCTACCCGTTCGGGCGGTTTGGGGTGTTGGGCCGGTTGGCGGCGAACGCTTGCGCGCGGCCGGGTTCGAAACCCTGGGGCAATTGGCGGCATGCGATACCGAGACCCTGCGTCGCGCGGTTGGCGACTGGGGCGTCGACATCGCGCGTCTCGCCCGGGGTGAAGACATACGCGAGGTCGAGGCATACCGAGAGCCTAAGTCATACAGCGAAGAAAATACGTTCGCTGGCGATGTGCTCGATCGCGAAACCCTCGAGGCCACGATCCTGACCCACGCAGAGTCGGTGGCCCGACGGCTGCGACGGGACAAGCTCAAGGCGCGCGTCGTCGTCCTGAAATGGCGACCTTCGGAACGCCAGGCGCCTGGGCCTCGCGGCTACCCCGCTCGTTCGCGCCGCATTACGCTCGCCGAAGCGACCGACGACGGCGACACCCTGGCCCGCGAGGCGCGCAAGCTTCTGGCCAAGGCCCAACTTCAAGAGGCCGTGCGTTTGATTGGTGTCGGAGCCGAAGGGCTTGAAAGCCGTGAAGCGCCGCAGCTGTCGTTGTTCGACGCACCGCCCGAAAAAAAACGACGAACCGATCTGAATCGCGCCCTCGACGAGATTTCCGATCGCTTCGGAAACGCGGCGCTCCACCGGGCGAGCCAGGGGAGCGCCGAACGCGCGGGCCTTTCGATGCAGATCAAACGCGGCGAAAAGCTCGACGAGGAAAGGCCGAATCACGACGACGGCTTTGAAGGCAGTCCCGAAGCCAACCCCGAAGACAGCTCCGAAGAGATCGACGCGCACGACGAGTACTACGACAACTAGGCCCCGCGCCTAGCTCTTGTCCCATGACATGGAAAGACACGCACTGGTGGCATCTTGAGTAGTTCGGCCTGGGCCGATGCGGGTCGTCGATGCTTCGCTTGAGGAGCTTTTTGGTTTTTGTAAGTGCCTCTGGTGGCTGCTGATACCAGCCGGCTTTGAGTCACGTTAGATGCGTTTTTAGTCATAAATGGCGTCGACCTGCCAAGTTCGCTGGGTCCAGTCAAAGCAAAGGCGAAGAATCGTGCCGTCGCTGACTTGGACGTCGAAATGGTCGAGGGCAAAGCGTCCTTCTTGAGACCACCATCGTCCGGTGGTACGCCATGGCCCAGCCACGTTGACGATATGCCCACAAGCCACCGCACTGCGGATGTTGGAAGGATGGCCGTGGTGAAGTTTGACTTCGGCATGCACCGGAGGGCGTAGTGCCCGAACCACGAGTGGAGACCCGCCAAGGGCCATGACCCCGGCTGACTTCGGCCCGGATGTGCTGCTTTGCTGCAGACCCTTTGGAGCGGCAGACGTGTCACTCGAAAACGGTTTGAGTTCGAACGCACATGGATGATTGTCGTTGAGCACCGCGGGTGAGCCGACCTGACCTGGGCCGCAAAGAGATTCGAGTTCGGCGAGGGTGCGGTCCGTCTCGGCCGGGTCGGGTCCGGGCGTAATGAACAAGTCGAGTTGATCGCGACGAGGGCAGATGCCCAAGGTGCTCAAGGCAATGCCTTCGATCGGCGCTTCGGGAGGTGCGGCTTCGAGCGTTTGAACCACGAGGCGCAACAGTACTCGGGGGTCGCGGGTAGGCGCCGCGATGCCAATGCGCCGATGGTCACGTCCGCCTTCGCAAAGGTTCAAGCTGAGATCGATAGGGCCACTCGCGAGCCCGCGCAGTGTCAAGCGTTCGGTGAGTCGCGAAAGCATGCCGCGCAACACGAAGGCGAGCGGTTCGAGCAATTGGATCGGGGAGTCGAGGTCGATCGCTTCGCGAAGGCTCGCGTCTCGGGGTTCGGGTAAGGGCGTTTCTACTTCGCGGCCTTCGGCGCGAGCGACGAGTTGCAAGACGTCGGCGCCCAAGCGTTCGGCCAGCGCGCGCCGAGGGAGCGCGAGCAAGTCACGCACGTTGTGGACGCCAAAGCGGGTGAGCTTTTGAGCGAGGTCGTCGCCGGGGTCGAGTAGATCAATGGGGAGGGGGGCGAGGGCTTTTGCTTCTTCGTCCGGAGAGAGGATGCAGCATTCGGGTTCGCCACCGTGTTCTTGCGTGGCCCGACCCGTGCTTTCACGGGGAGGTTTGATGGCCGCGCGTGCGAGCTTCGGGACCGCCAACTTGCGCGCGACGATCTTTGCAATGCTGCGCGACGAAGCGATTGCGATGCTTCCCGGAAGCCCCGCCCGTTCGGCCCGTGCCGCAAGGGCCGCTGCAAAGCCCGCTTCGGAGCGGTACAGGGAATCGACCCCCGTGGCGTCAAGGAAGACCGCCGCCTCGCAAATGAAAATGCCGGGAGAACGAGGCGCCAAAGCGGCGCGCGGCGAAAGAGACAGCGCGACATCGAGCAACGCGTCCCGCGTGGTGCGTTCGAGCACAGGGGAGGCCACACGGACGATCAACTGGGAAGACAGGCTGCGGGCGTGGCTCACGCTGCAGGGGGGGCGAAGGCCTAGGG
>JASDVE010000169.1:1538-5118 GCA_041891195.1 Myxococcota bacterium | reverse complement strand
GGCGCGATTCGAGCTGCGAGCGAGGCTACAAAAAGGATCAAAGTTCGTGTCGAGTTGTGGAGGTTCCGCCAGGCGCCCATCTCGATTACATCGGAGATCGATGGGCTTGCAATATTGGGCTGCGCCTCGATGAGATGCGTTGTGTTCGCGAACATGAATAACGCGTGACGCACGAACCTGAGGCTCTTTATAGGCCAAGGTGATATGGCACCTCTCCGGTCGAAGCAGTGGCGCGGACGAGTCGCCCGAGCTGAATCGAAACGTGCTCTTCGCAAGCGCATCGCCAGGCTGCGTGCGATTCAAGTCGGTGACGGGCGGTGAGTTGTTTTGATTGGGTGTGATGAAATTGGTCGTCGAGGCTCAGCGTCTCGTCAGCGTAACCGGCAACGCATTCGGCCCATTGGCCCAGAAGACCGGCACCTTCTCCCGCACAAAGTCGGGGGCAAGTTTCATCTCCCCAACCTTCTCGAGAAATACTTCGATTGCGATCTTCGCTTCCATCCGGGCCAGAACTGAGCCGGGGCAGACGTGCGGACCCCCGCCAAATGCCACGTGATGCTTGGGGTTTGGGCGGTCGAGACGGAAGGAGTTTGGATCTTCGTAGTGAGACTCGTCTCGGTTTGCTGACGCGATCCCGTACGCGACCTTTTCGCCAGCGCGTATGGGGATGCCGTGGATCTCAGTGTCTCGGATGCAATCGCGCAGTAATACGGCGGTCGGCGGGTCAATTCGCAACGACTCTTCTACTGCGACTTCGATGAGCTCGGGGTTATTTTGAAGTTGTCGGAATATATCCGGGCGTTGGCCCATGGTGACCAGCAGATTGCCGATGAGATTGCGTGTGGTTTCGTTACCCGCGACAAGTAGAAAGACCATGAGGGTGCGGACTTCGGTGTCGGTCAACCGTTGCCCCTCCACATCTGTGTTGAGGAGCCGAGTCACGAAATCGTTTGGCGGGTTTTCGGCGCCTCGTCGCTCTGCAATCTGTCGATCGACATAGGTCGCAAATTCTGGATGCGCACCCGCGAAGCCTTCGCCTCGTTCGGTGCGATTCTTAGTCGGGTAATCGCCCTGCACAACGTCTCCGGACCACTGGCCCCAAAGATGAAAGTCTTCGGTCGGAACTCCCAGAAGCGTTGCGATCACTGAGGTGGGGAGCGGCATGACGAACTCGTTCATGAGCTCGCCTCCGCCTTTTGCGAGTACGCGCTCGAGCAGAGTGTGGGAGGTTTCGAGTGCGAAGGATTCGACGTTACCCAACCGGTGAGCCGCGATGGCCGAGTTTACAATGCGGCGAATCTTGCCGTGGCGCGGCTCTTCGATTTCGCTGATGAGCTGTTCCTCTTCGGGAACCACGACACCCGGGTCTCGAAAGCTTGATTTAAAACTCTCGATGTCCTTGGTGGCCGCGAGTACGTCGTCGAACAACGAAAAGAACCACACCCCGGTGCCTGTGCGCCAAACGGGAGCCTCGGCGCGCAGTCGCGCGAACAGTTCGTAAGGAATCCCTGCGCGGGTATCGAGCGGATCGCCAAAGTCGGTCATTTTAAGTTTCCTCATTCACACGGGTGTTGGATTCAAGTCAACCGGTTGCGCTTTACGCAAGAGAAGGCCAAAGGCTCTTTGCCGTACCCGCGAAACACCATGCCTGGTCTTCGGATGATAAGCACGAAAAGGCATTTTTTGCGAGCGCCACGAGCTCGTCATATGTGCGGTCATGGGTTTGGCAAAAATCGGAGCCCCACATCACGTGATCGGCGCCGAACTCGGACACAAGTCTTTGGATGAATTGACTCGGCCCCGCGTCACCTTGAGAAGCCGCATCGATAACGATTGAAGAGACCTTGCAGTACAAATTGCCAAGCGTTGCCAACTCAAAGAGGGGGGACGCCGCGTCAAATGGCGGACCGTCGAGAGTCGGAAAACCGCAATGATCGAGAGAGACCCGCGTCGTTGGAAAACGCTCCAAGACCCGACGAAGTTGGGGGAGTTGGTGCCCAAAGATTGTGACGATGACATGCACACCGAGTTCCGCGGCTCTTTCCCATACCGGGTAGGTGCGTTCGTCGTCGAGCCAAGAGCCACCACTTGCCGAGAGGGCGAAGAGTCGAATCCCCTGCATTTTTCGCTTGATCGCCCAGTGCTCGAGCATGCCAAGCGGGTCGTCGGCTTCCATGTCTATGCAACACGCACTGGCAAAGCGTTCCGGCGTCTTTGCCGCACTGTCCGCAGTGTATGAATTGTCGTAGGTGTACGCGCCGATGGGTTGCACGAGCACAGCCTTCGAAACACCCGTGGCGTCCATGCACGCCAAGAACTCAACGTCTGTGTGAGGCGATTTCTTATACCACTCGCCAGAAAGGTTTCGCGGGTTGAGCGGGTACCGGTCATGATCGCTCGACACGATGTGAGTGTGGGTGTCGATGATCACGGATCGGTCCGCGTGTCTTCGAGCCAATCGGGAAGTTCGATCGGCGGGTTGGGGAGTTGTACCGCGCCGCGTTCCTTCAGCAATGCCTTGAAGGCTTCTGGGTCTGCCGCCCACGAGCGCGGATCGCCCATCATGATCTCGAAGAGCTCGACGCCTTCTGGCCCTGCGATAAACGGACCGAACGATGCGCCGTGTTCAAGGGTGATGTGCATGCCTTTGGTGCACCGAACGTCGCCGCACATCATTTCTCCTTCGAGGACGAAGAGAATGTGATCGCTGTTGTGCCCATGCTTGTGGACCATCATGCCCGGGTCCCACTTTGCATAAAGGCAAAGCAAGTCCTCCGTAAACTCGAGCCACTTTTCTCGAATCGATACACGCCGATCGCCATGCTGTTGTGCACGCACTTCTTGCCACGTTTCATCGTCGGCGTGGCGAAACTTGACTTGGGGGTTGTCTCGCTTCGGGGAATTCATGCGATGATCTCCTTTCCAAATGTAAGAATGCTCTCGAGATACGATTTCGGGTCTAGGCCTGGCAGCCCAAGGCTGAGCCATGTGACCCCTGCTGCTTCAAGCGCGACTACTTGCTCGCGGAACTCAGAAGCGATGATGGGCTGTTGCGAATTCATGCCGTGGCCGAAGGGCACGAAGTTGACGTCGACGATGTCCTCTTTTCCGGCTGTGCGCGCAAGTTCGCGATACTGACTGATTTTCTGCGCGAGGTCGTCGATGGTTTCGATGGCGGACGTTCGCACCCGGCCCGCGTGGCTGCGGGGCAAGGGAAAGGGGCTCCAGCCCTGGCCAAGCTCCGCCGCGCGACGAATCGCTCGAGGGCTATTGCCTCCGATCCAGAGCGGTGGATGTGGATGTTGAAACGGGGCGGGGAGGGCTGTGTTGTGTAGAGCCTCGAAGGCCATCCCCTTGGCCGTGACCGACGATCCCGACCACGCCTTCTTCATCGTTGCGATGGCCTCGTCGGTTAGCGCGTTACGGTTCGCGAAATCTGCGCCAAGGGCTTCATACTCGTCTTCCATGTAACCGGCACCGACACCCATAATGACGCGACCTTCGGAAACTACGTCGAGGCTCGCAATGGATTTCGCCGTGAGGAACGGATTGCGATACGGCAACACGATCAGGTTCGTGT
>JASDVE010000169.1:0-1528 GCA_041891195.1 Myxococcota bacterium | reverse complement strand
GTGATGCCCTCCGCCACGCAACCACTCGTCACCGGGAATCGGATGCTCGGTGACATAACACGCGTCAAAGCCCGCGTCTTCGATCCCCCGCGCGACTTCGGCGATACGATCGAGCCGCAAGAACTCGTCGCTGCGTTCGACACGGTCTGTTGGGAGCTGAAGCGAATACTTCACTCGGGAATCGCCAGCCCGTAGAGTTTGGCGGCGTTGCGCGAGAAGAGGTTGTCCTTGATGCCTTCCTCGATATCGCTTCGTGCTTCTAAGATTTTTACTGATTCTGGAAACGCGCAGTCGAAGTGACAGTAGTCGGACGAGTAACAAATGATGTCATCGGCGACGCTGCTGAACACGTAGGGCGTCATTTTTTCATCGGGTTCGGTCGTTAGGTGGCATCGCCCCAAGAAGTACTCCGAGGGCGGGCGGTCAATGATCGGCGCCTGCTCGGGCATCATTTCCCAGTGTTCATCGAGGCGCTCAAGCCAGAACGGGAGCCAGCCCACCCCGGCTTCGAGGAAGCCAACCCGAAGCTCCGGGAAGCGGTGAAGGATCCCGCCGACGGTAAAATTGAACACTGCCTGCATGGCACCCACCGGATGCGTCATGGCGTGTATTCCCAACCGAGTGTCGAAGCGATCGATGATAAAAGGCGTCTGGCCCGGCGCTTGGCCACCACCGTGGGTGCACACTGCGACCCCCAAACGTTGGGCGGTTTCCCAAACCACATCGAAGCATTCGTCGTCGAGGTTCTTGTCGCGAACATGCGTCGCGGTCACCATCCCAACGAACCCGTGCTGGGTTACGCAGCGTTCGAGCTCTTCGGCCGCCAGCTTGGGTTCGATCATCGGGAGCTTCGCAACGAGCTTGATGCGGTCGGGGGCGTAGCTCGCGTATTCTGCTCGCGCGTCGTTCATGGTGGCGCAGAGTGCCGCGGCGAAATCGCGATCCCCCATCGCCCATTCTTCTCCCGAACCAGGCGGGAACAACACGGCCACGTCAATCCCTTCGAGGTCCATGTCGACGAGGCGTTTCTCCGGGTCGAACATCCCCGGTTGCATGGCCGTCCCGAATTCGAGGTCGTCCTCTGCCGGCGCCACGTCTGACGCGGCATCCGAAACCCGCATGCCCCCGCCGGGCACGTCGCTGTACTTGGCTCGAATCGACGCGACATATTCGAGCATCATTGCCTTGTGTTTTGCTGGGATTCTTCGCCGCCAGCCCAAGGGTTCGCCACCGTGTCCATCTGCGTCGATCACATAACGACCGAACTGTCCCATGTCTTCTCCTTGGCTCGTTTTTAAATCGGCATTAGCCTGTTGATGTAAGTAAGCGGATCACATGGTCCACCGATGCATCCGCACGACGCAGTAGTTCGTCTTTGTCGACGCCGCCGACCGGGTGTTCGAGGGTTGCGATTCTCGCGTTCTCGAGACCGCATTGTTTTCCCGCTTGCGCGGCGAGGTCTGCGAATTTTTCAGTTGCAAGAACGACGGTCGGTCGTCCCGCCCCTTCGAGGTGTACCGTGTCGTGG
>JASDVE010000168.1:16719-24674 GCA_041891195.1 Myxococcota bacterium | reverse complement strand
GTATGCGCGTGCCGTGAGCCGCGCCGGTGGGACGGCGTTTCATCTTCCGATCCAAGCGGACCCGACGGCGGTGATCGAGCGCATCGATGGCTTGCTGCTACCCGGCGGTGACGACTTCGTCCCTCCCGGGCTCACCCGCGACACGTACCCACACCTCGCGACGACCGACGAGCAGCTTGCATTCGATCGCGCACTCTTGCAACACGCACTTGAAAGAGACATGCCCATCCTTGGCATCTGCTACGGCGCCCAACTGATGGCCCTCGAGCTTGGCGGCAGTCTCCATTACCACGTGCCGGACGACGTCGAGCACGCCCTCGAGCACCAACTGGACGAAAACACGGGGCGACATGGCGTAGTGGTACAGGCGGGGTCGCGTCTTGGAACGTTGACCGGGCGCACAGAATTCGAGGTCAACAGCCTCCACCATCAAGCAATCAACGAGCCTGGCGAAACTTTTATTGCGGTGGCGACGAGTCGCGACGGAGTCACCGAGGGAATCGAGCGCCAGGGCGCGGCGTTCTGCCTGGGCGTCCAGTGGCATCCCGAAAAACTCGACGACGATGTCACTCGCGCGCTATTCCGCGGCTTCGTTGCTGCGGCCGCCGAGTTTTCGGCGAATTAGCTTCCCATTCGCGGTGCGGGGCAACTCGCCTAGCCAAACGAATTGGACCGGGCACTTGTAGTGGGCCAGTCGCGCTCGGCAGTGTTCGTGCAGAACCTCCGAAGTCGCTTCACCCGACAGCCCGGCAACGAGCCAGGCCACGGGACGTGCGCCGTACGCTTCGTCGGCAACTCCAGCAACACCGGCTTCGGCGACAGCGGGGTGTTCGAGCAGGGCGGACTCCACTTCCGCGGGATAAATGTTTTCGCCGCCCGAAACGATCAAATCACTGCGTCGGTCGTGGACGAAAAGTCGACCGTCACCATCGAGCGAACCGACGTCTCCAGTGCGAAGCCATCCGCTCTGCAGTGTTTCGCGCGTTGCCTCGGGACGGTTCAAGTAGCCCGTCATCACGCTGCCGCTGCGAACACAGATTTCTCCCGGCCGATCGGCGGGCAGACTCGCACCCGTATCGTCGATGATTTTGAGCTCGGTGCCGGCCAATGCAGACAAGCCAGCAGTCGGCGGATCTTCGGGGCGACGGGTTGCGACCTGAGACGATGCTTCCGTGAGCCCATAGGTCGGCGCGACTGGAAACCCCAGCGTGCGGGCTGCCTCGACGAGGGGGGCTGGCACAGGTCCGCCCCCCACCAGCACGCACGTGAGTGCCGAAGGTGGCGATGCGTTCGACCGCAGATCAAGAATGCGCTTCAACATGTTGGCGACCAGCGAGACGCCCGTAATCGACTTCGCATCCAGGTCATGACTCACGACTTCCGGAGTAAAGCCTTCGTGGACGATGACATGGGACCCCGCGAGTGTGCTTCGCAGCAAGATCGACAAGCCGCCGATGTGAAAGATCGGCATACAGAGCAGCCAGCGATCCGATGCGTCGGCGCCGAGCAGCCCGGCGGAACCGCGAGCACTCGAAAGTAAGTTCGCGCCCGAAAGCATCACCCCCTTGGGCTTGCCCGAGGTGCCCGACGTATAGAGGATGAACCGGGGCTGTGAGAGGTCGAACTCTTGCGCGTGCGAAAGCGCAAGATCATCTCGCGGGTCCGACTTGGCAGCGGAAGCGAACGCAAAGACATCGCGGCTCTGAACCAGCCTAAACCGCGACGTACCGGCCTCAACTTCGACCTGCTCCGAGACTGGGTCACTCAGCGGGTGAACAAAAAATCGCGCGCCACTATCCCGCAACTGAAATCCAACTTCAGCCGCCGTGAGGCGGCGGTTGATGAGCAGAAGAACAAAGCCAGCCGCAAAACTCGCGTGAATGAGTTCGACGATGGGCAAGCCATTGGGGAGCGACACCGCAACAACATCGCCTCGGCTCACCCCCCTCTCTTCGAGCAACGCCACGACGATGCGGACACGTGCCGAAAGCTCGGCGTAGGACAGGCGCATGTCGCCGAACTCAAGTGCCGGCTCGTCAGGCGACTGTTCGGCACGAACATAGAGCCACGGTTGCGACCAGTGCAGTTCGTCGTAATGACCCCGGGACCGAGCCGTCATTTCAGGTCCATCGAAACGTCGTTGACGGCGGCAGGGTCCACATCCACCCCGAGCCCGGGCTTGGTAGAAAGCACGACGCCTCCGCTTACAACCGGGGGAAGTGCCGCGACGTCGCGTTTGAACAACCCCTGAGTGGCGAGCCCGCATGCGGGTAGACCACCCTCACCTGCCAATACACTCGCAACCTGAAGCGCGGACGCGGTTGCGATCGCGCCGTCCAGCATCGACGTGACCGTGACACCGAGTCCCGCACGCCTTGCCGTGCGAGCGATCTGCAACGCCGCGAGCGGCCCGCCTGTAGCGGAAGGCTTCACGATGATGACGTCCGCAGCACCAGCGTCGATCACTCTGCGAACGCTCTGCTCGGACGTCGCTGCTTCGTCCGCTGCAATTCGAATCGGGCTCTTCGCACGTAGCTTCGCCATCGCGGCGAGTTCGTCGATGGGGAGCGGCTGCTCAAGATATTCGATGTCGTGGATCGCGAACCGGTCGAGGGCCGCAAGTGCAGAATCGAGGTCATAGGCCGTATTCGCATCGAGGCGAATCGAAACCCCACTCCCCACGCACTTTCGCAGCTGTGCGACGCGCGAGGCATCTTCGTCAAGGGAGAGCCCGCCGACTTTCAACTTCACGGTCGCAAAGCCGCCGGCCACCGCGGCCTCGGCTTCGTCCGAAAATACGTCGAGATCACGAGCAGTCACCAACGCGTTGCATTCGATCCGCACCGCGTTTGGGGCGTCAGCGCTCGTCATCAAGTCACGCATCGTGACATCTGCGGTCCGTGCCAAAAGATCCAGCACCGCGCATTCGAGCGCGCCCCTCGCCGTCGGGTTCAAATCGTCAATCGGGTTTTCGAACTCGGCGGCGCCACTGCAATGGCTTCCAGTCACTTGCTTCAGGGCGGCTTCGAGCGCGCGATACGCGTAGTCGACCACTTCAAGACCAAAACCCGGAAATGGTGACGCTTCACCCCAACCGTGCACACCGGTGTCACTGGTGAGTTGCACCAGCACGCCGTCGCGGTGAGTTAACGTGTGCTTCGCATTTGCGACCTCACGAAGCAGTGGCAGACGAATGCGAAACAATCGTGCCGATGCGATCTTGATCGTCACCCTACAGCCACAACCCTATCGCGAAAAGCAATGAATAGAACATGCCGAGTTGCGCTGTCCCCCCAAGCGCCTCGTTCAAAGTCGGACCGTCACTGTTGTGGAAGACCCGGTTGAGCAACTGACACGCTCGCGGAAGTGTCGCGAGGGGCAAGAAGACCCATGCCGACTGCTCGAAGGTCCAGTAGCAAACCGGGAGCATCCAATAGGCGAGCGCGACGAGTGAGACGTATTCGAGTCGCCCCCCCCGTGCACCGAGACGCACAGCAAGGGTTCGTTTTCCCGCCTTCACGTCCGTGTCTCGATCGCGAACGTTATTGACGACCAAGGTTGCGGTCGCGAGCGCGCCAACGGGGATGGAAGCGGCGAAGGCAAGCGTCGATACTTCGAGGGTCTGCACGTAGCTCGCCCCGACCACGGCAACGACACCAAAGAAGAGAAACACCATGGGATCGCCCAGGCCGTGATATCCAAAGGGCCACGGCCCCCCCGTATAGGCAATGGCCGCGATGATCGACGCAATGCCGACTGCGGCGATGGGCCAACCCGCCACGGCGATCAGATACACGCCCACCAATGTGGCCGCCGCAAACACGGCCACCATCCCCTGACGCATCTGCCCTGGCGTAAGCAGGCCGAGTTGAGTCGCCCGAGCGGGGCCGATCCGCTCGTCGGTGTCGGCTCCATTTTCGAAGTCATAGACGTCGTTGGCAAAGTTCGAACCGAGTTGAAGCAACATGGCGCCGAGCAACGCCGCAAATGCAGGCCACAGACGCGCACCCCCTTCAAGCGCGGCTACCGCGGTGCCGACCGCGATCGGTCCGACCGCCACCGCCAGCGTGCGGGGTCGCGCGGCCATGAGCCACGCTTCGCGATCAAATCCTTTTCGCGGTTCGACTGGACTTGGTGTCGCATCGAGACCGCCGTCTGCCATCGCCATGCTACGAGCGCCACGGGAAGCGAGAAAAGCCCGAGCATCGCTTCCGCATCACACTGTTCATCTTACAGTTCTTTGAACCCATGCTTGTTCCTATCTATTCCTTCTTATGCTTTGCAGCGATGTCGAATCATGTCTCGCGGCTTAGAGACTTCCGGAATCGACGCGAGCAAAGAACGCTCGGGCAATTCGACCGAAGGCCTCTGGATTTTCGAGATGAACCGCGTGACCGGCCGTCTCAATAATTTCACATTGCGCGTTCGGCAAGCGGCCGGCGTAGGCGCGCGCGATACCGCAGAACTTTTCGTCTTCGGCCCCGGCGACGAATTTCGTCGGCACTTTGAGCCCGTTGAGTTCGAGGGGCGTCATCGCCCCTGTCCCCATGCCGCGCAAACTCATGGCAAGGCCGAGCGGGCGATTGTTCATGCGTTGCATTCGCGCGTTGGCCAGTTCGGTTTCGCCCAAACGGACTTGGCTCGCAAAAATGGGCTTCGCCATCCATTCGTCGACAAACGCAACGAGACCGCCGGCAAGTATTTTATCCGCCAGGGCCTCGTCGTCCTTCACACGATCGGCACGAGCCTTCGGATCGGCAAGCCCCGCACTGGCTCCGACCAACAGAGCCGACCGCGCACGTTCGGGATAAGCGGCACAAAACGAGAGCGCTGTGCGCCCGCCCATCGAGTAGCCAAGCAGGTGGGGCCGATCGAGGGAAAGCGAATCGATCACGCAGGCAACTTGTTCGGCGCAGCTTTCCATGCCGTATGCCGTGACATCGTCGGGTGCATCGCTGCACCCGTGTCCGACAAGATCGATGCTCACCGTTGTGCGGGTTTGGCAGAGTTCAGTCACGACACCACGCATGCTTTCAGTTGAACCTGTAAAACCGTGCAGCACCACGACCGGGGGCGCCTCGGTGGCCGCTGGACATGGCACAGTCCGCGCGTGAATTCGCACACCAGAAGCGTCTACAAAAGTCGATTGGACTCGATTCATACGCCCTCCCCTTGCGTGTCAACACCACGCTGATTCACCGCTTCCCCGACTTCACGCACCACGTCGCGGAAGTGTTCGAGATTCGCTTCACGGTCGATCGGAACTTCGATCACCGAAACCCCGGGGTGCACGAAAGACTTTTCGATGGCGTCCGCGTAATCACTCCAATTGCTTACACGGGTATGGTCAAGGCCATAGAGAGGAGCGACGGCTGCGAGGTCCACGCCGTGGGGTGTTGTAAATAACTCTTCGAAGCGAACCGCGTCGCCATAGGCCGCAACGGGAAGAAACGAGAAGATTCCACCCCCGTCGTTGTTGAACACCACGATCGTTGCACGCAAGTTGTATCGTTGCGCGGCGAGCAGACCTCCAATGTCATACAAGAATGCGAGGTCTCCGGTTAGAAGACATACATGCCCCTGCTCCGCCGCCGCGGCGCCGAGTGCACTCGACACCATGCCGTCAATTCCGTTCGCGCCGCGATTCGCCAACACGCGCAGTCGGGTTTCGCGTATGGGCATAAAGGCGTCGAGATCGCGCACCGGCATGCTATTGGACACATACAGCAGCGTGTCTTGGGGAAGTCGTTCGCAAAGCTCTCGCGTTGCGCGGGGTTCGAGCAGCCTCGCGTCGTCGCCCAGCCGAGCATCGAGGACCTGCTGGGTTCGCGCGTCGGCGTCCTCGAACTGCGTTTGCCAGTTCGACTTCTTGAACCGCGCACCTTTTGCGTCGATTGCCAAACTCAAGTCTTCACAGAACGTCGTTGGGTCAGCAACGATGAAGTCCGTTGCGAGATGGGACGGTTCGTTCCAGTCGCGTGTTGAACTCACGACGACAAGCCGTTGCGGAGGATTTGCCTCAAGCCACAACCTGAACGCCTTGCTGACCGGTGTCAGTCCAAAACGAAGTACCGCGTCTGGCCGATGCGCTTTCGCGAAAGCTTCGTCTCGCAGAAACAGGTCTGACCCAGCAATGATCGACGCTTCACCCGTGTGCGGGCCACTTCGCAGGCCCGAAGTCGGCTCAACAAGAACAGGCCAACCCAGCCTCGATGCGAGTCTGGTAACGGTCGCGGCAAAGCCCGGGTCATCCATTACCCCGCATGCGATCACACCCGCCTCGACGCTGGACAACAAAGCCGCGAGCGCCTCCACCTGCGAAGCTGCAGCACGCTTCTCTTCGGCTTCGTAGTGGACGTACGGTTTGCCGTTCGCGCGGCCGCGTTCAGCAGTGAGATCGCCTTCGGCCCAATCGTGTTCCCCATTCGCAACCAGGGGCGCGAGGGGTTCACGCAAAGGCCAGTTGAGATGAACGGGCCCGGGTTGGGTTCCCGTGCTCTCACCGACCGCGCGGCACGCGACTGTGCGCGCATAGCGAAGCATTTCTCGACCGGCGGCAGGGACGGGAAGCTCGGCGAAGTAACGAACTTGAGCACCGAACAGCTTGACTTGATCGATCGTTTGCCCCGCTCCCCATGCACGCAATTCGGGTGGGCGGTCAGCACTCAAAACCAAAAGCGGGACACCAGCATGGTGAGCTTCGATCACCGCCGGCGCGTAGTTTGCGAGCGCCGTACCCGACGTGCACACCAAAGCGACCGCACGACGCGTGGTCTTCGCCAGCCCCAATGCGAAGAAGGCCGACGACCGCTCGTCGAGTTGCGACCAAACCGAAAGACCCGACGTGCGCCCCGCTGCAACCGCGAGGGGAGTTGCTCGCGACCCCGGCGATACGCAGACGTGTTCAACGCCGCTGCGCTTGAGTTCTTCGAAGAAAGCCATCGCAAAGGCATAAGTGGCGTTCGGCGCTTCGCCGACCGGGCTTTGTTCGCTCTTTTTTTTGGGCACGCTCATTTAGATTTCCGTAAGCGGTGCGAGCAATGCACGCAGCTTGAGTCGTGTCTCGGCGAGTTCGCGTTCGGGCTCGGAGCCGGCCACGATTCCCGCCCCCGCGAATAGCCGCGCGTGACTGCCGCAGAGAAGCGCCGATCTCAGTGCAACGCGAAATTCGCCGTCGCCGTTCGCGTCGAGGTACCCCACCGGCCCCGCATACCAACCGCGGTCGAGTGCTTCGTTTTGTTCGAGCCAATTGAGTGCCGTCGCACTCGGCGCTCCCCCCACTGCAGGCGTCGGGTGAAGCGCACCGACGAGATCAAGTACGCCAAGCTCACCCCGCCACTTTTCGAGCAGCGATCCGCGAAGTGGCGTTTCGAGATGTTGAATGCCTTCGAGCTTGAGCAGCCGAGGCTGATCGGGTCCTTCGAGGGAACCGCACGACTCAAAGAGTGCTTCACAAATTGACTGCTTCACGACCTCGTGCTCTAGGCGTTCTTTTTTACTTTCGAGCAAGAGCGCACTGTGTTGCGCCTCTTCGTCGTGGCTGCGACCGCGTGGCGCCGAACCGGCAACTGCCGCAGTCGAAACCTCACCGTCATGCAGAGACACCAATCGCTCGGGGGTCGCCGAGATAAACCACGTGTCGTCTTCGCGCACCGCGAGTGTCGTACACGACGGATAGATCTCGCGAAGACATACAAGAAAACTCGTCAGGTCAAAGTCTTCGTCAGCGCGGACCTCAAGAGACCTCGCCAAAACAACTTTTTCAAACTTGCCTGCGTCGATCGCTTCGAGTGCTGCTTTGACCTGTCCGAGGTAGCGGTCGTGGGGACGATCGGCTTGCACCTGAATTTCGGGCCCGCGGACGTTGTCGTCATAAAGCGGTTCCGCTGCGCAGGTAACCTTCGAGTTCGTCGCCTGGTTTGTTTCGACTGCCGCACACAATCGGTCGACGATGT
>JASDVE010000168.1:9873-16709 GCA_041891195.1 Myxococcota bacterium | reverse complement strand
GGTGAGACGGTGCAGGTTCGTGTCATGAACGCCGCGTCGTCACGCACGACAACGCCAACTTCGGGAAGAATCAGACGCCCCGCGCCGAGTGCGCGCCATTCGCTTTCTTCATCGAGGGGCTTGTCGTAAAACGCAAAGCCACCGAGAAGTAAAGGACCGCGAGCGTCAGCGCAATCTGCGTCGTCAACGACCTCGTCACAATCAAAGACCTGCAAATCTCGATACAGCTCTTTGACGCTCGCCGACGCGTCGCCGAACCGTTTGGAACCCAGTGCTTCGATGGTCACGAGACGTCCTACGCCCAAGAGCGAAACTCCGCGACTCGGCTCCTGCCAATAGAATGCATCGCGCGTTCCCGCACCCATGAAGTCGGACAACAGGTCGCGTGCAGACGTTGCAACGCGCACCGAAAGCCACTGCCGACGTCCAGACGCTTTCGCGCGGGCGACGGTGCGCGCCGCCGGACTACGGAGCGCTTCGCGGCGTGCATGCAAGACTTCAAACAGTTCGTTCACGCCTTGGCTCCGGTGAGAATCTGCGCGGCCCCGAACAGGAGACGACGTTTGGTGACGCCTTCGAAGCCAGCTTTGTCGAGCATCGCGCGCAGTTCTTCGGGTGGCGGGAGGTATGCAGTCGATTCGGGCAAGTACCGGTAGGCGTCGCGATCCGAAAGCAGCCCCCCCAAGAACGGAACGAAGCGATCGAAGTAAAGGGAATGACCGGCGCGCACAATGGCGGACTCCGGACGGTCGACATCGATCAGCGCAATTCGGCCACCGGGCTTGAGCACGCGGTGCATTTCGACGAACACAACTTCAAGGGACACAAAGTTGCGAAGCGCGAAGCCGCATGTCACGACGTCGATCGAGTTGTCCGCGACCGGAAGCTTTGCCGCGTCGCCGTTGGCCAGGTCGACAGCAATGCCCCGGGCCGAAGCCCCTCGCAACATTTCACGCGCAAAGTCGATACCCAGCACGATCGCCCCACGGTCCGCCGCTTGTTCGGAAAGGTCTCCGGTGCCACATGCAAGGTCGAGCACTCGGTCGCCTTCGCCCACTGCCGCGAGGTCGAGGGCCAAGCGGCGCCAGCCCTGATCGAGCCCGAGGCTCACCATGCGGTTGAGGAGGTCGTAGCGCGGCGCGATACGGTCGAACATGTCGCGAACTGCTACGTGTTTTTCTTGTCCGGTCGGAAGGCTCATTTGCGCCATTCCCCTTCTAGGTGAGTTGCCTCGACGGCCGCCAGCGCGCGTTCGAGTGCAGGGCCTTCGCCTTTGGCGCGGAGACGTTTCATCGCGCGATTGACGAGGGTTCGCTGGAAATGCAGGGCGACGAGTTTCGTCAGCTGGGGTAGGACCTGCTGGAACGCCTGGGCGACGACTTCGGGGTCGTCACCGTTGGCTGCAACTTTGCGAACATGATCGTCAAATAGATCGATCCCCTTCTCGCTCACGTCGCGGATGTTGTGGTCGTGTTGGGCCGCAATTTCAAGAAATTCGGTCAGCGGCAAGCCGGCTCCCAGCACCGAAAGGCCGCTGCCGAGCATCTCTAAGTCCACGGAAGAAAAGAATTCTTCGCCATCTTGTTCGGTCGGTTCGAGTAGGCCGGCAGCCTGGGCGGCGTCGACGAGTTCTTGGGGAACGCCCGCGCGCTCCGCGAGCTCGGCGCGACGAAACCTGCCTACGCCACGCTCCTGAGCCAGGGCTCGGAGCAGCGCCACGCTCGATGACTCGGTTTCCAGGCGGGTTGATGCTCCGGCGGTCGAGTCCGGTGGGTCGACTTTTTGGATCTGAGCGAGACTAAACCCCTCTACCAGCAACGCCCGAATCTGCCGGATCCGGGCGAGATGCGTGGGTCCGTAGACAGCGTTCCTTCCCTGACGGGAGGGCGGGGCAATGAGCCCTTTTCCCTGGTAGAACCGAATCGTATCGACCTTGACGCCGCAGGCCGTCGCGAGGTCCTCAACTTTGTATTGCATGCGTTTATTCTAAGAGTGATCACTCGTAACGTCGAGGGCCGAATCCGCACCAAGACGTTGCACTCAGGTCCGTAATTGGGCGCCTTTTTAGATCTTATTGCGAATTCGCCGTCACACGACCGAGCTTCGCGCCACTTTCAAACAGAAATGCCCAGAGCCGTGGGTTTATGCACACGGCAACTCGAAAGCATGTTGAAGGAGGACCAAATTGATCTCCGATTCGACGTGTAAAGTGTTTTCACGTCCAGGGCCGCGCGCCCTAACGCTGTGACGGACTGATCCGGTGGGTCGATCAGGAGCAGACGCGACGCCACCGAACAAAAACGCGATAGCGCGAGACCTGACTCCTACTCCGCGCGGGTCCGGACGATCTCCCCAAAGCGGCGCAGGAGAGCTGTGCCATGGTTGGTGTCGTTTGCCGCCGACAGCAACACTTCCGGGTCGATGCCTTCGTCGACGAGTAACGCGCGACGCCCATGGATATAACCGCGCACGATATCGGCATCGAACTCGGGATGGAATTGCACTCCCCAGGCACACGTACCGAAGGCAAATGCCTGATTGAGATCTCCCGCACTGGCCCCATGGTGCGTGGCGCCGGGCGGTAGCTTGACGACGGACTCGACGTGAGACACCTGTACGCTGATCTGATCGGGCAAGACACGCAGGAGTTCGTCGTCCTTCGCGCTATCGCCAAAGCGCACTGCAACGGTGCCAATCTCGCGACCGAGTGGGTTGCATTCTACGCGACCTCCGACCGCGTGAGCGAGCAGTTGATGGCCGTAGCAAATCCCGAGCAAGGGGATTTCCCGATCGATCGCATGCGGGAGCCAAGCCGCGCTGCGTTCGCTCCAATCTTCTTTTTCCGTCACCAACGCGCTCGAGCCCGTCACCACGACACCAGAAAGAGTGTCTGGATCGGGGAGCGAATCGCCTTCGTAGACACTCGCAACTTCGATCTCGTCGGAGCTGAAGGCCATCCCTTCGCCAATCCAGTCTTCGAAGTCGCCACGTGCTTCGGCGATCGCGGGGAGTGTGGTTCCAGTTTTCAAGATCAGCAGCGGCTTCACTTTGGGGCTCCGGGTTTAGAGTTCGATCCGCCGTTTCCCGCGAAGACGGCGTGCATCGCGATGCCCGATGCCGTTGCAACGTTAAGGGAGTCTACGCCGGGGGCCATCGGGATCCTCACTGCGTGATCGACTTGGTCAAGCGCGGCTTCACTAATGCCACGCCCTTCGGTCCCAAGCAAGAGTGCCACGGGTCTGTCTGGAACGATGCGCGATCCAAGTTCGTCCAGGGGGATCGCGTCGTCGGCAAGGTCGAGCGCGACCAATTGAAAGCCGGCGTCGCGCAGACGCGAAAGACCCGCTGGCCAGGAGCTGACCTGAGCAAACGGAATACAGAGCGATCCGCCCATCGATACGCGGATCGCCTTGCGGTAGAGCGGGTCGCATGACTCGGGGCACATCAACACTGCGCTCGCGCCAAACGCCATAGCGGTGCGAAATCTCCCGCCCACATTTTCGGTATTGCGAAGACCCTCGACCACAATCACCAGGGACGCATTTGTTGCGGCCTGCGCTACGAGAACTTCGAAGCCAAGCGCCTGTCCAACCTTGCCTGCCGCGAGACAGCCTCGGTGCATGTCGAAGCCCACGACATCGCTAAAGACTTCTTGCTTGGCGACGTAGACCGGCGCGTCGCCGCCGCATTCTTTGATCACCGACTCGAGCGCCTCGAACGACTTCGGGTTCAAGAAGAAGGAGTCTGGGGCATATCGCGAATCGCGCAGCAACACGTCAACCACGAAGCGTCCTTCCGCCATAAAAAGGCCTCGCTTGCGGCGAAGATCCGCATCCCGCACGTCGCGGTAATCCGAAAGGCGCGGGTCGCTCACATCATCTACCCAAATTGGCTGCATGAACAGAGCGAAGCACAGCAAACAAAGTCCTCGCCACCCGGACCTAACTTTGAGACACTCCCGGCGAAGCCTATCGAGCTGGGCCACATTGCAGCCGCCGAATTTTGACCCGGCCCACGGAGAGTCTGCGTTGCAGGAAACGCTGCGAGACATGACAGGGATGAACGTCGCCGTGACCGGAGCCACGGGTCTGCTCGGTGGCTATCTCGTGCGGGCGCTGCTGCAACGCGGTGCGCATCCGATCGCCGTTGTCCGTAATACGAGTTTGGTGAGCCCGCTAGTCAATGCCGGTGTCGAGGTGCGCCACGCAGAGCTCGACGACGTCGAGGCGCTCGCGAAAGCATTTGTCGGTGCAGACTGCGTGATCGGCAACGCCGCGCTCGTAAGCCTGAGACCCCACCCCTTTAGTCGTTATCTCGCTGCCAATGTCGACGGCACCATCCACGTCATCGAAGCGATGCGCGACGCACAAGTCTCACGCGGAATTCACATTTCGACCGTCGGGATCTACAATGGCCACACCCCACCTGTCGACGAAGACCACCCTCGCTACGGCGAAGCCCACCGACAACATCGCCTAAACGGCTACAAGGTCAGCAAAGCACTCGCTGAGGAAACCGCGTGGCGTTATGCGGCCAAATACGAAATAGACCTCACGACGCTTCGCCCATCCGTGATGTATGGCGCCTTTGATCGCTACTTCGGCGCATGGCATCGCAAAGCGATTCGCCTGCGGCCGTTCGCCTTTCATCCGTACCTGTCGCGCTTTTGTCTCGTGTATGCCGGCGACGTGGCAAACGCGGCAATGCTTTGCATTGAAAACCCAATCTCCGAAGGCAAGGCGTACAACGTAACCGGCGAAGACCTGCGCCTTCGCGAGTTTACGAAAGCGTGGTGCGAGCAAGATCCAAGTGCGCAGAACAAGCGACTTCCCTTGCCCATCTACTACCGACGCCACTACGCGTCGGGACGCATACGTCGAGACCTCGGCTGGAAAACCCGAAGCTACAGCGAAGGAATTCGCGAAACCCTCGCCCTCGAAAGTTCCCCTGCGGTCTTGGTCGCGGATCCGACAACCTTCGAGGCGTAAGTCGGCGTCTCTCGACGCTTGGCGTGCACGGTTTCGAACGGCGCTTTGCTCGCGCGCTGACTTACGACCTGCTGTAGAAGTCGTTGCCCTTGTCGTCCACAATAATGAACGCCGGGAAGTCTTCGACTTCAATCCGCCACACGGCCTCCATCCCCAGCTCTTCAAATTCGAGTACTTCGACCTTCTTGATGTTGTTCTGGGCCAAAATTGCAGCACCACCACCGATCGAACCGAGGTAGAAACCACCGTATTCTTTGCACGCGTTGGTCACCTGCTGCGAACGGTTCCCCTTCGCCAACGTGATGAAACTTCCGCCGTTCTTCATGAACAAGTCGACGTACGAATCCATGCGGCCCGCTGTCGTGGGACCGAACGAGCCGGAGGCAAAGCCATCTGGAGTCTTCGCGGGCCCTGCGTAATACACGATGTGATTCTTCATGTAATCGGGCAGCGGTTCACCCGCGTCGAGCTTGTCCTTCAACTTGGCGTGGGCAATGTCACGGGCCACCACGATCGTCCCCGAGAGTGAAAGGCGTGTAGTCACGGGGTATTGGCTCAGCGTTTCGCGCAATTCGCTCATGGGGCGGTTGAGGTCGAGCTTTACGACCTGTCCATCGTCGGTGTCACCACTCGGCTGAGGGAGATAGCGGGCCGGTTCGGTTTCGAGCTGCTCGAGGAACACGCCTTCGGCGTTGATCTTGCCAAGGATCTGACGGTCTGCCGAACAGGAAACTCCGATTCCGACTGGACATGAGGCGCCGTGTCGAGGCAAGCGAATCACACGAACGTCGTGACAGAAGTACTTGCCACCGAACTGTGCGCCGATCCCCATCTGCTGCGTCATGTGATGGATCTTCTCCTCTAGGACAGGGTCGCGAAATGCGCGACCTTGCTCGTTGCCCGTGGTGGGCAAGGTGTCGAGGTAGTGTGCACTCGCGAGCTTGACGGTCTTGAGCGTCATCTCGGCCGACGTGCCCCCGACCACGATCGCCAGGTGATAGGGCGGGCAAGCCGACGTGCCCAGAAGCGGGAGCTTCTTCCCGAGGAATGCCATCAGCGAGTCTTCGTTGAGAAGCGCTCGGGTTTCCTGAAAAAGGAAGGTCTTGTTCGCGGAGCCGCCGCCCTTCGTAATAAAGAGAAACTTGTATTCATTCCCCTTGGTGGCGTAGAGCTCAACTTGGGCAGGTAAGTTCGTGCCCGTGTTCTTCTCGTCGTACATGCTCAGCGCCGCCATCTGCGAATAGCGCAGGTTGCTCGATGCGTACGTTTGGTAGATCCCATACGAAAGTGCTTCTTCGTCGTCGAAGCCGGTAAAGACGTCCTGGCCCTTCTTTCCGACCGCGATCGCAGTCCCCGTGTCTTGGCACGACGGCAAAATCATTTCGGAGGAAATCGTCGCGTTCTTCAACAGCTCGAGCGCCACAATACGGTCATTGGCTGACGCCTCGGGGTCTTCGAGAATTTTAGCAAGCTGTGCGAGGTGGCTGGGGCGAAAGAGATGTGAAACGTCGCGAATCGCTTGTCCTGACAGAATCGAAAGCGCCTCGGGCTCGATCTTCAAAACTGTTCGACCATCGATTTCGATGGTGGACACATGCTGATCGGTCAGCTTGCGATAGGGGGTGCTGTCCTCACCCAGTTCAAACATTTCTTGAAATCGAAAATCGGCCATCCTGTTCCCCGTTCCTACTTTTCTATTCCCAATTCTCTGGGTCATGTCGATTTTGCGCGAAGTCAGTGCTTCGCGAGCAATCATTCGGATAATAAGTCTGTCTGTTGAAAATTTGTGTCCCGCACGAACAACGCGGCGAATTCAGCGTCCAATGCAATGAAGTGAAAGGACGGCGA
>JASDVE010000168.1:6849-9863 GCA_041891195.1 Myxococcota bacterium | reverse complement strand
GGTTGCTCCTGATACGGCAGGGCGCATGGGCCCAGGGCAGACGAACAATAGCGAAATTTGCTCCGCCGTCGGCGAGCGGCCTTTCGAAGGCGGGCGATCTGGAAATCACGCGGGTACCCGTCCCGCAAAACAGCGCCACCGGATCGATGATACGTCCCGACCCTTGCACTGCACATAAAATGCGCTCGCTTGTGCTTCCACGCGTCCGGGTTTATCTACATTGGGAACTCAGGCTCGCCTGCGCGGTGTCCGACAAGGTGTGCTCAATGCGAGCACTTTGCTCATCCGACAATCCTCCGTGCGGAGCAGGTTAGGACCGATGTTGCTGGAAGCAGTAGGAAGCAAGTTGAGGCGCACGATCAGGGCGTCAAAAACCGCGTTAAGCCTCTGGGGATCAAGCGATTGCGCAGCCCCAGCCGTGCCCCCACTGCACCTGCCCCACCGCCCGACACCCTGTTACAATGCGAGCCTATGACGATCTCAAGCCCCTGCGCGCAGAATGGCATCCAAGCTCCTGCGAAACCTCCGATGCCCCAGTCACGACCGAGCACGGCCACTACGAAGTCCCGCGTGACTGCGTTCATGGTCACCGTCGCCATGCTCCTTCCCAGCGTGGTCACGATCTTTCCAGCTCCCGCATCGGCGATGGAACTCACCTGCGAGCGAATTCCGGGCCTGCTCAACACCTTCCTCCACAAGCACATTCGCTTTCGGCACCTGAATGACGAACTCCGCGAACGCGCGATCGATGCCTATATCAAGCGACTCGATTCTTCGAAGACGCTCTACACCGCAGGTGAAGCCGACGTCTTGAAGAAGTCGTTGAAGGGTATCTTTTTCGACGTCGGGAGTGGCGAATGCTCAAGCCTCGAAGAAATTCAGAAGGACATCGTCTCTCGCTATCAATCGATGCTCGACTTTGTCACCGGGTATGTGGGCGCAGACACCTACGAGCTCGACCCCAATGTCGAACTCGTCATTGATCCCGACAAGCGATCACGTCCGAAAAACGAAGCCCAGCAGCACGCGCTTTACCAGAAGCTGATCCACTTCCAGATGTCGAACTACCTCAGCACCGACATGGAACTCACCGAAGCGAAAGAGAAGCTTATCCATCGCTACGAGCTTTCGCTGAAGCGCGCCACTGAGTTCGATAACGAAGACACCTACAGCTTGTTCCTCGACGCATTCGCGACCGCGCTCGATCCGCACTCGAGCTACTTTTCCCAAGAGACCAACGAAGACTTCAAGATCCAGATGGGGCTTTCGTTGATCGGGATCGGGGTCGCACTTTCTTCGCGCGACGGATATTCGATCGTCGAAAAGGTGATCCCGGGCGGCGCCGCCCATCGCGTCGGCGAACTGCTCCCCAACGACAAAGTCATCGCAGTTGCGCAGGACGGTGAAGAGGCAGTCGATATCATCGACATGGACCTGCGTAAAGTGGTGCGCCTCATACGCGGCGAGCGCCACACCAAGGTGCACCTCACCATCTTGCGACAGTCGCCCAAGACCGAACGCTTTGTAGTGACGATCGAACGCGACCAGGTCAATCTCGAAGAGCAGGCCGCGAAGCTCACCTTTGAGCCGATCATGATTGACGGCAAAGAAGAGAAGCTCGCCATCATCGACCTCCCCTCCTTCTACGGGGGACGAGACCCGACCGAACGCAAGAGCTCAACGGACCTTCGCAACTTGCTGCGCGAAGCTGCCGACGCCAAGGCGGTTGGCCTGCTCCTGGATCTCTCTCGCAACGGCGGCGGGCTGCTCGACACCGCGCGTGACATCGCGGGCTTTTTCATCCGCGAAGGCAACGTCGTTGCGGTCAAGGACGAATACGGCAATGTTCAGCACCTGCGAGACGACGATCCAAGGATCCTATTCGACGGGCCCATGATCGTCCTGACAAGCCGCATTAGTGCCTCCGCGTCCGAAATTGTTGCCGGTGCGATGAAGGACTACCACCGGGCAGTTCTGGTCGGCGACGACCACACGTTTGGCAAAGGAACCGTGCAGACCTTGGTTCCACTCCCCCCCGGCCTCGGCGCATTGAAAGTAACCACCGCACTTTTCTTCCGACCCGGTGGCGACTCGACACAGCATTCGGGCGTTACGTCCGACATTGTCCTGCCCTCACCGTTCAACACCCCGGACTTTGGCGAGTCGAACCAGACATACGCGCTTGAGGCTGCTGAGATCGCACCCTTTCTCGAGACCTCTGCCAACTTGGTCAGTGGCGGCGATAAAACTTCTACCGCGTACGAGCCCGTCTCGAAGGAGATCGTTTCCGAACTCATAAAACGCTCAGCTGCGCGGATCGCCGATAACGAAGACTTTGCAGATGTCACACGCAAACTACAGGAATCCAAGGACCGCGCGGGAATCATTCGGTTGTCTGAAATAATGAAAGAAAACGAAGAAGCGGAGCGCGAAGAGGCAGCCAAGGCCGAAGCGAACAAAACCGATGACAATATCGCGGGCGAGATCGATGACAATATCGATGACAACGTGGATGACAACGTGGACGACAACGTGGACGACAACGTGGACGACGGGGTCGAGGGCGACGGCAGCAGCGAAAACGCGGAGTCTGAAAAAGATGCAGCTCCCGCCACCGCTGAGGAAGAAGAACCCGAAGAGCCGACGATCCAGCGTGTCGAAGCGATCGAAATCTTGCGGGACTACGTGCAACTCAGTCGCTCGCGCTCTCCGGAAACGCTTACCGCCGAACTCCGAAAGCCAGCCTCCGACGAGCTCTAACTGCGGCGCGTTTTGGAGTAGCCAGGCTTTTGTGCAGGGAAGAGAGAGTTGCCTGGGCTAGGCATGCCGCGGAACGGGGTTTTGCATGATCCTTTCGTGGAGAGCCATAAGACCCGAGCCTTCGAAATAGCGCGATATTGAGGCCAGCAGGTCCAAGAAAGAAACGCGGTTCTCGAAGACCCGCACCGCGCCATGGTCGATCCAGCGATAAACGCGCTGCGTCGTGAGCAGGCGTTCGACCTGTTGTTCTTCGC
>JASDVE010000168.1:0-6839 GCA_041891195.1 Myxococcota bacterium | reverse complement strand
AGCTGACCCCGATCTATCCAAACAGGCGTGAGTCACTCGACCGGGAACTCGCTCAGTCGCCAGGCTTAATGGTCCGGAGTCAAAGCAACCGCTACGCTCCTCCGTCATGTCACTCCATGTTCTAGGCGATGATTCAGCAAGCGTGATCGAACGAATGCGAGCAGCCATTCTTGCCGCGGTCGAATGCGAAGACCTCGTGATCGAATCCGGCAGCCCCGGCCACTATGTGATCCGCGCGGTATCCCACGCGTTCGTTGATTTGAACCGCGTGAAGCAGCAGCAGCTGGTGTACGGCGCAATCGCCGGCCTCATGAAGGGCGACGATGCTCCGGTGCACGCGATCGACCGACTTGAGTGCATTAAGCCCTGAGTCCGTCGATCATGGATTCCGACTAAAAGAGGTCGCCCTGGTCTGGCCCTGAACCGTCGCCGTTTTTCTTGGTGGGCGCTTTCTTCTTCGCCGCTGCCTTTGGCTTCGCCGAACTACCGGCATCTGTCTTTGCCGCTTTCGGAGCCGGCTTAGACGCCCTCTTTGCAGGGGCATACTTGATCTTGCTCACGGGCTTGGGAGCCAGACGCGCACCGCGTGCGGCAGGGCTTGTCTGCTCGAGGGTCGACAGGTCAAAGTCCGCTTCTTTCAAGCGCTGTCGCTTGGCTGGAGTGAAGTCCATTTTGACGGTGCCGATGTCCCTGGGCGCAAAGAGCAAGTCGACCTTGCCTTCGCGGTTCTTGATTAGCTGATATTCCTTGTTGCGAATAAACTTGTGGATCTTGATCCGTTTGCCATACGGGATCTTCTTCTTGTCCCGATAGACAACCATGAACTCCGCGCCCTCTTCCGGGTCAAACACTTCGCAGTGGATCAACTTGCCGCTGAAGAAAACCTTGTCGACGGGCGTCATGACGCGATAGGTCCCGTCGCTTGCGATACCCAGAATAAAGTCGAACTCACTCACACTCATACGAAACAGGTCACCCCGCACCGCCGAGCCGAAGAAGCCGGTATCTCGGTCGTAGGCGAGCTTAATGTTGTTCGTCGCCACGGCCTTTTTGTCGACTGCAACGATGCGCGTGATGTGGGTGCGCCGGGGAAACTGCTCGCCGTACTTCTTGATAAGCGCTTCGACGTACCGAATCGCGGTGCGTTTCATGCGCTCGAGCTTGACGTTGATCTCTTTGATGCCCTTGATAATGTCGTCGATGGTCTTGCGATTCTTATTGATGTCATAGGCCGAAATACGGCGAATCCGGATTTCGAGCAAGCGCCGAACATCGTCGTCGACCATGGGGCGAATGAACATTTCTTCGAACTTCGCCATCCCTTTATTGACTTCGTCTTTCACCGATTGCTCGGTCTTCGCGGTCTCGATCCGCTTGTAGACGCGCTTTTCGACGAAGATCTGCTCGAGGGTGAGCCAGTGCTGCCGATCGATCAGTTGGTCGCGCTCGTATTCGAGCTCGGCCTTGAGCTGTGCAACGAGTCCTTCAGTCAGCTCCTTCAAAATCGCCGTCACCGTCATCTGCACGGGGCGACGCCCCTTGATGAGGTTGAGATTCGACGAAATCGAAACGCTGCAATCTGTGTAGGCGTATAGCTGTGGGATCAATTCCTTCGCCTGGGTGCCGCGGGCGACGGTGATATCGATCTCGACGCGATCGGTCGTAAAATCGTCGATCGACGAAATTTTAAGTCGTCCCTTTTGCGCGGCGTTTTCAATCGAGGCGATGATGCTTTCGGTCGTCGTCCCGTAAGGAATTTCTTCGATCACCACGTGTTTCGGATCGCGTACCTTGATGCGTGCACGAACTTCAACTTTGCCCGCACCGTCGTCGTAGGCCGATACATCCATGAGCCCACCCTGCAAATAGTCGGGGAAGAGCTCGATAGACTTGCCGTTCAGAAGATCGATTTGTGCTTCCCACAACTCGGTCAAGTTGTGGGGCAAAATTTTCGTCGCCAGACCTACCGCGATGCCCTCGGTACCGAGCATGAGCGCAACAGGGAGTTTCGCGGGCAGAAACACCGGCTCTTCCGAACGACCGTCGTAGCTCGGAACGAACTCGGTCAGCGGCCTAAAGAAGAGCGTCTCGAGGGCCAACGACGTGAGACGACATTCGATATAGCGAGATGCCGCAGCCGGGTGTCCGGTCAGGATATTTCCGAAGTTCCCCTGGCCGTCGATGAAGTAACCCTTGTTGGCAAGTACCACGAGCGCGTCTGCGATCGACGCGTCCCCGTGCGGGTGGAGCTTCATTGTTTCGCCAATGGTGTTCGCAACCTTGTGATAACGCCCGTCTTCGATGTTGAAAAGCGTGTGGAGCAAGCGTCGCTGAACGGGCTTCAAGCCGTCGCGAATGTCTGGGATTGCGCGATCGAGGATGAAGTAGCTCGCATAATCAACAAAGTGCTCATGCATCAAGTCTTCAAGCAGAGCCATGTCTAGATGACCGCCTCAGCCAGGTTGTTGACGATGAAATCTTTGCGTTCTGGCGTGTTCTTTCCCATGAAGAATTCGAGGAGCTTTGGAACCTCGCCCATGTTCTTTACGGCGATGGGGACGAGTCGCATGCCCTCGCCGATAAACTGGCCAAACTCTTTGGGACTGATCTCACCGAGCCCTTTGAAGCGCGTCACTTCTGCGCCCTTGATTTCCGCAATCGCCACATCGCGCTCTTTCTCGCTATAGCAGTAGCGAGAAGCCTTTTTGTTTCGAACCCGAAACAGAGGAGTCTCAAGGATATAGAGATGGCCTTTGATCACGAGTTCTTCGAAGTAACGGCAGAAGTAAGTGATCAACAGATTGCGAATATGCATCCCGTCAACATCAGCATCGGTGGCGAGCACTACTTTGTTGTAACGAAGCCCTTCGATCCCATCTTCAATGCCGAGTGCGCGCATAATATTGTAGAGCTCTTCGTTCTTATAGATCGCGTCCTTCTTGAGACCTTGGCAGTTGAGCGGCTTTCCCTTGAGGCTAAAGATCGCCTGAGTCTGAACGTCTCGGGAAGGGATCATGACGCCTCCCGCAGAGTCGCCCTCGGCTAAAAAGATCGACGTCTCGTCCCGCCGCTTTCCCTTGGCATCATCGAAGTGGACTTTGCAGTCGATGAGCTTCGGAATTCGAATCGCAACCTTCTTGGCTCGGTCTCTCGCTTCTTTCTTAATCGACGAAAGCTCTTTGCGAAGCTTTTCATTCATCGAGATTTTTTCGAGCAACTGCGCAGCGTCGTCGGGATGTTGATGCAGCCAAAGAACAACTTGCTTCTTTATTTCGGGCACAATCCAGCTGCGCACTTCGGTTGAGCCAAGTTTGTTCTTGGTCTGGCTTTCGAAAACTGGGTCTTGGAGCTTGATCGCAACTGCCCCCAGTATCCCCTCGCGAACGTCTTCACCAGCAAAGTTCTTTTTCGCAAACTCGTTCACGCCCTTCAGGACGCCTTCACGAAACGCGCTCTGATGCGTTCCGCCGTCGTTGGTGTACTGGCCGTTCACGAATGCGAAGTAATTCTCGCCATAAGTGTGCGTGTGTGTGAATGCAAATTCAATCAGCTTGCTCTTGCAATGCGCGACTTGATAGAGCGATTCAGAATCACCGATTTCGTCCTTCAACAAGTCCGCGAGGCCATTGGAGCTATGGAACTTCTTCCCGTCGCAAACCAAGCTAAGGCCGCTGTTGAGATACGAATAGAAATTCAGCCGGTGCGAAATGTATTCTTGGTTCCAGGCATACTCACCGAAGATTTTCGGGTCGGGTGTAAACGTGACGAGGGTACCGGGCTGCTCGTCTGTCGCTTTGCCCTTTTTTTCTTTCAAGAGCTTGCCTTCGGAAAACGTCGCATTGACGAATTTCTTGTCGCGAAAGCTCGTCACTTCGAACGAAGTCGATAGCGCGTTCACCGCCTTGGTTCCGACACCGTTCAGCCCAACCGAAAACTGAAACACGTCGTCGTTGTACTTGCCGCCGGTATTGATCTGGCTCACGCAGTCAACGACCTTGCCGAGCGGAATGCCACGCCCGTAGTCTCGGACGGTGACCGTCTCCCCTTCGCGCTTGATCTCGATCTTCTTGCCTTCACCCATAATGAATTCATCGACGGAGTTGTCGATGACCTCTTTCAGCATCACGTAAATACCGTCGAGTGGATGATTGCCGTCGCCCAAACGCCCGATGTACATGCCTGTACGGAGGCGAATGTGCTCGAGGGCATCGAGGGTCTGGATCGCTTTCTCGTCGTACTTAACTTTGGCTTTGGCCATGTCTGAACCGAACTCTCCATCTACGCGCGGCGGTGTGCCCGCGGTTACGGGCATCGCACCTTGCATATGGGTCTTGGGGGGATGGTTTGGGGGGATGGTTCGGAGCGAAGAGTGGACGATTCCGCGGGAGGCATCAACCACACGGGCTACTGAAACATTGAAACTTCGAATTTACTTCCGCGCGCGCCCCGCGGGTTTCACCGAGATTTCGTTTGTTTGCAACGGTCGCGCGGTCGCGCCGAACTCGGTGCAGCACTTGGCTGCCGCGCGGGAGGCTAGGTGAAGTGATTGCTCCGCTGAATACCCGAGACACAGACCCGCAGCGAAGCCGCCGTGAAACGCGTCTCCGGCTCCTGTCGTGTCACGCACCCTCACGCGCGCCGCCGGGATATCAGTGAGTCGCCCTTCAACGAGACCGACCGCCCCCTTCTCGCCGAGTGTGACAACAGGGTTGCCGCCATACTGTTCCTGCAATGCGCGAAGGGTCTGTCGCGGTGAGCGCTTCTGCCACACCGTTCCGAATTCGCTCGACACAATGGGGTAGTCGACAAAGGGCAAGAGCTTCATACAACCCGGACGCGGTGTGTGAAAGTCGGCGACCACCACGGCACCACATTCCCTCGCCCGACGCACTGCACGCATGGCTTGCTTGGGAAAGTGACCGTCGACGAGCAGAACGGTGCTTGAATTGATTGACGAGAGGTCGAAGTCGGGGCACTGGGCTTCGATCTTCCTACGATCCGGAACCAGGAAGCGCCTGTCTTTCGAGCGCCGATCGACGAGCACCACCGAAACCGTGGTCGGCTGCGTCTTGTGGCGAACCACGCCGCGGGTGACCACTCCGTGGCTGCGCAATTGCTTCGAAATAAAATCGCCGTCGGCGTCGTTTCCCAGCATCGTGAGAAGGTGAGCCGCGACTCCCAACTCAGCAGCCTGAACGATCGCGTTGGACACCATGCCGCCAGCTGCAACTCTCCGCACATGAAAGCGCGTTCGCACGGCATGGATCTCGAAGTCGTCAACGAGATACGCCTCGTCGAGCACACTGAGTCCGAGTCCGACGACTTTGCCCTTGGCCACGCTGCGAAGCTAACGCGCTCGCCAGGCGTGCGCGAACCCCAATTGGGGGATCGGCGTTCAGGAGTCCAGCGCGAGCGCGCGACGCAGTGACGCACGCGTTGCCTCGTCGAAGGAAGCCTTGCCCTCTGCCAACGAGAGGGTGCTCTCGCCAAGCGTTTGATACAGGCGCGCGAGGTTGGGAGCCGCGTCTTCGAGTGCGCGCATATGCAGAGCGACCGTTTGCGCGTCGCCGCGCTGGATGGGTCCGGTCAGTGCCGCTGCGGGTCCAAGGTTGGCGATGTTGGCAAGTGTCGTTTCGATCAAAGGTCGAAGCGCCGTCATCGCAGTGCCACGGCCGATGCCCGCGGCTTCGTTGGCGCCAAGCGCTGCATCGATCAGGCCGCAGAGGTAGTTGCACGCCAACACCGCCCCCGCGTGGTAGAGCACCTTCGCATCGGTTTCGATGCGGACGCACTGGGTACCGAGTGCTGCGCCGAACGCTTCGAGCATCACGAGCGCCCGATCGTCTCCCTCAAGGAAGCAGTGACTTCCCGGCAGGCTCGTCATGGCGCTTTCAATGGTCGGAAACGTTTGCAGGGGGTGAAACGAGGCCACCGAAACGGAAGCGTTCGCTTTGACCGGGGCCAAGAGCTCACTCGTGAGTGCGCCCGAACAATGAACCAGCACGCTGCCGTCTTGCATGGAACCCGCACGAGCGAGGCCCAAAGCCACTTCTTCAATCGCCGAATCCGAAACGGCGAGGATGACCAGCTCCGACGCGGCGGCGGCGGCTTCTACTGAAAGCGCCCGCGTTTGGTCACCAACCGCAGTCGCGGCGGCACTCGCTTGTGTCGCGTCGCGGCCGCCCATTGCATTTACGGGGTAGCCCGCTGCGGCTGCAAGCCGAGCCAGCGCGGTGCCGACCTTACCGGGCCCAATTATTGAAATAGACGGCCGTTTCATTGGACGCTCCACTGCTCGGCACAATGCCGGGCGCCGCTAATCGCTCTTTGCTTTTTTGGGTGCAAGCTTGGCTTCGGGCTTGGGTTCAGCTGCGGGCACCGGTGGCTCACCGAACACGCGCTTTTCGCAGACCTTCGCGCTCGCGTGCAACCATTCTCGAATTGCCGGAGCCTCATCACCACCGCGCTCGGCGGTCAGAAGCAATTGCACGACCTGCGAATCGCTTAGATCTCGACGCAGCTCGAACAAGTGGCAGTTGCAATAGAGCGCGCAGTCGGTCGCGTTCTCTTTCTCTCGGCAGGTTTCCATACACGTCGCGCGCAAGCCGCTGATCGCCTTCGAAGGGATCTCGGCCATTGCGGTTCCGGCATGAGCCGCGACCAAACCCACGACGCACAGAACCAACGCGTGTGTTAACGCGAAAATTCGATCAGCCGTTGGACGACCTGTGCGGGACAGCTCAGCATGGGTGAATGGCCTGATGCCCATTCGACGCTCCTATGACATCGCTTTGCGAGACGCTGCTGAAAGCCGACCGGAAAAACAAGGTCTTCGCTGC
>JASDVE010000167.1:0-5237 GCA_041891195.1 Myxococcota bacterium | reverse complement strand
TCGCAGTGGCGTGGTGCACAGACTCGACGTCGAAACTTCGGGGGTGTTGCTGGTTGCGACCGAACAACGCTCTTGGGAGCGATTGCGAGGGGCGTTTCGTGAGCATCGCGTTGAAAAAATATACCGGGCTTTGGTGGCCGGCAATCTGCGTGAACCGGTCCAGCAGGAGGTTGGCCTGTTTGTCGCTCAGCATCGTCCTGCGAAAGTTCGCGTGACCGAGCCGCCAACCGGCCAAGACGCGGGCGGCGTTCGCGTCGCAGTGCAGCAAATTCGTCCGCTCGAACAGTTCGCCAACGCCTGTCTCGTCGAAGTGCGTCCGCGTACCGGGTTTCTGCATCAAATTCGCGCGACCTTGGCGCATTTGGGCCATCCGGTTCTGGGGGATTCGATTTATGCAGACTCGCGCGTTCGGGAGCTGGCCGACCGACATCAACTGCACGCCGCGCGGGTAAGCGTGGACGAAGTCGACGCCACGAGTCCCGACCCGCAGGATTTTTCGCAATTGATCGCACGCTTGCGCGTGCAGTGATTGCTCTCGAAGTCGCCTGGAGCGCAGCAAGCGGGCATATACACACTATACTGCCGGGCCAATGGAGATCCGGACCCTAGCCGCGCTTGAAAAAGGCAAGTTACTCGACTTTCTCGATCAGTGGGACTTGCCCGATGGTTGGCGGGGCCGTCACTACTTTCGGCGCTACATGGACTACGACCCCAGCTACGCCGACGACAATGTCTGGGTCGCGATTCACGGTGATGAACTGCTTGCCTGCGCGCAAATCTTCCCGCGTCGCATTCGCGTGCTCGGTCATCCCGTGCCTTGCGGCGGTCTCGGGACACTCTTTACCGCGCCGGAACATCGCGGTAAACGGCTCGCGAGTTTGCTGCTCGAATCCGTGACGGAATCGATGATTGAACGCGGCATGGAAATTTCTCTATTGCAGGCGCAGCGACAAGACTTCTTCGGCGCGCGCGGCTGGCACAAGTGGACAAACGAGCGGAGTATTATCCGACGATCAGGCCACCCCATTCAATCGGACACGCCGGGAAAAGCAATTCAGATCGAAGTGGTCCCCTTCGATCGTGACCGAGATCTGGCAGCCGTAAAGGTCATTCATTCCGCTTATTCGGCGTCGCGCAGCGGCACAGTCGTGCGTGACGACTCGCAGTGGGAAGCGAGCCTGTGTCTCGGAGGCAATCCGATCGAAGACTTTCTGGTCGCACGCCAAGATGGCGCGACCGTCGCGTACGGGCGTTGCACTGTAATTGGTGGCATCTTGACCATCACGGAGTTAGGGCGACTCGAAGAGGCGTCCGTCGCCCTTGCAGACTTGATCGCGAACGTGCTCGAGCCGCGCATCGAGGACGCGCTCGCACCCCGTGGCGTCGCTTCGCGCTCATTACGCGACGCGGCCATGCTCCCCGCCTTCGACGACCTGATGCTCACGGTTTTTCTGGAACATCGCGGCCTTTCGACGCATCCCGTCAACGATCCAAACGCCATGTTGCGTTGTCTCAACTTGAACGCACTGGCGGAGAGGCTGCATATCGCGCTATTTCCGGACGAAGAGCCAGACAAATTTCTCGAACGCATTCTTCCGCATGACTCTCTGGTATTCTGGCCATCCGATCGGTTTTAGCGGCCCTGCACTCATGCGACGGGTCGAACCATTGAGAGGGTGCGCTGGCATGGCGAAAGGCAAGTCGTACGGTCTTGGGCGACGCGGTGCAGCCGAACGGATCATCGTCAAAACGAGCCCGATTCATGGCCGTGGCGTGTTCGCCGCAAAACGAATTCGTACCGGCGCCTACATCGCAACGTTTGAAGGAAAGGCCACGACAAAAAACGGCATGCATGTCTTGTGGGCCCGCGACGACGACGATAATGAATTTGGGATCGAGGGCCGCAATGACCTGCGCTTCCTCAACCATTCGGGTCATCCGAATACGGAGTTTATCGGTGTCGACTTGCACGCCGTTCGCAATATTGAGCAAGATGCAGAACTCACAATCGACTACGGCGAAGACTGGGACCACGTTGACTGAACGCAAGCGCTCCCGCTCCAAGGCCGTCAATAAAGGAACACACTCTTGGAAATGACTCGGATGGATGACATGACCAGCCACGAACAGGCGAACGCGAACTTCGAATCTCATATTGTGAGCAACCCGTACCCGGGACGCGGCCTCGTTGTCGGTCGTTCGAGTGAAAACGACGCGTGGTTGTTCGTGTACTTCATCATGGGACGAAGCCAGCACAGCCGAAACCGTCGATTTGTGGCTGAAGGTTCGACGCTTCGCACAGAACCCGTGGACATGAGTTTGGTCGACGATCCGAGCTTGATCATCTACGAAGCGATGCTTGATGGCGACTCGACGTACCTTGTGACGAACGGCGACCAAACCCGCACCGTGCACGATTCCCTGGCTTCCGGGGGAACGTTCGATGGTGCGCTTGCAACACGCGAACGCGAACCGGACGCGCCGAACTACACGCCCCGCATCAGTGCGATCGTGGACATGCGCGGCGACGAAGCAACCTTTGCATTGAGTATCCTCAAGGCCAACGCACTCGACCCATCGCTAACAGATCGGACGACGTTCCGGCCTGCAAACTCGCCCGCAGGTTTCGGCTGGTTGCTCACCACCTACGCGGGAGACGGTTCACCGTTGCCGAGCTTTTCGGGGGACCCTATGGCGGTTCCGTGCGCCGGGTCGCCTGGGGAGATCTTGGAGTCCTACTGGAAGGCGCTCGATCCCGACAACCGGATCTCACTCGCGGTGAAGCACATTGCGGCGAATGGCGACACGACGCTTACCGTCAAAAACCGCTACTAGCGAGTGTGCGCCGCTCGATGTGATGATGTCGAAGTGCAACGAGTCACCCGCTTCGGCTTTATACCATTCGCTTTCAAGTTCGAAGGTGAGTTCGCCTCTTCGCAAATGACGATGGGTTCGCCTTTGTAGGAATTCGTCCTCGCGACAGGGCCCGAGCCTGCACCGGGCTTGTGATGAACGCGCCAAACGTCGATCGCATAATTCGCGATGCCGAATGACACTGTTCGATCAGCGAGCGGCCTTCTGAGCCGACGACCCAATGTCCTCCGCCCAGATACAAAAGACTACCCAACTGAATTGTGGTCCGTCGATTACGCATTTTATACACAGAAGGGTTACAGCTGCGCTCGAAAGGTTGCGTAAATTGACCTCATGAACCGGAGTCACATAGACGACTGAACGGTATGCCTAGTTCGATTCCGGAGTCAATTGGCGCAGGGAAGGTCGCGGTTGCACAGGCTGAAACCGAAGCATTTTGCTGCGCGTATGGACACCCGAACACTTCAGGTGGCTTGAGGGCATTCTTAAAGCGGTTCTGGTGATGAACCCTTTTGACGCGATGATGACGTTGTGGTGGGTGAGCAGCGGGTTGGCGACTGAAGCGAATCCGTTTCTTGAACAAATCGTGACGGAGTACGGGTTTCTCTTTGTTGTGAGCAAAATTTCGCTAGTAATCCTTGGCACAACGTTGCTCTGGCGATACCGAACACGGCCCCTCGCTGTGCTCGGGATCTTTGCGGCGTTCTTGGTCTACTACGAAGTTTTTCTCATTCATCTTACTTTTGCGAACTTGTTGAACGGCGAATTCATCGACGCGTGATACGCGTCTGGCCGCTGCATTTTTGTTGCGCTTTACGTGAGCTTTGCCTGTCGGGATACTTAGACGATGCGACTAGACGTTGACATTGATCGACCCGCGCCAAGAAAACTTCAGCCCGTCGTGGACGCACTGAAGAAGGGCGAAGTTGCCATCTACCCAACCGACACCGGGTACGCATTTGGTTGCGCACTTTCGAGTGCGAAGGGTATTACGAAACTTCGCCAACTCAAGTCGATCGCAGCGAAGTCGAAGAAGCCGCTTGCGATGATGGTGAATGAGATCGTCGATTTCGGAACTTATGGTGTGATGGATAACCGGGTGTTTCGGATGGCCCGTCGCATTTTGCCGGGGCCGTATACGATCGTATTGAAGGCATCCATCGACGTACCGCGTGCGATGAAAAATCGTGATCACGAAATTGGCTTGCGCATGCCCGACAATGCTGTTTGTCGCATGTTGGTTGATCTCGTTGGTGAACCGTTGCTTGTAGGTTCCGTCTCTTCTGCGGACGAAGAACCCGACACCGAGGACCCCGAACTCCTCGAACGTATCCATCGCGGGGACGTGAACTTTGTCTTGGATGCCGGCCCTATGTGGCCTAACCCATCAACGATTCTCCGCGCGGGACGCGAAGAAATTGAAGTCGTACGCGAGGGCCAGGGTCCGATTCCCGACTAGGTTTCTGAGGTCACGCTTCCAAGTGATTTGGCGAGTGAGAATGAAACCGTCACAAGCGCGTGAGCCAATTCGAGTTTGGAGTTGGGGTTAGATTTAGGTCTGTTCCTCCAACAGAAACCTATGCTGACTCGGTACCATTTGACTCCGCATTATGTGGGCTTTTGAATACAATTGATTGACTCTATGCCGGGGAAACTACTTTGATGGCCGTGAAATATCGCCTCGAAACGAGAAAACACTGAGTTTCTTAACTCGGGTAGCTCACGAGATCCCCGTACATATTACCGATGTCGCACGATCAAACCAATTGGACAAACCTCATATTGTGTCGCTCAGTTGTTGACGGAAAATTAAAAAACCTGAATGATATTAGGTTTTTGACGGTTTTTTCGGCGATGTCGGTAGAGCCTGCGAACGGTAATGCGTCTTCGACAATCTCAGAACAATCAAATCTCAAATGACGATAAGTAGGGCTTCCTACCAAAGGTTTTGGGTAAAGGCCCTATACCCGATGCGGTTGGTACCCCTATCTTCACTTCTCCAGCAACCACGACATAACGTGGATGGGGGGAGAAATATGACGACGATAGTCGTGGCGGACGACCATAAAATTGTGAGAGAAGGTTTGGTGAAGCTCTTGGAGGGGCGAGCTGACTTTTCGGTCATTGGCGAGGCCGCTGATGGCGAGGAAGCGGTGAAGATGGTGTTGGAAAAAAAACCGGACATCGTCATTATGGATATCTGGATGCCACGCCTTTCGGGCATCGACGCAACGCGCCGCATTGTCAAGCGCGGCTCCCAGACAAAGGTCCTCGTGCTCTCCATGCACGAAAGCCGAACGTATGTAGAGGAAGTCCTGCGTGCGGGAGCCTCTGGATACATTGTCAAGAACTCAGCGTCTTCA
>JASDVE010000166.1:21071-24890 GCA_041891195.1 Myxococcota bacterium | reverse complement strand
CTCCAAGTGAGACCGCTTTGTACGATTGCGCGATGAAAATTTCCGTTCGCGAGCGGAGACGCCAGCAAGCTCACAACGTTCCATCCACCCGCCGACTCGCCGAAGATCGTGACATTGTCCGGGTCTCCGCCAAAGGCGCCGATGTTTTCTTGTAGCCATTCGAGCGCGCGAATGAGATCGAGGGTGCCGAAGTTTCCGGAAGCTCCGGCCGCGGTTGCGTCCGCGCGCAGGGCAGGGTGCGCGAACCAACCCAAGAAACCGAGGCGGTAGCTTACCGTCACCACCACGACACCCTGTTCCGCGGCGAGCCTGCTCCCATCATAGAAGGCAGTCGAGCCGTTGACGTTGCCGCCCCCGTGGATCCAAAACATCACCGGCAACGGGTTTTGCTTTCCGCCTGACGAAGTCGCACTCATTGCCGGGGCATACACGTTTAGAAAGAGGCAGTCTTCGCTCCCTGTGAGTTCGCCGTCAGGGGCAGACGCGTCGCCCCCGGTCGACGATGCGAACTGAGGACAGGACGCCCCGAACGACAGCGCCTCATGGGTCCCTTTCCACGGATCGAGCGGTGCGGGCTCGCGATAACGCCGATCGCCCACCGGTGCCTGGGCGTATGGAATGCCGCGCCATTGATAGCCTCCGTACTGACCTTGGTTTCCAATCACACTGCCCGCCGGCAAGTGCCGCAGAGACGCGGCTTCAGCGTCGACCTCGGGAGTCTGGCGATCGGTTGCACAACCAAGAGCGATCGCGACGGCGAGGCCCGCACTGAGTGCTGTGATGAATCCTTGCATGGTTAGTTTCTCCGTAGATCAGCTTGGATCCGGGCCAGCTGTTGTTCCGCGTCATCGTAGAAGGCGACTTCTTTGGGATTGATCCATTCACTCAACCCCAGGTTACCCGCGAGGATCGCGAAGCTTGCGCTAGAAGCAAAGCCCAACACGTTCTTTAGGAAGCGACGGCGGTTTTGCGCTGCAAGGCGCGCCGTATGGTAGGTCGCGATCCCGACCGCGAGAGCCCCGCCGCTTGCGAGCCGCTGGTCAAATTGACGCTGAGTCGCAATTGCGCGCCCTTCGTCGATCAGCCCGGCAGCAAGCGCAAGAGCAGCGTCGTGGTCTGGGTGAATGACGGTGCGCGCGGGCACCGGGGCAAACTCTGCGACGAGACCCGCGTGGTCGGAGTATCCGCCCGCGACGCCGTCAAAGTCCAAGACCTCCGCAAATTCGCGGGACATCTTGCGGGGCTCGATGCCTTGCTGGTGACCATCTCGGCAGAAGATGTAGTCGATGCGTTTGTCGCTCTCCCCGAAGGTCTGATACGGATTCTCCGAGATCCAGGTGGGCTGGACAACGCCGAGATCCACCGCGGTGTCCCGCAGGCCACTGAGGCCGAGTAGGATCCGGTAACTCGTCTCGGTCTCTTCAAGGTTGAAATCGCCAAGCGCGATCAACGGCGTACGCAATTTTGCGACGGAAGCGACGAGTTGAAGAACTTGAACGGCGCGAATGCCTTTGTACTCGTCAACACTTTGTGCAGGGGCATAGTTCGCGTGCAGGTGGGTGTTGAGCAGGGTGACGGCACCGAACGGAGCTTCGACCGTGACAAGGGCAATGCCTTTGCCCGAGTAGTAATCGAAGTGGTTTAGGCGCTCTGGATGTCCCTTCGCTTTGAATGCTTCGAAGTGTGTTTTTACGATGGGAAGTTTCGAGATGACGAGCAGGCCGCTCCCGCTCCCGGGTTCGGGGTTGTGCCAAGTGTGCTCGAAACCCGCTCGCTTGGACCCCGCGACAAGGGCGTCGAGAGATTCTTGGGTCCAGACTTCCTGAAACGCGACGACGTCGAGGTTGAGCTCCGCGACACGTTCGTAGATAGCTCGCATGCGCTGCGGCTTGTGCTTTGCGAGGCCAGCGGGCAGCGACCAGACATTGAGGGTTGCAACGCGAATAGACATGAAGTTGTCTAGCCTACCACAGTGAGCGCTGTGGCCCTTTTCGGAAGTTGAGCGGCGGGGCGCTAGCTACGCCATGACCTTCGTCGCGAAGGCGTGGATGCAGTGGTCGTAGTATGGCTCGGATTCATTTCGCACGTGGAAACCGACATGTCCACCGCTCGGTGTTAGCACTGGGTGCAGCTGCGGGTTGTCGGCGAACGGGTAGCTCGTATAGGCGTCGGCGGGAATCCAAGGGTCGTTTCGCGCGTGGATTAAGAGTGTTGGGGTTGTGATTTCCCCCAGGTACCGCCGGGCGTGGTTTTCGTGGTAGTAGTGCGCGGCGTCTTGGAAACCGTTGCGCGGTGCGACGATGCGCTCGTCGAACTCCAAAATGGTGCGACAGGAAAGAATGACTTCGCGTTCTTCGTCCGAAACGGCGACGGGCCCTCCGAAACATTCGTGCTTCATGTTTCGCAATAGATGTTGGTGGTAGACCCAGTTGCGCGCGTCTAGAAAACGGCGAGATGCGGCGGCGAGATCGATTGGTGCCGAAACTGACGCTGAAGCCACGATCGGAAATTCGCAGCCGAATTCCGCCATGAATTTGAGCAGCATGTTGCCGCCAAGCGAATAGCCAACGAGGATGAGGCCGTTAACCAACTCATTTTCGGGAAGGCCGCGGAGGACGTCGCGTAAGTCCTGCGTCCGTCCAGCGTGGTACTGCTGTAAGCAATGTTCGCGAGAGGGGCCCGCGCCGCGCAGGTTGAGCCGAAGCACTCGGTAGCCGCGTTCGGACCAGAAGCGTGTGCTCGTCAACATGTACGCGCTGTCTTCAGAACCCGATAGGCCATGAAGCAAGACGACGAGCGGAGTGCCGGCGACCCTTTGCAGGGGCTCGGTGAAGGCGGCGGCAAGTACATCACCGGTGTCGTCGGACATGGGGAACGACAGCCGCGCCTTAATCGAGACTTGGGGTTTTGCGCGCGAGCCGATGATCACATTGCGCAGGGTCTGCAGGTCTGCGCCCCACCACGGTGCCCGCACACGAAATGCGGGTGCAACAAAGTCGATCGGTTTCGGCGTGGTCAAGCCTTGAGTGTGAGGTTGCGCTTCTGTCAAGCGTTCGCCTCAGTGCGCCTGTTCGATGCGGCGATGCTTGAACGCCTTTGACTGGCCTTCGCCCGCAGCTTCCCGAGCGGCACGCTGTTCGGAATAGACATCCCAGGAGCCCGTGCAGTATTCAATGCGCGAGTCGCCTTCGAACCCGAGGATATGCGTCGCGACGCGATCGAGAAAATAGCGATCATGGGTGATCACGATCGCGCAGCCGGGAAAGGCGCCAAGGGCTTCCTCAAGCACGCGCAACGTCATCAGGTCGAGATCATTGGTGGGTTCATCGAGGATGATGAAATTGGAGCTTTGACGCAGGCTCTTTGCCAACTGAACCCGAGCGCGTTCACCCCCCGAAAGGTTTGCCACCGGGGTCTGCTGAATCGCACCGGTAAAGAGGAAGCGTGCGAGGTAGTGGCGAACCGACAGCTCTTTATCGCCGTACTCAATGATCTCGGAACCGCCGGATACTTCTTCGTACACCGTTTTTTCCGGGTCGAGTTCTTGGCGGTTCTGATCGACATAACAGAATTTGGTATTTTGCCCGACGTCGATCTCGCCTTTGTCGGGTTGTTCGCGTCCAGTAATCATGTTGATGAGGGTCGTCTTGCCAAGGCCGTTGGCACCCGTGATGCCGACAATGGCACCGGGGGGGACGTCCCAGTCCAGGTCTTTGATCAAGGTTTTGCCGTCGAAGCCCTTGGTGACGTCGCGGGTCGAAACGACCTTGCCTCCCAGCCGCGGTCCAAACGGGATGCGTAAGTCGAGTTCTTGAGCGG
>JASDVE010000166.1:17037-21061 GCA_041891195.1 Myxococcota bacterium | reverse complement strand
GTGGATGATCTTCGAAGCGTCTTCGACCAACCGGTCGTATGCCGCGATGCGGGCCTTCGACTTGGTGCGGCGCGCTTGTGGAGTCGAACGGATCCACTCCAACTCACGGGCGACGGCCTTCTTGAGGTTGGCGTCCGTGCGGTCCTGAACATCTTCCTGAATTTCCTTGGCCTCAAGGAAGCTCGAATAGTTGCCAACATACGACTTCACTTTGCCGTGCGCGACTTCGATCATGCGGTTCGCAACGCGATCGAGGAAGTAACGATCATGGGTCACCAGCATGTAGGTGCCGCTGTAATTTGCGAGATAATTCTCGAGCCAGGTGATGGTGTCGGCGTCGAGATGGTTTGTCGGTTCATCGAGAATCAAGAGGTCGGGCTGAGCCAGGAGTTCCTTGCAGAGAGACACGCGGCGTTTTTCGCCGCCGGACAAGTTTCCGGTGGTCTTGTCGCCTGGAGGGAGTCTGAGCGCAGCCATCGCCATCTCGACCTTCGCATCGAGCTTCGACGGGTCCATGGCGTCGCGGTGTTCGAGGGTGTCCTGCACCTCGCCTTGCTCTTCGAGCAGGGCATTGGTCTTTGTTTCGCTCTCGAGGACTTCGGGGTCTTCCCAGAGCTTCAGGATCTCTTCGTATCTCAGGATCAAGTTACGCGTGTCTGTGACGGCGAGTTCGACGTTCTCACGAACCGTCTTCTCCAGGTCGAGGACGGGCTCTTGGGGTACGTAGCCAACCGTTGCACCCTTTGCTGGCGTACATACGCCTTCGAAGTCAGGGTCGTGTCCGGCGACGATGCGCATCATGGACGACTTGCCCGCGCCATTGACCCCCAGCACGCCAACTCGGTCCCCCGGCAGCAGGCTGAAGCTCACGTCTTCGAGAATTTTTCGGTCGCCGAACTTCCGTTTGAGATGTGAAACGGTGAGGATCGGCTGACCCGGCTTGAGGCCCTTCATGTTGCTCTCCCCGGCGAGGCACACCGGTATTTCAATGGGTTTATTGGGGTGGGTCCCGGGATGGGGGTGTCGCACGTCGCGGGCGTTTTGATGCACGAGGCGCGGCGTCCCTGTTCGTCACCGGGCGCTTTCACGGGCCACTAGATAGCGCGCATCTAGCCCCAATGCCGCTTCCGCGTGCATGCACCGGATCCGGTGTGCGATCCTTCTCAGATGGGAAACCTATTGCTTCTATTTATCGTTTTGCCTGCCGTCGAACTCATGCTGCTGATCGAGGTCGGCAAGCGGATTGGGACGGTCGAGACGATCGGTCTTATTGTGCTTACCGGGGTTGTGGGCGCATCGATGGCGCGAAACCAGGGATTACGCGTGCTTTCTCACGTGCAGCAGGAAGTGGCGGGCGGCAAGATGCCCACCGAATCCCTTGTCGATGGGATCATGATCCTGGTTGCATCGGCCCTGCTCGTGACGCCGGGGGTGCTCACCGATGCGTTCGGCTTTTTGTGCCTGGCCCCCGGGTTTCGCGCGCTGGTAAAGAAGGAGATCGTGCGGCGCTTCGAAAAGGCGGTCGCTGAAAATCGCGTGCATGTCCAGTACGCGGACATGTCGGGGGGCGCAGCGTTTGGCAATGGCGTACCGCCGGGCGGGCCCATTGTCGACGTGACACCGGACCCCCAAGTCGAACGGCCCGACGTCGAAGGTTCGAATCGATCTCGTTAGCGACGTTCGGTTTTGCGCCGTGCTGAGAAGGACAGCGCGCGGTACGCCGCCAACGACACAGCCAACGACATCGCCAACGACACAGCCAACGCTAACGACGTCACCAACTCAATGATCAACTATATGAACTTTTGAATCCTCGGAACGATGTCTGCCCACTGGGCCGGATCGGGAGCGCGGTTATGCGTCAAGCTGACGCCGTCCGCGATCCCGCCGAGTCGCTCGTGGATGCGGGCGGCAATGTCTTCGCGCGGCCCAACGACGGCAATCGTTTCGAGAATCTCATCGCTGATCAAGTGCGTCATGTCGTCCCACTTGCCTTCCTTTGACATGCGATTGAGTTCGAGGTGCAAGTCGCCCCAACCGTGACAGTCGAGAGTCGGGCGGTACGCCGGTGTGGAGCCGTAGAAGGCCAGCTGCTTTCGTGCAGCAAGCTTCGAGGCTTCGAACTCTTGCTCGTCGCTACTCGGTGCGGTGACGGTGAGTGTCGCAGCAATGATCTCGATGTCTTCGCGCTTGCGACCACTCTTGGCGAGCCCCGCTTCCAGGGCTGGCATCGTGTTTTCGAGCAACGCTTTGCGGCTGTTGAACGGGTGCGCGATAAAACCGTCGGCGGCTTCGCCCGCAACCTGTGTCATGAGCGGCCCGAAACCGCCGGTGACGATTGGAGGTGGACCGTAAGGGTTCGGACCGGGATCGAACGCCGGGATCATGATTGTATGCCGGTAGAACTCACCGCGGAAGTCGAGTTTCGCTTTGCCTTCCCAGGCGTCGAAGATCGCGCGAATCGCAAGCACGATTTCGCGCATCCGCGCCGCGGGTTTCGACCAGGGCATGCTGAAACGCTTTTCGATATGAGGCTTGACCTGCGAGCCGAGGCCAAGAACAAAGCGCCCGCCGCTAATGCTCTGCATCCCGTAAGCGAGGTTCGCGAGGTTCATCGGGTTTCGCGCAAACGCAATGGCGATCGCAGTACCCAGTCGCAGGGTCGACGTGTTTTCCGACGCAAGGACAAGGGGAAGAAAGGGGTCGTGCTTGGCCTCAAAGCTGAATGCGCCGTCGTAGCCGATCTCTTCGAGACGGGTGTAGGCGGTGCGCGCATCGCGCGGATCTTCGAGCGGGGCAGTCGTATAAACCTTCATCGGGGCATCCTGATCGTGTTGTTGGTGATGGTATTCATGATGGCTAAAACGCGCGGCGAATGGATGGCGCGCGGCATTTGGACGGATGCAAGAAATAGCAAGAATCTTGTTACGATACGAATGTGCGAGCGGCCTGTTTTGCTCAGCGATGGCACCCACTCGATATAAACCAGGCAAGAATCACGATCGGAGTTCCAATGTACGAACCGCTCATTCTCCCTAACAAACTGAGCTGCGGCATGGTGATGGCCGGACAGGATCCGGCTGCCGTGCGCGAACTCGCACAAGCCATGGAAGCTGCCGGCTTCGATTCGGTTTGGGCAGGCGATCACATTTCCTTCCACATCCCGATCATGGAATCGCTCACGCTTCTCACCTACGTCGCCGCCGTGACCGAGCGTCTGCGGCTCTGCACGGGCGTATACCTCGTGCCGCTACGACACCCAACCACGAGTGCCAAGGTTGTCTCGACCCTCGACGTACTTTCGAATGGCCGGGTCACGCTGGGCGTGGGGGTTGGCGGCGAGTTTCCGCCCGAGTTTCAGGCGACCGGAGTGCCGTTGGAAGAACGGGGGCGCCGCACCGACGAAGGCATCGAGATTATGCGCAAACTCTTCAGTGAAGACGGAGTCGTTTACAAGGGGGACCACTTCGAATTCGGCCCCGTTTCATTGAACCCAAAGCCCGTGCAAGCGGGTGGGCCGCCGATCATTGTTGGCGGCCGGAAGGCTCCGTCGTTTCGTCGCGCCGGCCAGCTCGGAGACGGTTACATCTCGCACATGTGCTCGGCGGAACAGTACAAGGACAACATGGGGCTGATCGCCGAACATGCGACCAAAGCGGGACGCAAAGACGTGCCCTTCGAGTCCACCGCGTTTTTGTTTACAGTGCTCGACGACGACTACGAAGCGGCGCTCGACCGCGCGGCCTCTCTGCTGCAGATGATTTACAACCGCCCCTTTCGGGACGCCGCGCAGAAGTACTGCTTGCTCGGCAAGCCCGAAGATTGTCTCGAGCAGATGCAAAACTTTGCCCGTGCGGGTGCGCGCCATTTCGTCTTTTCGATGCTGAGCGACCCGAATGAATTTATTTCGCAGTTCGAAGCGGTAATCAAACCCGGGCTTTCGAGCATCGACTTTTAGACAATCGCCAAGTCCAGCTCCCGCGATGTCGATGCCAGGCCTACGCCGCGGTGTCTTCGGCCGGAG
>JASDVE010000166.1:10903-17027 GCA_041891195.1 Myxococcota bacterium | reverse complement strand
GCGCCGCGGCGGCGACGAGGCCAAGCACATAAAATACAAGCGCACTGCCAAACAGCAAGAGCCGATTTTCGACGCCGGCCGCTCCCGCGCCCCCGAGAAGCACGAAGGTGACCAACGCCGGCATGATGCCGAGAAACGTGCCGACGAAATAGTCCCGATGCCGCATCGATGTCATGCCACAGCCATAGTTGACTGCGTCGAAGGGCATGTAGATGAGCCGCATGATCAACACGGTCGTCATCGCATTGTCCCGGAGCTTGGCATCCCAGTCTTTCAGACGTCCGGTTTCGCGGTCGTTGATCCAATTGCCTCCCAACCATCGGGCGATCAGGAAGGCGAAATTTGCGCTGGCGTTTTCGCCGATGATGGTAAATAGAATGCCAAGCCATGGTCCAAAGATGAGACCCGATGCGACAGTCAATACCGTTGCTGGGAACAGAATCAACGGACGAATGGTGTACAGGATGACGTAGATCAGCGCGGCGCGAAAAAGTCCGAACTCCGAGAGCCACGCGTGAAGTTGGTCGGGGATCTCCGCAACTTCGAGTCCGCTCTCGATCCACCACATGAACGCAGCCGCAATGCCCGCGATCCATACTGCACTAAAGAAGAACTTGATGTTTCTTCCGGTCATGTCAGGCGCACGGCCAGCGACTCCGCAACTTTATTCTTGCTGCGCTTGGTCACACCGGATTTCCCGAATTCGTTTCGCGCTGCGGCTTCACTGCTTTTTTCGACTCTTCATCAAGGCGATGATGGGAGAAGGCTCGGAGGGATGCCATTTGGTTTCCTTGGGCTCTTCGTGCCAGCGATAAGGCAAGTGTTCGATGGAGCCCGGAGCCTTCGCACTCTCGAAAATGCAAAGCGCCGAGCGCATGACGGATGTCTGGGTTTCGACATCGTCCACGTCTCCATAGGGTCGGCCGAACGGATGTTCGACAGCGGCGATGCGGGGCATCCCGACGAGGTTCTGATACGCCCAGATCATGTTCAGGGTAACGGTCGGAATGCCTGCGGCTTCGACCACTCGCGCGACCAGTCCCACGGACCGGCAGCAGTCCGGTCAGACCGGGGCGAGCAGGAATAGATCGACCTCCTCGCGGATCAACGCTTCGGCGATCGCCGGCGCGCTTTCGTTTTCGAGTTTGCTGGAGTCGTTGCCCTGAAAACCCATGATGGAATAGTGGGTCTGCGCCGAGGCTCCGACTTCGCCCGCCGCGACGAGCGCGTCGAGACGGGCCAGGGGCAGGGCGACATTGAGGTCGCGTTCGATGTAGCCCGTGTCGATGTGGAGATGGTTTGCGTCGATGTCTTGCGAAGTGGCGTCGCCGCGCAGTTTCCGAAAGCTCGAGTCGCCGCGGGTGGGGTTATTGCGCTCGTAGTCCATGTCAAACGGTGCGTCGGTTTTCATCGAGACACCCGCGGTGGTGAGCAGGGCGACCTTGCACTCGCTGAGCGGTTTGCGGACAGGAGCCCAGGGGATTTCGGCGTGGGTGGGTTGGGCGGGAATGGACCTCGACAGCACGTTTTTGAGGAAGCCTCCGGCAAATCGCCACGGATCGACTTCGTTTCGGGCTGTGTCGCTCATCGGTGCCTCCAGTCTGAGTTTGAAGCTCGTTTCGGGCCTGCGAGCTGTTGCGAGGACGATAACTCAGCCCGTCGACCCGCGAAGAACCAAACCTCGTCTGGGCGGTTCAAGGCTCAGAGGTTTTGAGTGCCCGGGGGAGTACTGCCATCAGTAGGAATGGAATGCAGCAGATCGCAGCCACAACGGGCAACGCCTGGTTGACGCTCAGCACGTCGAGGGTCCAGGCCAAGAAGATCACGGCGATCCCGTAACACAAGCGGCACGCGAGGGATTCGATGCTCAGCGTGGTGGCGCGTTTTTGTGCCGATGGAACCAGGCGGTTCAGCATGGAACGTACCGCCATCGGGTAGGCGCCCAAGACTGCACCTTGTACACAAAACAGCGCGACCGCGACCGGCGCGTTGGCGGGGACCATCAACACATACATTGCCACCATCGATGCAGGCATGAGGAACAAAAACAACTTCTCGCCAACAAGATCCATGATGCGATGGGATCGCCATGCCACCACCGCTCCCGCCACGTTTACAATCGCGAGTGCCGTGCCGAACAAAGCCACCGGCACGCCCTTGTCGCTCAACGTGGGGTTGAAGAACAGAATGATGGCCGCCCGCAACAGCATGAACACGCCGGCGCTATACGCGAGGAGTCTCAAGATGCCTGGAATTTCAACGACGTCGCGCAGCGCACCCGCCGTGATCTCTCGCATGCCGAGACGTTTGTGCATGGGCGGTTCGATCATCGCCAACGCACAGCCCACCGAAATGAGCGACATCGCGGCCGTTGCTGCGAATGCCAGCGTTGGGTCGTCACCGCGTACGAGGAAATAGTCGGTGAGCGGCATTCCAACGGCGGTGACGGCGAGCCATGACGATTGCACCAGGCCCTCGTAGCGAGGGTATTCGTGGCTCCGACCGTCTGCGTCGAGTGAGTCGTAGAGCATGGCCGCGTCCGCGCCGCTTACGAGGGCGAGCGCTGTAGCGAAGAGCACTTCCGCAATGGCGAAGACCCAAAAGTCGAAGGCAAAGATTCGGAGGATGCTGCCTGAAAACGCCAGTATCGATCCCAGCACGATCGTGTGTTTGCGTCCGAAGCGATCGGCCACGACGCCCGATGGCACTTCGAGCGAAACGGCGACGAAGTAGTAGATGCTCTGGAGCATCCCAAACTCGAGCACAGTGAGGCCACGGGTCGCGGTCACGAAATGAAACAGATACGGCGCGAACATGACAGCCCGGGAGGTCGCGCGAAAGGCGATCATGAGTCGAACATTGTGCTGACTGAGTGCGTGCGATCTCTCGCCCGCGCTAGGGCGAGTCACAGACGACGATCTTTCCCGTTGCGCGTCGGTTTGCAATGTCTTCGAGGGCGCTGGGAACATCTTCGAAACTCACGCGCTTGGTCACGACAGAGCGGATCTTCTTGGCGCGCCAAAGTGAGAGAAGGGCTTCGCTGACTTCGGATGTGTACGGCTTTGAATACGCGCCGACATAAACGCCCACCATCGATGTGTTGTTCATGATGAGGTGCGCTGTGGGCGGGTCGTAGTAACTGCCACTGGCGTAGCCAATGATCAGGATGCGCCCGCCGCTGGCCATCGCAAGTGACGCGGCCTTACAAGCATCACCCCCAACCGGGTCATAAACCAAGTCGGCGCCCTGACCGTGGGTGGCTTCTTTGATGCCCTCGGTGATTCCGACTTGGGTGTGGTCGATCACCGTGTCGGCACCGAGCTTGCGACATAGCGCCGCTTTCTCTTCTCCGGCCGCAACCGCGATCACACGCGCACCGAGGGCGCACCCGAGTTGAATGGCTGCAGTACCGGTTCCGCCCGCCGCACCCAACACGACTAGGTTTTCTCCGGGCTTGATCTCACCCCGGGTGACAAGCCCGATGTAAGCCGTCTGGTACGAGATCGAAAAACAAGCGGCTTCTGCATAGTCCATTTCTTGGGGCGCGAGATGGGTTGCGATGTCGAGGGCAAGCGCCTGTTCCGCGAGGCCGCCATGTCCGCGGAAGAAGGACGTCACTGCCATGACGCGCTTGCCGACCGGTGTTTTTGCGTCTTTTCCCGCGGCGACCACGACGCCTGAAACTTCCTGGCCCGGTATAAATGGAAGCTCGGGCCGAAACGCGTACGTCCCTCGACACATGAATACGTCGGGTAGGCTGATCGCGGTGGCGTCGACCGCAATGCGGACCTCGGCGTCGGCGGGTTCGGGGACCGGGACGTCTGCAAGGGCGATCGCCTCTGCGGGCTCACCGAGCTGCTGGATTTGCCATGCTTTCATGTTCGTCGGGCCTTTGTCAAAGCGCTTCGAGGCCGGGGAGCCCGTCGATGCTGTTGCCGTTGGTCGCGATGCGTCTTGTCATATGTTCTTCTTGGGTGCGTTTGGCGTTGTGTTCCTTCAAACGACTGCGCTCTTCTATGAAATCGAACTTCGGTACAGCCCATCCACAGGATCGATGGACCAGCGTGACTTCTACTTCGATGATGCCTCGCACCGGCACGTCGATCTCCGGAAAGTGAGAACGCAACGCGTCGAACCCCGGTGTTCCGTATTGATGGCCCTGGCCTTTGCCATACACCCGAAGGATGAGTGGGCTGCCTTCGAAGGCGCAGAACATGATGCAGATGCGACCGTTCTCTCGCAGATGCGCGTGGGTTTCGATCCCGCTGCCACCCAAGTCGATGTAGGCCACTCGTGTCGAGTCGAGTTGCGCGAAGCTCGTATAACCCTTGGGCGACACGTTGACGTGGCCCCCACCAGAAAGAGGCGCGGTTCCGATGAAGAACATCCGTTGTGCCGCGATGAACTTCGATTCTGATGGGCCGATCTCTTCGAGCATTTCCATGAGGGGCTCCCGTGCGGTTGGCGCCATTGGATTGGCGATTCGATAGCACAGGGGAGGAGAGGGCCACCGGCAGGTCTTCTCTTCACGATTCGTCTCGGCGCAATAAACGGGTTAAACCCGGGCAACCGATTGCTTCCTGAAAGTCGGGGTGTGTTTTTTCGTATTCCAGAATGAACCCGACGTTTTCATAGGCACGCTGTGCAGAAACGTTGCCCGATAAAATTCCGATCTGCGAAAGCGAATGTCCCCGTTCGCGACCGCGTTCGAGGACCGCGACCAAGAGCTCACGGACCAATCCCCGACGTCGAAACTTGTCGAGGCACGCGACCCACTCAATGATCCAGGCATCTTGTTCATCGTCACTGCTGACCGTGAGAAAGACGAGACTTGCCTGAAACGCGGCGCCGATCTGTTCGTCCGTCATGTGGATCGCTTGATAACCCGCAATGAACGCCTTCTCCATCGGGAGCAAAGTTTCGTCGTAGGCGGCGTAGCCCGAAAGTGCGGCGGCGGGTTCGCCGTCGACAGTGGCGACCAAGAAATTTTCGTAGTGACACCATGAGCGTTGTTCTGTGCTGAGGGTCGCGCAAACGGCTTTGAGTCGGTCTTCGTCGTTGGTGAGGATCGTCAGATCGAAGATGCCGGTCGGCATGTGGGATCGGGAAGCGAGCATCACGACTTCTGCGAGCATGGGAATGTCGTCGCGGGTAGCTTGGCGAACCTCGAGTTTCATAGGGCTGGCTTCTCGTTTGCGCGTGATGGTGGGGTGCAACGCAGTGAGCGGGCACGCTAGCGCGAGCGTGACCCGCTTCGGCTCGCATCTTCAAGTCTCGGGGGGCGCGGACTGGGGCCGAAACCCCCGCAAGCGGGATGTCGTTCTATTTACTTGTCATCCCGGCGGATCGTTGCGCCGAACAAGGCATTCGGTGTGCTATCGAAGCGCGGTTACAGTGTTTTTCGTCATCCGGCGCTGTCAAAGGGCTGCTTGCGGCTGGGTACACCATCGCAGAATACGGCCAGAACTGTTGTAACGAAGAAGGGAATTGAGCGTGCTGAATACAGTGAAGTTGGCGGGAATTCTAGTTGTCATTGGGTGCTCTTTGGGTGCGGGGCCCGTCTGGGCGCAGTGCGTCGAAGGTCCGCCGGTCGCGGGGCGCACGCCGGTTGTATGTGACACCGCAAATGAAACGGACGGCTACGCCGCAGCCGTCGACGAAGTGGACGTCGTCGTAGCCCCCGGGTTCGACGTCGCACACGGCTTGGCGACTGAAGCTATCCTGCTGCTCGAAGACAGCACGGTCGTGAACGACGGAACCATCACCGCGACTGCTGACGATAGCCAGGGCGTCGAAGCCGGGAACAACGCAACTGTGACGAATCAAGGCGTTGGCGTGATCCAGGGAGGCAGCGGAGCCACCGGCGCGGCCATCTTGTTCAGTGGCACCGACGCTGCAGCGAATAACATCGTGAACAACACCGGCACCGGCGAGATCACCACGTCTGGCACCGGCACCGTCGCGATTCAGGGCAGCGTTGGCAACGAAACCGTCACGCTTTCCAATACGTCGACGCTCACGGGCGACATAATCCTTGGTGCCGGTAACGACATCGTGACGATCCAAGACGATGCGACCGCGACGGGCAATGTCGACCTAGGAGACGGAACCAATCAATTCGACA
>JASDVE010000166.1:0-10803 GCA_041891195.1 Myxococcota bacterium | reverse complement strand
ACGACACCGTGACCCTCACGGGAACGGCGTCGACGCTTACGGGCGACATGAGCCTTGGTGGCGGCGACGACATCGTGACGATCCAAGAAGATGCGACCGCGACGGGCAATGTCGACCTAGGAGACGGAACCAATCAATTCGACATCAGTGGTACCGCCGATCTTACGGGCACGATCACGGGTGGTGCCGATGTCGACACGGTCACAATTACGGACGATTCGACGGTCACGGGTGATATCGATTTGGGGGCGGGTGCGAACGTGCTCACGATCAATACCACGGCCGACCATTCCGGGACGATCACCGCGGGTGATGGAAACGACACCGTGACCCTCACGGGAACGGCGTCGACGCTTACGGGCGACATGAGCCTAGGTGACGGCGACGACACGGTCACGATCGACGGGAGCGCGACCGCGGGCGGCAACGTCGACCTCGGTGATGGAACGAACACTTTCAACATCAACGACGACGCGGAGCTGACCGGAAACATCACGGGCGGGGCCGATGTCGATGCTGTGAATATCACCAATAACGCCATCGTTGGCGGAGCGATTGATCTGGGAGACGGCGCGGATTCGTTTACGATCGCCGAAGACGCCACGTACTCGGCCATTCTCACGAGTGGGGCCGGGGCGGACACGATTTCAATTACCGACCGAGCCCTAGTCACGGGCAACGTCGACCTCGGTGACGGAACGAACCTCTTTACGATCGACGAGGACGCCACGTACTCAGCAGATCTCACGAGTGGGGTGGGGGCTGACACGGTTTCGATCACCGACCGCGCCACGGTCACCGGCAACATCAGCCTTGGTGACGGCAATGACACCCTGACGATCGACGCGGACGCGAGCTACGAGGGTACGATTGATGCTGGTGCTGGAGCGGATAACATCAGTTTTCTCAGCTCGACCACGACTTTGTCGGGCGGGGTAAACCTCGGTGACGGCACTGATTCGTTCACGATCGACGCGGCGACCTACGCCGGCGATGTAGAGGCCGTTGCTGGAACCAACACCATTTCGATTCAAAATCAAGCGACTTTCTCCGGCGCATACACCGGGGGTGAGGACGCAGACATATTCGACATTAGTTCCGACTCTGCAAGCTCCGGCCTGCTGGACCTCGGCGACGGTGTAAATAGCGTCACGGTTGCAGGGGGGAATGCGACGACCCTCTTTACGTCGAGCATTGTTGGTGGCGAGGACGCGGACGTGGTGAGGCTGCAGGCAGGCGCTCGCTACGGCGTCGACGCGGGTGGCTCGAGGGTCGAACTTGGCGAGGGCGATGACAGTTTTACCACTGGCAGAGATCAAGTGATCTTTGCAGACGTGGATCTTGGACGCGGCGACGACACGTTTACGATCGGCTCGCCCGACTCGAACGCCACGTCGGAATTCAACGGCGATGTCGACCTTGGGCAAACTGAAGACGACCCGGATGCCTCGAATGTCTTTACGCTGTCCGATGACGCATTGATGATCGGCGACGTGGACGGCGGTGCGGGTGTCGACCAGATCGATGTACTCAATAATGCGGAGCTCAGGGGCGACGTAGATCTAGGTGGTGGGGCCGACTTCGTAAACGTTGGCCCCGGAGCGACGATTGGCACGATTGATGCGGGCGATGGCGACGACCAGATCTTGGTTTTCATCAACGCCAGTATTACGGGCGATGTGATCGCAGGCGGCGGCGCCGACAACCTGACCCTCAATAGTGGCAGTAGTATTACAGGCACTGTGGTGGATCTAGGCGCGGGAGATGATGTTGTCGTGTACAACACAACCGACGAATTGGTGCCCGGATCGATCGAGCTAGGTATTGGCGCTGACACGTTCGTTCTGGAATCCGGCGCAACGTTGCCGACGATTGCTTCGGATGTCGACGCCGATGTCGATACATTGCACCTCGACCGCAGGCTGATCGCGACGCAGGTCGAAGGCGTAGTCGATCTGTCGACCGCAACCGAGTTTCAGGCTTTGCGGATTGGTCCGGACATTCAAGAGGACGGCTACCGCTGGCGTGTTTCGACGTCGGGAAATAACACCGTGACGTTTACGGATGACATCGTGCTGCAGTCGGGTGCGTTTATTCCAGAGGGCACCGTTCGCCTAACCAGTAACTTTATCCAGAATGGTGGCGCGCCTCCTCCGACAGCGGGTGACCCAGCGATTCCCGCTCCGGTGATGGTCTTTGAGTTGGGGGCTGGAGGTCCAACGGATCCCAGCAACAGTCACCTGGAATTGACGGGCGAGCTGACGCTGGTTGGCCGCGACCTTGGCGCAGACTTGGAGGACCCCGGAGACGATGCACCGGGTGCAGCCTCGCGCGTCGACTTTACCGGCACGATCGTGGACGGCACCTACACGCTCATCACGGCGAGCGATGGTATCGCGACCGACGTGGGGACGACTGAGGGCTTTGATGTCGAGACGTTTCCCGTTTCCGCCGCGTTTAGTTTTTCGACCGCCATTGTCGCAGGTGTGGGTGCGATCGAAAGCTACGAATTGACGGTACTGCGCGAGCTCATTTACAGTGACTTTGCCCGATCGGACAGCGAAGCCAACGTCGGCGACTACTTCGAAGACGCGCGCTCGGCAGGGGCCGCGACGGCATTTAGCGACGTCACCAACGCTCTCGATCTGCTGAGCGCCGGCGACCTTCGCACCGCACTCGCTCAATCCAGCCCCGAAGTCTACGACGCACACACAAGCAGCGTTCTTTCCTGGGGTCGCGTGCAACAGCGCGTGCTGCAGGAACGCTCGATGCGCTGTGATCGTTACACCTACACGCCGCAGCCGGAAATTGTTTCGGATTCACCGTGTGGAACGACGGGTTTCATGCCTTGGGCCAAGGTGGCGGGCGACATCCGAGAACGCAAGGGTGGCGAATCCTCGGGTTACGAATCCATGGGGGGCGGAGTGCTGTTGGGCTTCGATTATCGGTGGGACGACACGCTTTGGTTGAGCGGGGACATCGGCTTTGCGCGCATCGACATCGAGCATGACAACGGTGCGGACGCCGACTTCGACAGCGTTGATCTCGGGGTTGCTGCGGGCGGTGAATTCTTCGGTGTTACGACCCGCGGTTCCCTCACCTACAGCCATGGCTTCCATGAAACCACCCGCAAGATCGATTTTTTGAACGAACGTGCGAAGGGCAAGCATGACAGTGATCGCGTGACGCTGGCCGCGGGTGCAGGCTATCGCCTCAAGGCCGGGCCTTTCGTTGTCGAGCCGAACGCGACGGTCGACTACACCCACGTTGAGGAAGATTCAGTCGACGAGTCAGGTGCTGGCGCGGTTGATCTCGACGTGAGTTCGCGCAAAACGGACGTGGTCTCGCTGACCGGTGGCGTACGCCTTGGAGCCAACTTGTTGAAGTACCGCTACGCGGGGAACTGGCTCGAATGGGCAGACGGCGTCTGGTCTCCGGGCGTAAGCGTCGGATGGCGTCAGGGGTTCGGCGACATCGATCGCGACCAGAATGCGATGATGCAGGGCGCACCGGGTGTGACCGAAAGCTTCAAGGCCGAGGCGGAAGATTCGGCCGGGGGCGTTGAAGTTGGTGCTCACCTCGCGTTCCAGCCATTGAACACGGCAACTTCGGTCGAGGTCGGTTACGACGGCTACTTCGGCGACGACGTGACGAACCATTCTGCGAACGTGTCGGTGCGCGTTCCGTTCTAGGCCTGTTGCGCTCGTCTGTTGCTCTTGCCTCTTACTTTGTTTTACGACCGCGGCCGTAGTGCGCCGAGCGCCGTGACCCAGCCGATCAACGAGCCGTCGGCGACACTTCCGCGCAGCGGGTGATCGTCGTCGACTTCGATCAGGCGGACCTGCGCGGGGCTTCCTTTGCGCGCGAGCTTGCGGCTGTCCTCCGGATCCACAATGTCGTCGCGTGTTCCGTGGACGAGCCAGATGGGCACATTGTCCGGGAGTTCGCACGGCTGGCTTTGTCGGAGCGCCGCTTGTGCGAGCAACAAGGTCGGCCCCGCCCAGCTCCCGCGTTGTAGCAGGGCGACCGCGACGCCACCGCCGAAGGACGATCCAATGACGACGTCGGGCTGAAAGTCTGTTAAGGCTTGGGTCTGTGTCTCGACGCAACCTTCGAAGTCATCGGTTTTCATCGCCGGCGTGAGGGCGTCGAAGTGTTGGGCGAGCAGCATCGCTTTGGTGCTCTTTGGGCTGCTTTCGAGGCCATGAATGAAGAGCACGCGAAGGTTGTTCGCGCTGTTAGGCCGGTTGATCATCCGGGAAGCATCTCGCCGATGACCAGATGCAACGCGACCAGGGTGAGCACGGTCTTATAAAGTCGAATGAACCAGACCTCGTTCACGGCGTGAAGGATACGGGTTCCCGTGTACGTCCCGATGATTGCGCTGGCAGATAGCGCCGCCAAAAGGGGCACGTACGCGGTGTAGACGAAGCCAACGACTCCAAAGATGACGATCTTGGCGACGTGGCCAAGTGCTTGGCACGCGGCCTTGGTGCCGATCAACGAAAAGCGCGTCAGCCCGAGATTCAAAAAGAAGGGCGCGATGAGTGGCCCCGTGGCACCGATCGTTGTGTTCAAGGCGCCGACCGCACCGCCGAGCAAGATGAAGCGTCGGTTGGGATCGCTGTCTTCGGGGTGGGCGCCCATGAGCAACATCTTCGGAGCCCAGGTGGCGAACAATACAAAGAGTCCGATGGCTGCCTTGGTGATCGAGGGCGGGAGCTGCTGAGAGATCTCAATGCCGATGAAACCGAGAGGGACGAGCAGCACACCATAGCGCCAGATCAGATTCCAACGCAGATGTTCGCGATGAATCACAGCACGCGAGCTATTGGATACGAGCTGCACCACGCCGTGGAGAGGGATCGCGAGCAGCGGGTCGTAGAACAACAACATCACGGAGAGCAGCGTGATGCCTCCCGCCATGCCAACGATGGCCGAGAGGATCGCTGTCGCAAAGCCGACCAGCGTAAGCGCCGCGAACTGCACGTTCGAGAGGCCCATCGCGAGGAGCGATTGTTCCCAGCCTTCCAGTCTCTTTCCTTTCGCAGGAGTTGCTCAGTGCTCTTGGGGCCAGCCATTATAGGTCGTCTCGTCTTAGCGGCGAGGCGTTCGCGTAGGTCGCTGGGGCCAACGCGCTCAAGTATGGTTGCGCGATGCGACTGATCCAATACGAAGACTTGCTTGCTTGCCTCGATTACTCGGTGACGGACGGGGGGCGTTACACACTCCCGAATTTAAAAATGCAATATCACCGAATCTACGGTGGCCAATTGATCGCGCAGGCAATCGTGATCGCAGCGGCGAGCGCACCGGGCAAGTCCGTGACCTCGGTCCATAGCCTGTTGGTGCGCGAAGGTGACGCTGGAACTCCCGTAGATTTCGAAGTCGGTGCCATCCAAGACGGACGAAGTTTTGCGGCGCGAACGATCGTTGCGCGACAAGCGGGGAGGGTGATCTATTCCGCGCAGGTTTCATTGCGTGTGCACGAGGAGGGGCTTGAACACCAAGTGCCCAGGCCCGACGTCGGGGGGCCCGATGACGCAAGCGCGGTTGAACTCAGCATGATTCCGTGGGAAACGCGGTCAGTGGCCGGGGTCGACTTGTCGTCGAAATCGCAGGGCCTCGCCGAGTACGGTGTTTGGATGCGCGCGCCTTCCTTGGATCAAACACTCCCAATTCATCAAGCGTTACTCGCGCATAGCGCAACACTTTGTCTGCTCGGGACAGCGCTTCGGCCGTTCGAAGGTCTGTCCGAAGTCGACGTCCACGTAAACCTGTTGGCCGCCGCTACGAGTCACACGATCTGGTTCCACCGGCCGCTACGTGTTGACGCTTGGTTGTTGCTGCACCACGAAAGCCCGACCGTCAGCGGGGCGCGCGGCTTTGGCACAGCGCATGTCTTTGGCGAAGATGGCGCGTTGGTCGCGTCGTTCGCGCAAGAAAGCCTGCTTCGAGAAATGGGCGCCTAAGCCCAAGCCCTCTTCGGTCAGGCGCGTGCGCTCCCAGCGACCGCACTCACGGCGAAGACTGCCGTTGCAACCAGCACGATCGATCCGCCTGCGGCGATATCGAACTGATAAGAAAGCGCGAGTCCAACCGCGCCACACGCGGCGCCGAACGCCGTCGAGAGTGCGAGTTGGCTTCGGTAATTCGCGGTCCACAATGCAGCTGAAGCCGCGGGGATCACGAGCAGCGCCTGGATCAAGAGTACGCCCACGAGTCGAACGCCAATGACGACCGTGAGCGCGACAAGGATCAGGAGCAGGGCGTTAAGTCCGTCGACCCGCTGCCCGTAGGCGCGTGCGATTTCTTCATCAAAGGACACGAACAAAAGAGGTCTGAAGACGGCTGCCACTGTGAGTGCGATGCCCGCGCCGATCGCGGCGAGTGCCACGAGCTCGCCGGTCGAAATCGCGAGCACATTGCCGAACAAGTAGGAAAATAAGTCTTGTTGGTATCCGCGTTCCAGGCTGAAGAGTACGACGCCAAGGGCCATCGACGCCGAAAAGAACACACCGATGATCGCGTCTTCACTGAGGCGTGTGCGGGGGCCCATCCAAGCGATGCCAAGCGCGACCGCGAGGGCGAAGACACCGCCGGCGAGCAGCGGATGGATTCCAAGGAGTAGACCCACTGCGACACCCCCGAGTGCCGAATGAGAAATGCCGATTCCGATGAACGAGAGCTTGCGCAAGATCACGAAGAAGCCGAGCAAGCCGCAGACCACGCCGACCAAAATTGCCGCGACGAGCGCACGCTGCATGAATTCAAATTCAAGCATCGTCTAACGCCCTTCTTCTTCAGGGTCGGCCGGAGGCATCGGCGATACGATCGCAGGCCGGTGGGTGTGGACGTGATCTCCCGACTCGTGGTGCGCAATTTCGCCGGCCAGGAAGTTGAATTCGCAGCTATACGCTTCCTGGATCGCGTGACTATGAATGACGTCTTCTGGGTTTCCGTGGATATGCATATGTCGATTGATGCAGATCAATTCGTCGCATTCACCCGCGAGCGCCACGAGGTCGTGGGACACCGCGATGACGGCCAGTGAAAGCTCGGCCTGCAAGTTGCGAAGCAGGGCATAAAACTCGTGCTCGGCGGGGAGGTCGAGGCCGATGGTGGGTTCATCGAGAATGAGCAGGCGAGAACTCGCGCAGAGCGCTTGGGCGAGCATGACGCGTCTCTGTTGGCCACCCGAAAGTTCGCCGACGGGGCGAGACGCGAGGTCGGCAATGCCGACGACTTCAAGATTCTTGGCAATGGCGTCGCGATCAGTCCTGCTGAGTCGCGAAAAGAGCTGCAGCCCGCGCACGCGTCCCATTGCAACGACGTCATAGACGCTTGCGGGAAAATACTGCGCGATCGCATGTCGTTGGGGCACGTAGCCGACGCCGGAGGGGGCACCACCGTTTCGTCCCGGCGGGTGTCCGAGGACATGAATGGTGCCTGAACTTGGCTGGATGAGTCCAAGCATGGTCTTCAACAAAGTAGTTTTGCCAGCGCCGTTCGGACCCACGAGGCCCACGAACGAGCTCGCCGGAACCTGGAAGCTGATGTCTTCGAGAACCCGGGTGCCGCGCCGTTCAACGCAGATGTCCTGACACTGTACAACCGCCGCATCTTTTCCCGGAGTATCGGTGTGCGTGTCGGCCTGGGTGCCGGGATGTGTCGATGACGTCGTCATGGCGACGAATTTCCTTTCGCGTGCAAAGCCATGGCATGGCGAAACGCCCGGGCATTGAAGCGCAAAAGGTCCGGGTACGTCGAGCGCGTTTTGTCGCCCGGATCACCCAGTGGGTCGACGAGCACCGTTGTGCCGCCGAACTCGTTACTCAAGGTATTGGCGATTCGCGGGTCGAGTTGGGGTTCAACGAGAATCGCGCCGAGGTTTAGGCGGCGCGCGCTCCGGACCAAATTGGCGAGTTCGCGCGGGGTCGGCTCTTCGCCGGGTGCTTCCTGAACGACCGCGACCTGTTCGAGGGCGTAGCGAGCGCCAAAGTGTCCCCACGCGCCGTGAAAGGCGACGTAATGACGCGCTTCCCCCGAAAGCAGCGTTCGTAACTCTTCGTCAAGTTGCGCGAGGGTCGTGCTGAACTGTGCGCCTCTTTCGCGATAGTGCGCCGCGGAGCTGGGGTCCACTTCACTCAAGTAGCGCACCAAGGCTGGAACGATCTTGTCTGCGACCAGGATCGGATCGAGCCATAGATGCGGGTCCTCGCCGCCGTCTTCTCCATGGTCATGGGCATGGTGATGGGCACGATCGTGCGCGTCGCGGTTGGGACTGGGCGCGCTTGCTCTACCGATTAGGCCGAAGAGTGTTTGGTTCTTTGCGCGGCCGTGCACCGTTTGAAACAAGCGACTCGACCAATCGTCGAGGCCACCGCCAACGCTCAAAAAAACATCGGCTCGGGCCACTTTGACCAGGTCGCTGGGTTTGGGCTCGAAGCTGTGCGGACTCGCTCCGGGAGGAACCAATACGTGCACTGATGCACGTTCTCCCGTGACTTCTTCAATCAAGAGTGCGAGCGGGTTCACCGTCACCACGACCGAAAGCGTGCTCGCCCATGCAGATGCGCCGGGGAGCAGAACGGCGAGCAATACAATGAAGGCGGCGGGCTTCAAACTCTGGGTTCCTGGGATATGCGGGTTGGAATTTGCGCGGACAGTGCGTGACAGGACAAGGGCGCGGTCCGTGCTGCAACCGACGCGCAAGCATACGCGATGCGAGCGCGGGTTGTTATGCCTTGTGGGGCGCTTTGGGCGCGGTTGCGCGCGCTCTATAGAGGCTTGGGTCTATCCGAGCCCGCATGTTTTTGACGCTTCCCGGGAGTCCAAGAAACCGACAGATGCGGCGTATGCTGAGTTCGTCGTCGCCAAATAGATCGGCGTGTCGCACCGTGGTCCATTCGAAGTGGTCTCCCTCGCCAAGCAGACGCGTGGTTTCTTCCATCTGTTGGTTGAAGACTTCGACCAGTCGCGCGTCCGACATCCCCGGGTCGTTCGGGGCGTCGTTTCCAAGCATGCGGTTTTGGGAAGCGACTACTTCGTGCGCGTCTCGTTGCATGAGGAGAACTTGGTAGTGATGATGCGCGGGAAGGTGCGGCAGCAGCGCGTGAATGACTTTGACGGCGTGTCCCGGCGCTTCCTCAACCCACGCGTCGTCGTGGGCGGTTGCTTTGACGGCTTCAAGTTCGTAGTAGCCATTCGGGTTCGAATCGTCTTCTTCGCGTTTTCCGTCGTCGAGGATCGGCACTCCAGCAGCTTCGAGCATTTGCATCATCAAGGACGTGCCCGAACGAGGTAGACCCGAAACGACAATGATTGGAGCTTCAGCTTGAACCGCTCGCACTGGGGAAGACCTCGAATGGGTTGGGTTGGGGGGGGGGCCATCGGTTGAACGCTTGTCCCAAGGGTACCGGGCCTGCGGTCTACCGCTTGTCGTGTGAGCCCGATAGCCTGTCGAATCCAAGAAAGGAAGGAGAGTGACGTGGGTGAAATTCTGGATTTTGCAGAGCGGGCGTGGCAGGGCGACATGGACGAGAGCGTCGTACACCCGTCGCGCGTGCACATTGGCCTCGAGGAACTCGACACAGGCTTTGCCTTCGTCTCCGCGTTTTCGAACTTGGCCGCCCTCAAGACAGAACGCGGGCTGTGTTTTTTCGACACCAGTAGCTTTTTTCATGCGAAGCGCGTCTTTGAATTGATTCGCGACTGGTCGCCCGCGCGTCTCGATACTGCAATCTATACCCACGGTCACGTCGACCACGTTTTCGGTACGGGCCTCTTTGAAAAGCAGGCGAGCGCCGAGGGGTGGGATCCCGTTCGCGTGATCGCGCACGAAGCATGCAGCGCTCGCTTCGATCGTTATCAACTCACCAACGGCTACAACGGGATTATCAACCAGCGACAGTTCAATTTTGAGCAACCCATCTTCCCGAAGAACTTTCGCTATCCCGACCAGACCTTGCGCGAAGACTTGACGCTCGATCTCGACGGCGAAACGGTCGAGCTTCGGCATGACCGGGGTGAGACCGACGACCATGTTTGGATCTGGCTGCCCGAACGCAAAACGATCTATACCGGTGACCTTTTCATTTGGGCCTCGCCCAACTGTGGGAATCCGCAGAAGGTGCAGCGCTATCCGCGCGAATGGGCTCTTGCCCTGCGCAAGATGCAGGCACTTGGCGCCGAGCGCCTCTTGCCTGGACACGGCCCGCCGATCATCGGAGGCGACCGCGTTCATCAAGCCCTTGGCGAAGCGGCAGAACTGTTGGAATGCCTGATCGAACAGACGCTTTCGATGATGAACGAAGGCGCAAAGCTCAATGACATTCTTCACAGCGTGAAGCTGCCAGACGCGTTACTCGCGCGGCCCTACTTGCGGCCGACGTACGATGACCCCTTCTTCATTGTCCATAATCTCTGGCGCCTGTACGGTGGCTGGTATGAAGGAAACCCTGCAAACCTCAAGCCCGCTCCAAACGCAGAAGTCGCCCAGGCGTTGGCGGCGCTCAGTGGCGGTGCGATCGCCTTGGCACGCCAAGCGCAGGAACTTGCGGGGGTCGGCAAGCTCGACGTTGCATGTCATTTGGTCGAGTTCGCCGCAGACGCCGAACCCACGAACAGCGAGATCCATTCGATTCGTGCTGACTTGTATCGCGCTCGGGCAGAAGAAGAACTCAGCTTGATGGGCAAAGGAATCTATTCGGCCGCCGCGCGAGACAGCGAGGCGGTCTGAACGTATGGCGCGAGTCTTGGTCACGCGAAGGTTGGTTGGGGACGGGCTTGCGCTCCTCGGAG
>JASDVE010000165.1:22903-24958 GCA_041891195.1 Myxococcota bacterium | reverse complement strand
CACATCGCTTGATCAAGGCAAGCGAGCACTTTGGCAAGGTTGTCTTGTCCGTCAGCTGATTCTCGAATTTCGCCGAATCAAGCGCGTTTCACACCGTACAAATCTCGCAGCGGCGTAAATTCAATCCGCTACTTTACCGCCCCCGAAAACCGGGCGACCTCAAAACTTGGAGCAAGGAAATAAATGGCAACAACACAACGAACTTTCGGAATCGTAAAGCCCGACGCGACCGCCGCCGGCAACGCGGGCAAGATTCTGGCGCGCATCGAAGAGAGCGGACTCAAGATCATCGCGATGAAGCTCATGCACCTGAGTGAAACGCAGGCCAAAGGCTTCTACGCCGTACACAAAGCGCGCCCGTTCTTCGGTGAACTCGTCACGTTCATGACCGAAGGCCCGATCGTCGCGGTCGTGATGGAAGGCGACAACGCGATCCAGCGCTGGCGTGACTTGATGGGGCCGACCAACTCCGACGAGGCCCCCGCCGGCACCATCCGCGGCGACTTCGGCAGTGGTATCGAACGCAACGCATCCCATGGTTCGGACGCCCCGGAAACGGCAGCGCTCGAGATTGCCTACTTCTTCAACGCAACGGAAATTCAGGCACCGACGGAAGCGCTCTAAGCCTACGACGCGCTACGAAACAACGAGAGGCGAACTGGACATCAGTCCGGTTCGCCTTTTTTCATTGTGTCTGCGGAGCGCCGGTGCGGCGGCGATGATCTCTACGAAGGAGAAGTGATTTCTGGAGAGGGGCGGTTTGTCGGGCTCCAGGCGAAAAGCAGGCACCGGCCGAAGGCCGTGATCGGAGCAAGAGCCAAACGCGCTAGCGATGATTCGCAGGCGCTCGGGAACCTTGAATTTCCGAAATCGGGAACGGGAAAACCTCGCTCAGGCGAAACCCGGGGTGACGGAGTGCCCGGGTGATAGAGCGGGCCTCTCGGCCGAGCGGCGGTTACGCGTACGCTCGGGCCATCAGCAGAAGCAGGCCTACGTAGGTAACGGTTAACCACAAGTTGTGACTCTTGAGTGCGCGGCTCACTTCGACTTTCCCCTCAGAAATTTGATTCACTACGGTCGTGGCGGCCACAGCTTGGTTGATTTAATTCACTTGATAGGGTCCGCGGCTGCGCAAGAGGTTCCTGCGGCGCGCGGTACCCTAGAGTCTCTTTCGTGATTCATCCAATGTTCTTTAGATATCGGCGAAAGTTTTTTTGACGATGTGCGTGAAGTCACATGAGGCGGAACAATTTGGGCAGGAGTGCGACCGGGTGTTGGAGTCTGAGGGAGCCGGCGCTTGATGCCGATCGGTTGGGTGACTCAGCGTCCGACGAACTTTGGCGCACGTCGTTCTTTGGCCGCTGCAATGCCTTCGAGCATGTCGTCGGTCTCGAAGCAGACGGCTTGCTCCGCTGCCTCAAAGTCAAGCTGTGACGACAAATCGACATCTGGGGAGTGCGCGAGCCCCTTTTTAAGCGACCGGGTCGCCGCTGGAGAGCAACTGGCGATTTCGCGCGCTACGGCGATCGTGGCCGGAAGCACCTCTTCAGTGGGGAGGCAGCGGTTGGCGAGGCCCATGGCGGCGGCCTCTTCCCCACCCACGATGCGGCTGGTGTACATCAGTTCTGCGGCCATAGCAGGTCCGACCAGGCGGGGGAGGGTCCACGACGCGCCCATGCCTGGGTGAAGTCCCAACTTGGTGAAGTTCAGCCCCACCTTCGATTCGTGGGCGATGTATCGGATGTCGCAACCGAGAGCGACGCACAGCCCCGCGCCGATCGCGTGTCCGTTGATCGCGGCCAGGGTTGGGACCGGCAAGTTCCGTACAGATAGAAAAAGACTGTAGAAGCCCCGCATAAAGTCGCGGACTTCGTCTCGGGTGTTTCCCGTGTGGGCCTTGTCGGCGAGTCCGCTGATCATGTCCAGGTCCCCACCGGCAGAAAACGCGGTGCCGCTTCCGGTTAGGACGACTGCCCGCATCTGGGGGTCGCCCTCAAGTTCAGCAATTTTGTCCCGAAATGCCTCGCCCATGGCTTTCGTCATGGCGTTTCTCCG
>JASDVE010000165.1:12396-22803 GCA_041891195.1 Myxococcota bacterium | reverse complement strand
GGTGCGTCAAGTGTTGCGAGTGCCGATTGGGCTTTGGTCTTGTGACCTCAGTCCTGGGCGCGGCGCAGAAACGCCGGTTCTTCTGTGTCTTCGTCTTCGTTCTCGTTGCGGCGTCGCAAGAACGCCGGGGTGTCGAGTTCGTCTTCGAAGGGGGATGCGAAACCACCGGCTCCCGCCGTAGCGTCGGCCAACTCGTCGTCACTCACCGGGGTTGGCTCGAGATCCATGTGGATGGTCTGCTGAACGTCGGCTGCCTCTGCGTGTGGTGCCGGTGCTGCGGCCCGAGCCGCGTTGGCTGCTGCTTCCCGCCGAAGCGACATGACGTTGTCTTGGGGCAGTTGCGGTGCGCGCACTTCGTCTTCGAAAGTCTTTCGCCCGCGCGGAGGTCGGGTTTGACTTTCCTGGCCTTCGAGGCCCGTCGCGATCACCGTCACCCGCACTTCGTCGTCGCCCATCGTTTCGTCGATGACGGCACCGAAGATGATGTTCGCATCTTCGTGCGCGGCTTCTTGTACGAGCGTCGAAGCTTCGTTCACTTCGAACAGCGTCATGCTGTCGCTACCCGTGATGTTGATGAGCACGCCTCGTGCACCCTCGATCGAAAGATCTTCGAGGAGCGGACTCGAGATTGCCGACTGCGCTGCGTCGACGGCTCGCGAATCGCCGGTACCCACTCCGGTACCCATCATTGCGACACCCGCTTCGTTCATCACGGTGCGAACGTCGGCGAAGTCGAGGTTGATGAGGCCATGGATCGTGATCAAGTCCGAAATGCCGCGAACCGCGTTGAGCAACACATCATCGGCAAGAGTGAAGGCGTCTTTAATCGCCGTGCCCTTGCCTGCGAGTGCAAGCAGTCGTTGGTTGGGGATCGTGATTAGTGTGTCGACGACTTGGTGCAGTTCGTCGAGGCCACGGTCGCCGTGCTTCGAGCGAACCTTGCCTTCGAACATGAACGGCTTCGTCACAACACCAACAGTGAGTGCGCCAATCTCGCGCGCAACTTCAGCAACGATGGGTGCTGCGCCGGTTCCGGTTCCCCCGCCCATGCCGGCAGTCACGAAGACCATGTCTGCACCTTCGAGCACTTCGCGCAAACGCTCGCGTGCTTCGAGTGCTGACGCGCGTCCGCGGTCGGGGTTTGCACCGCAGCCGAGACCGCGGGTGACCTCGGCGCCGAGTTGAATCTTTGTCGGTGCCAGGTTGTGTTTGAGTGCTTGTGCGTCGGTGTTGGCCGCAATGAACTCGACCCCCTTGAGTCCGCAACGCATCATTGTGTTGAGTGCGTTGCCGCCGCCGCCGCCAACACCAATTACTTTGATGGTGGCCATTTGGCTTGCCGACTCTTCAAATTCGAGAAAATCGTCTGCCCCTTCGGGTCCGAGTTCCAGGAGATTTACGGATTCTTGGTTCTTGTTGTGGTTTTTTTTACTCATTGATTGTCCTCTCGCGTGCGTTCAAGAAGGCTTAGGGGCTTCGAATGTAACACCAATTGTGTTTATTGTATCTGTTCTTTTGCATCTTGCGGCTGCGACGCGAGTCCAATGTCGGGCCGAAATGCAATTCGCGGCTAAGCGAATTCGGAGTAGAACCAGTCGCGCATTCGCTGCTTGACCCGGCCAAAGATCGATTCGTCTCGGATCCGGAAGCCTCGGAACCGACTCGATTCCTGAGAAAATCCGTAGTTCACGAGGCCTACACCGGTCGCATACATGGGGCTGCGAACGATCTCGAGGAGTCCTCCAACGTTCTCCGGAGAACCGAGTCGTACCGGTGCTTCGAAGATCTCTTCGGCGAGTTCCGAGATGCCCGCAAGCGCTGAGGCGCCTCCTGTGAGCACGATACCGGACGGAATGCGGTCGGCGAGGCCAGATCGAACGATCTCCTGCCGCGCGAGCGACAGGATTTCTTCCGCACGGGGCTCGATAATTTCGCACAGAATCTTGCGCGAAACTTCCCGCGGCCGACGTCCACCGACCGACGGTACGGTGAGCACATCGTCGCTCGCCAGGTACCGCGCGGACGCGACGCCGAACGTTTTTTTGATCCGCTCGGCTTCGTCGAACGGTGTTCGTAAACCGATCGCGATGTCGTTGGTCAGGTGGTACCCCCCCAGGCTGAGAACGGCCGTATTTTTGATCGAGCCGTCGGCGAAAACCGCGATATCCGTGGTTCCGCCGCCAATATCGACCATGCAAACGCCGAGATCACGCTCGTCACTCGAAAGCACCGCCTGCGCCGAAGCCAAAGGTTCGAGCACAATGTCGATCACGTTAAGGCCTGCCTTGTTGCAGGACTTCACGATGTTTTGGGCGCTGGTGACCGCCGCCGTCACGATGTGGATCTTCGACTCGAGTCGAACCCCACTCATGCCGAGTGGTTCGCGGATCCCGTCTTGATCATCAATCACGAATTCTTGGGGAATGACGTGAATCACTTCGCGATCCATTGGGATGGCGACAGCTTTTGCCGCATCGATGACCCGGCGGATGTCGCTCTGTCGCACTTCGCGATCTTTGAGCGCGACCACACCGTGCGAGTTGAAGCCGCGAATATGTCCGCCCGCGATACCGGCGTAGACCGATGCAATTTCGCAGTCGGCCATCATTTCCGCTTCTTCAACCGCCATCTTGATTGACTGCACGGTGGCGTCGATGTCGACAACGACGCCCTTGCGCAAGCCCTTCGAGATGTGGGTTCCAGTGCCGATGATGTCGACGCTGTCCCCTTTCCGCTCTGCGACAATTGCACAGATCTTCGTCGTGCCAATGTCCAAACCTACAATGAGGTCGTCTTTCCGTGCCATTGTTCACCCCCCATGAACGGCCGCGGTTTCCCGAACGGCCAGCTTTGGACGAACGCGCGAATCCACGCGAGCCCGCCACTTTTGGTCTCCCTCATCTCGAGGGAGACCGACTTCGCAGAACCGCCTGGTTCGCAAAGCGAAGATCAATTTCCTCTGCAGCTCGTGCAGCCGGCATGTTCGAGGTGAGCAGCAGAGACAACTTTTCGAGGCGAGGTTCGAGTTCGTCCTCACCCAAGATCACGGTGCGCGGGAGTTCCTGTGAATGAAGCACCCAACCCAGTCCCGCCTGTTTTGACGGCAATCGTGACGGCAATTCGATTTCCCGCGCCTTCCGATTCGATCCATTCGTCCGCTGGATCAGTGCTGCAAGCGAAAGCGCGCTTAACAGCTGCGGGTCGGCCTGGTTCGTAGGAAGAACGGTGGCGCTTCGCAGTCGGTGCAAGCGACTCCAGTCGTTGGCCTGAGCGCGCGCAAACGGTGTGCCGGTCGTGTCGACGAGACGCAGCACATAGCCTCCGCCTTCGACTTCGGGTGCACTCACGATGGCGACGGGCTCTCGTTCTTCGACGCGCAGGATAAGTGTGCCGTGAGGGAGCGCAGCGACCGTTGCGTTGCGGATCATTTCGTGTGCGTTCAGCGCAGCGGCAACCTTCGCGGTGTCGATCTCGCTCGCGAGCATGCCAGGGGCAAGTCCGCTCGCCGCGGCGACGCGGCGCGCACTCAAACGTTCATGGCCCTGTACTGCCAACCCTCGAACGCGTACGGGAGCCTCGTTCGAGGCATCCCCTTGCATCTCCGCGACTACGTACTGGCTCATCGCTGTCCCCGTAAATAGTGCGAGGAAAAACAAGGCTGCGAGGACCTGACGGAAGCTGACCGACCGGGCAAAGCGCTGAACACGGCCCGGATCTACGGAAACCCACCGGCGAGAAGTCAGCGAGTTGCGGGAACGCTTCTGGGCAAGCCGCGCTATGACCGAACTCTGACCACGTGCACTGGCCCTACGTTTCGGACTCATGCCGCCTCCCTTCCGAGGATCCGAACCTCGGGTTGCAACCGAATGCCGCTTTGTTGTTTCACGATACGCTGCGCTTCGGCGATGAGTGCAAGCACGTCGGACGCCGTGGCACCGCCGGTGTTCGCGATGAAGTTTGCGTGCACGGGTGAGATCTGCGCGCCGCCGTGAGACGTGCCTTTGAGGCCGGCTTCTTCAATCAAGCGACCCGCGTAGTCGCCCGACGGATTTTTGAATACGGAGCCACATGACGGAACGTCGAGGGGCTGGGTCCCGGCGCGCTTGTCGAGCATGCGCTTGACCTCTTCTTTGACAGCGCTCGGTTCCGAAAGCTCGACTGCAAAGAGAGCGGAGACGATGACCGACCCGGGCGCAAGACCGCGCAAAGAGCGGTACGAAAAGTGAAGGGCGTCGCGACCCAGATGCGAACGCTTGCGCCCGGTTGGGCTTACAACTTCTACGCCCAAGACGACGTCCTTGGCTTCGCGCACGCCAATGCCCGCGTTCATCGCGACCCAGCCGCCAACGGTGCCAGGAATGCCTGCACCAAACTCGAGGCCGGCGAGTCCCTTGTCGCCACACAGCCGCATGAGGCTCGCATGAGAAACGCCCGCTTGTGCGCGAAGGCTTGAGTTGGGTCGTTCTTCGAGAAGTCTGAGCTTGTTGGTCAAAATCACGACGCCCTCGATACCGCCGTCGAGGACCAGGGTGTTGAAGCCGTTGCCAAGTACGGTGTGGGACAAACCGAAGCGCCGGCACGCACGGAGCAGCGCTTCGACTTCGAGCGGGCTGGCGGGTGACGCGATGGCGTCTGCTACGCCGCCGATGCGCAGTGAAGTGTGCCGGGACATTGGAGCGTCAAAGCGAACGCGATCTTCAAGGAGTTGGGTGAGCGCGACTTTGGCTTCGTCGGTGATCACGTGCGGGCCCCTCCCGCGAGAAAGTCGAGCAGCTGCGGACCGAGACGTGTGACGTCGCCCGCACCAAGGGTGAGCACAAGGTCGCCGTCGCGAAGCAAGCCGCCAATCGCTTCGACATTTTCACTCAGGGTCCCCACATAGCGCGCGTCGGCGTGGCCCGAGGTCTGAATGGCGGCTGTGAGATCTTCTGCACTTGCGCCTTTGATCGGCGCTTCGCCTGCCGCGTAGGTGTCGCCCACGATCAGAACGTCGCACGCAAAAAATGCACCGCTGAACTCGGACATACAGTCGCGGGTGCGCGAGAAACGATGAGGTTGGAAGATCGTGACGATGCGGCCCGTGTGTTGCGCTCGGGCCGCTTCGAGGGTGGCCTGTACTTCGATCGGATGATGTCCGTAGTCGTCGACGACGCGAACCCCGGCTTCGCTCCCCTTGAGTTCGAAGCGTCGGGCTACCCCGCGAAAACCTGCGATCGCTTCTGCGGCGACTTCGAAAGGAACACCGACTTCGAGCACGACCGCGATTGCGGCGAGGGCGTTTTCGATGTTGTGGGTGCCCGGGAGCGGAAGATCCACCGAGCCGACCGCCGTGCCTTCGTGCTCGACGGCAAATTGCATTCCCAGCTCATTCGTCTGAATGTTCTGTGCGCGAAGGTCCGCGTCGCTGTGGATGCCGTAACGCACCACCCGACCGTTGACCTTGTCGGCCAGCGTGCGAACCCGCGCATGGTCTGTGCAAAGAATTGCCGCACCCCAGAATGGCAAGTTGTTCGCGAAGCGGAGGAACGCGTCTTCGAGGGCGCCCATCCCGCCGTAGTGGTCGAGGTGGTCGGCGTCGATGTTCGTCACGACGGAAATGCTCGGGTGGAGATGGAGGAACGAGCCGTCGCTCTCGTCGGCTTCGGTAACCAGCCAGTCGCCCTCGCCAATCACGGCACCGCCCGATCGCCCTGCGCCGCGTTGTACCCAGCCGCCAACGAGTGCGGTGGGGTCGTGTCCCGCTTCGACGAGGATATGCGACACAAGCGCAGTCGTAGTCGTCTTGCCGTGAGTTCCAGATATCGCGATGCCCTGTTTTCCGCGCATGGCTTCGGCGAGCATTTCCGCGCGCGAGATGACGGGAATGCCTCGGCGCCCGGCTTCAATGATCTCCGGATTTCCAGCGTCGATCGCGGTAGAGCGAACGACGACGTCGGCTTCTTGCAGATGGGCCGCGTCGTGTCCGATGCTGACTTGAATGCCCGACGCGCGCAGGTTGTCGATCATGCGACCGGCGGCGAGGTCCGAACCACTGACTTCGAATCCACGGTGGTGCATCAGTTCTGCGATCCCGCTCATGCCGACGCCACCGATTCCAACAAAGTGCAGATGTTTGATCCGGTTCTTCAAGGCGACGCCGCTCCCGCAGCTACGTGGCTGGGGCCCGCTTCAACGAGTTCCATGCACTTCATGACGATGTCTTGGGCGGCATTGGGGTAGGCAACACTGCGCGCAGCATTTCCCATTGCGCTGAGTTCACCGGGAGCCGCAAAAATATCTCGAAGTATTGTGACGATGCGCTCCCCACCCCGCGTAGCGTCATCGAGTCCCTCGAGTCGCCGCGCGGCACCGATTTTTTCGAGTTCGTCTGCGTTGGCCGCTTGATGGTTGTCCGCGGCAAATGGATAAGGGACTAGCAGCGACGGCATCCCAGCCAATGCGAGTTCTGCAATCGTAAGTGCGCCAGATCGACAGATCGCGATGTCGGCCCATTGGTATCGCGCCGGGAGATTACGTTCGAATACAACGACTTCCGCGGTGACCCCGGCCTTCTTGTAGGCGTCCGCGACGCGCGCGCAGTCTCCTTCGCCGGCGGCGTGAAAAACTTCGATGTCCAGTGACGCGAGCCCCGGTGCTGCAGCCATCATCGCTTCGTTGATCTGACGGGCGCCTTGGCTACCGCCAAAGACAAGCAAGCGAAATGGAGGTGCGAGTGTGCGTCGGGGGCCGCCAGACGCGAAGACTTCGACCAGTGCCTGGCGCAGGGGAACACCCAAGAGGTGGCTTCGATCTTTGGCGCCGAGTCGCGTTGCGGCGATTTCAAAACCGGGGAAAACCATGCGTGCAAAGCGGGCGCTGAGTCGATTGACCCGGCCCGGGATCGCGTTGGGTTCGATCAGCGCGATCGGAACCCGCGATACAATTGCGGCAAGCATCGCGGGCATCGCGGCATAGCCACCGACAGAGATGACGGCTTCCGCTCCGTGTTGCTTGATTGCGCGCCGCGCTCCAAACGCCGCGCGCAAAATCGCAAGAGCTCCGCCGATGCGTCCGAAGACGCCGCGCCCCATGACCTGGCTGCTGTCGAGGGCAACGAGTTCGAAACCCGCGTCGGGAACGAGTTTCGTTTCGAGTCCGCGCTTCGATCCCAAAAACAAGACGCGCTGGTCCAATCGCCTGAGTGCTTCACCTAGAGCGAGCGCGGGGGTCACATGGCCTCCAGTGCCACCGCCGGCGATGATGAACGAATGGCTCACCGCGACCCTCCGTCGCGCACCATGCGAACCGGGGGTGCGGCCTTCGGATTGTTGTTCCTGGAAATTCCCAGCAGTGCGCCCAAGGTCGCGCAGCAGAGCACGAGGGAAGTGCCGCCATAAGAGAGGAATGGAAGGGTGAGCCCCTTGGTGGGCATGAGCCCCATTACGACCGCAGCGTTCAGAATTGCGGGGACCGTAAGCAGCGAAGTGGTCCCGAACGCCAACAAGAGTGCAAAGCGCGACGACGCGCGTCTTGCGATACGGGTGCCCGAGATCAGGAGCGCCGCAAACGCTCCGAGCACCAAGAGCGCACCGATCAAGCCCAACTCTTCGGCGACCAGCGAAAGAATGAAGTCGGTGTGGGCTTCGGGGAGGTAAAAGAGCTTTTGCTTTCCATTGCCGATCCCAACGCCCGACAGACCGCCCTGGCTAAATGCGACGAAGGACTGCACAAGTTGAAAACCGCTTCCGAGCGCGTCTTCCCACGGATCGCGAAAGCCCGTGATCCGCCGCATCGCGTAGGGGTTGAAGAAGATGTAAGCGACGATACCCGCGAGTGAGACCAGGCCCGGAATGACAAGGGTACGCAGCGGTGTGCCTGCGACAATGAGGAGCAGCGCAACAAGCATTGCGAGTAGCACGGCGTTGCCGAGGTCGGGCTGGAGTAATAGAAAGAGGATCGCGGGCAGCGCGACCGCGCCAGCCGTGATAACGCGCCCGCGACTCAAAGAAGTGCGACCGTCCTGTGGAGCGATCACTGCTGCGACCGCGAGCACGGTTGCAAACTTCACCGGCTCTACAGGTTGGAAGCGAAAGCCTAGGCCGGGGATCGAGAGCCAACGCTGCGCTCCATTGACTTCCACGCCGAAGAGGAACGTGGCGAACAGAAGCAAGACGCCGACAAACCAGAGCGGAAGGGCGATGCGATGCCAGACTTCAAGGGGAATAAACGCCGCGGCGGTTGCGGCGACTAGGCCCACGGCGAGTGCGCTCATGTGGTTGATGAACAAGGGTGGAATCGCCTGGTTGATCGAGAGCGGCGCCGTCGTGCTGTAACTCATCACGACGCCCATCCCCATCAACACGAGCGCGCTCAACAACAAACCACTGTCGATACTTGCGTTCGACCCACTGAACTCGCGTTGTGCGGTTCCGATCTGAGACGTGGACGAGTTCGAATTGGGTCGATTCATGTCAGATCAACTCTCACGGTGGTGGGTTGATGAGTGGGACGCGCGGTTCGGGTCGAGGTTCTGCACCGCGGAGCGAAAGTAATCCCCGCGGTCGGTAAAGCTTTTGAATTGGTCGAAGCTCGCGCACGCTGGCGCGAGCAACACGACGTCGCCGGGTTCGGCACGCTGCCAAGCAACCGTCACTGCGGCGCCGAGATCTTTTGCTCGATCGACGGGAACGCGGCCCGCGAGGGCATCTTCGAGTTGGGACGCCGACTCGCCGTACAGGACTGCGGCTTTTACTCGTGTGGCAGCAACATCTGCCAGCTGGTCAAACGCCAGTCCCTTGCCGCGCCCGCCGGCTAACCAGACCACCGGTTCGTCAAAGCCTTCGATCGAACTTTGCGCCGCGCCAGGGTTTGTGGCCTTGGAGTCGTTGATAAAGCGAACGTCGGAAAAAGTCGCGATGACCTCGCATCGATGGGGCAGGCCGGGGAAGTCGCGCAGGGCGCCGATGGCCGCCGCGGGATCGACGCCGAGGCTGTCGACGATCGCGACCGCGGCGAGCACGTTTTCGAGGTTGTGGACGCCGGCCAGCTTGAGCCCGTCGAGAGAAAACCTCTGCGTCTCTGCGCCGTGGCGAACCACGATGGCGCCGCTGTCGAGAAACGCGCCGTCTTCGGTGGGACCGCGTCGGCTGGTCAAGATCACGCGTGCCGCACAGCTCGCTGCGAGTTCGCGACACTCGGCATCGTCGGCGTTGAGCACCGCAACGTCGTCGGGGCGCTGGTTCGCGAAAATCGCTGCCTTTGCATCCCGGTAGGCTTCGAAGCTTCCATGTCGGTCGAGGTGGTCTGGGCTGATGTTCAGAACCGCTGCCACCCGGGGTGCAAAGTCACGCGTGGCCTCGAGTTGGAAGGAAGAAACTTCAAGCACCGCAACGTCGAGGGGCGCACCTACAAGTGAGAGCGCCGGTGTGCCGAGGTTGCCTGCGGCCTTCGCGCGTAGGCCCGCATGCTGGAGCATGACTTCGACGAGGCTTACGGTCGTCGACTTTCCGTTGGTTCCGGTGACAGCGACGATCGGAATTTGCAGGAGTGCACCGGCAAGCTCGATGTCCCCAGCCACGTGCTTGGCGCGGCCCTCGTAGCGGGACGCCGCAATGCCAGGGCTTGGAACGACTAGATCAAAATCCGCGGGGTCGGGCCATTCGCACCCCACCGAAACCGTAATGCCGGAAGCGAGCGAGTCGAGCTCAGAAAGGTTGCTGGCAGGGGCTTCGTCTGCGGCCGTCACCTTCGCACCGCGCGCGGCGCAAAAATTTGCCGCACTGCGTCCCGACATTCCGAGACCCAAAACCAAAACACTTTTACCCGACACATCCATGTCGATGCGGTTCCCCTCAGCGCACAAATGAACCTCGCTTTCAAACCCCTTCAATCAAATTCGGTGACGCAACGCCGCTGCCAATGGCAGCCAATGCTCAACGAAGCTTGAGCGACGACAATGCGACGAGCGCGAGGATGATCGAAACGATCCAGAAGCGAATGACGATCTTTTGTTCAGCCCAACCAAGCTTTTCAAAGTGGTGATGGATGGGCGCCATTAAAAACACTCTCTTTCCAGTAAGCTTGAAAGAGGCAACTTGAATGATCACGGACACGGTCTCGACGACGAAAATGCCGCCGACTACGGCCAGCAAGATTTCTTGTCGAATCAAAACCGCGATGGTTCCAAGCGCGCCGCCGAGGGCGAGGCTGCCGACATCGCCCATGAAGAGCTCGGCAGGAGACGCGTTAAACCACAGAAACCCCAGGCTGCCGCCCACCATTGCGCCGCAGAAGATCGCGAGCTGCCCGGAGCCTGGGACGTACTTGATGTTCAAATACTCGGCGATGCCGGTGTGGCCGGCGGCATAGGAAAGCAACAGGAACGTCGCGGCGGTAATCATCACTGGACCAATCGCCAACCCATCGAGG
>JASDVE010000165.1:4323-12386 GCA_041891195.1 Myxococcota bacterium | reverse complement strand
AGGCCGTCCGTGAGATTTACGCCGTTGCTCGCCGCGACAATGATGAATGCGGCCAGGGGCACGTAGAAGATGCCAATGTTCGGTGTGAAGTTCTTGAAGAACGGGACGGCAAGCTCTTTGTCAAAGGCGGGGTCGGTGTAGATCGCGATGGCGACGCCCAAAGCGAAGACGATCTGCCATACAAGCTTTGTGCGCGCCGAGATGCCAGCGCTGCTGCCTTGAGTGACTTTCTGATAGTCGTCGATGAAGCCGAGCACGCCGTAGCCCGCCGTGAGCCCGACCAAGATCCAGACCATGCGATGGTCAAGCTCGCTCCACAGCAACACCGAAACCAGCAGCGAGAACAGGATCAACAGGCCGCCCATGGTCGGCGTGCCTTCTTTGGCTTGATGATCGGGGCCGATCTCACGAATCGGTTGGCCTATGCGCAACGCCGAAAGCTTGCGGATTAACCAAGGGCCCAAGACGAGACAGATGAACAGGGAAGTGAGTGTCGCGGCCGCGGTGCGAAAGGTGATGTACCGGACCACGTTAAAAACGCCGTACGCCTCGCTAAGCGGGTAAAGGAGGTGGTAAAGCATTAGTTGGACACCCCGTGGTTCTGTTCGTGCTTGTTGGCTTTTACCAGTTCTTCGACAACGCGTTCCATACGCGCGGCGCGTGAGCCTTTGACCAAGATCCAGTCGCCAGAAGCCAGAGCGGGCTGCACAGCCTTCGCCGCTTCTTCGTGGGTGTCGCATTGATGAATCTGCGCTGCAGCCATGCCAGCTTCACCTGCGCCCTGTGCGATGCCTTGCGCCGCGTCGCCCACGGTGACGAGGAGCGCAGCGCCGGCTTCAACGACTTGCTTGCCCGCGTCGCGATGCGCTTGCGGTGCGTTGGGTCCGAGTTCGCCCATGCCGCCAAGGATCGCGATGCCGCGCCCTTTGGCCGCGAGGAATGCCAAGCTTGAAATCGCGGCGCTCATCGACTGTGGGTTCGCGTTGTAGGTGTCATCAATGAGAGAAACGCCGCCAGCAAGGCTGTGCCGACCCATCCTGCCCGCGATGCCCACGTAGTTACCGAGGCCCGCGGCGATCGTTTCGAGGGATAGGTCGCAAACGACGCCGACTGCTGCCGCGGCAAGCGCATTGATCACGGTCGTGTCGCCCAGCGCTTTGATCCGTACTTGGGCTTCGCCCTTGGGCGTGAGCAGGGTGAAGTGATAAGACCCGTCTTCTTCAAAGCGGATGTTCTCGGCCCGCACATCAGCGTCCGGGTTGATGCCAAACGAGGTGACGTGACCCGCTGCGCGAGCCGACTGGGCGCGCACATGTGGGTCATCCCAGTTGGCCACCGCGGTGCCACCCGCACCCAAGGCTGCGAAGAGGTCGCCTTTCTCGGCTGCAATCTCTTCCTGGCTGCCGAGGTATTCGATGTGTGCGGTCCCGACGTTGGTGACGAGCCCGATGTCAGGCCGTCCAATGTTTGCGAGAACGGCGATTTCGCCGCGATGGTTCATCCCCATCTCGACCACCGCGCGAACATCCTCTGGCCTTCGCGACAACAAGGTGAGCGGCACGCCGAAGTTGTTGTTGAGGTTGCCCTGGGTCTTGAGGCACGGGCCCGCGGTTTCGAGCACCGCGGAGATCATCTCTTTGGTCGTCGTTTTGCCGCAACTTCCGGTGAGTGCGATGACCGTTCCGGCGAAGCGCCCACGGTGGCCGGTGGCGAGGTCGCCGATACTTTTGGTCGTGTCGGCGACCGCGATTACCGCAATGTCGGCGAATGGGGTCAGGTCGACATCGCTGCCAGTCTGTATGAGCAACCCCGAAGCCCCCGCGTCTTTGGCTTGGGCGAGGAACTTGTGTGCGTCGTGGTTGGGGCCGACGATGGCGGCGAACAAACAACCGGGTGTGACTTCGCGTGTGTCGATCGCGAGCCCCAAAAGTTTTGTATCGGGCGAGCCCGACACGACTTCGCCGCCGCACCACTGCGCGACATCGGCGGCGGTGTAACGGACGCTCATTCGTCCCCCCGTTGTTGCAGCGCGCGGCGTGCTTCATCGCGATCGTCGAAGGGAAGTTTTGTCGTTCCAACGATCTGGTAGTCCTCGTGGCCTTTGCCAGCGAGGACCACGGCGTCGTCTTTGCGCGCGATCGCGATCGCGTGTGCGATGGCTTCACGTCGATCGACGACGACGGAGTAAGCCCGTGCGCTGGCATCAAGCGCATCGATGCCGACGCACTGCATGTCGTTCAAACCCGCCTCGACGTCGACAAGGATGGCTGCCGGATCTTCGGTTCGAGGGTTGTCGCTCGTCGCGAGAGCGAGGTCGCTTGATTGAGCGACAGCCTGGGCCATCAATGGCCGCTTCTTTCGGTCTCGGTCACCGCCGCAACCAAACACAGTAATGAGCCGGCCGGTCGAAAGACTGCGCACCGCGGCGAGAAGCTTTTCGACCGCGTCGGGCGTGTGGGCATAGTCGACAATGACGGTCGGCGCGTCGGGGGCATCGTCTGCCACGACTTCCATGCGTCCTGGAACTTGCGGACAAGCGCGCACGCCTTCAGCAATGGCTTCGGTTTCGAGGCCGAGGCCGACACAGATCCCGCAAGCGACCAGCAGATTCTCGAGGTTGAAGTCGCCGACAAGCGGTACGTCGAGATCGACGTTGCCTGTTGGCAGCTCGATGCAAACACGGCTTCCGGACAATGTGATGTCTGCACTCACAAGACGTACATCGGCGGGTGTGGTTGCATCCCGCGTAACCGTGATCACCCGGGCTCCGCGTGCTTTGGCGACGTCGACAAACTGGCTTGCACACGAATCGTCGAGGTTCACGACCGCGCAACCCGCAGCATCGAGATACTGGGAAAAGAGCAAGAGTTTTGAGGCCAGGTAGGCCTCCATGTTTCCATGAAAATCGAGGTGGTCCTGGGTGACGTTGGTCACAGCGGCAATGTTGAACGTGCAGCCCAACACGCGCCCCAACTCGAGGCCATGGGACGAGACTTCCATCACGACGTGGTCAACGTTCTGAGTTCGCATGTTGCGAAGGGTGCTCTGGAGTTCGAGGCTTTCGGGGGTCGTGTTTACCGATGGGGCTGCGTTTCCCGCATAGCGAACTTCGACCGTGCCGATGAGGCCCGTGCGTTTTCGCGCGTGACCGAGGATCGACTCCACCAAGTAGCTGGTGCTTGTCTTGCCATTGGTTCCAGTAATGCCGATCAGCGTGACTTCGTTCGCCGGCTCACCGTAAAAGCGGGTTGCGATCGCTGCGAGTGAACGGCGCGTGTCGGGCACTTGGGCGATTGCAACGCCGAGATTTTGCGTATTTTCGGAGTTCGTCTGAACCAACAGCGCGACGGCGCCAAGTGTGATGGCACGGTCCAGGTAGTCGTGTCCATCGCTTGCACTTCCCACGAGGGCGACAAAGAGATCGCCCGGAGCAACCTTGCGCGAGTCGTAGGAAATGCCGCGGATGACGGGGTCGCTTCCGAGATCGCGGTGCATCGATGCCGGGGGGGCGAGCTCTTTGGGGAGCGCGGCGAGCAAACTCGAAAACTGCATCAGCCTCCTTGCCCCCCGTCGGTGCTAAACGAAACGCGCACGCGCTTATTCACGCCAAATACGATCGTGCCCGGCGTCGGTGCTTGATGGATCGCAAGCCCTTCGCCACGAATTTCGAGTGAAATAGCTTCGCGCCTCGCCATGTCGCGAACGGACTGCACTGTCTCGCCTCGGAAGTCCGGTATCAAGACCGGCTCGTTGTTGTTTTCGACAATCGATAGGGCCGCAGAAGACCGAGTAGAAGAGGGCGCAGCGACATGGGCCGACTTCGTGACCGCGGTCTTCTTTGCACTCACGTAGGTCGCGGTGGGCTTGGCTTTTGTTCGCGGTTTTTTGAGCGCGGACGTGTTCTCAGCCAATTTATTTGTGACTGCGGCAAGTCTGATTGGCTTGGCCTTCTGTTCGCTCGGTTTCGCTTTGGCCAGCAATTCGGGTCGCTTCGATGCGGGGATCGGTTCGGCCTTGGTCAAGATGCCGAGATGCGCGAGTTGTCCGGCAGCGACTTTGGCGAAGAGGGGGGCGGCAACGTCGCCACCGCCGTGTGCCCAGCCTTTCGGTTCGTCGAGCATGGCGACAATGACGAGCTTCGGGTCTTCGGCGGGTGCGGCACCCATGAACCACGCGCCGTAGCGCGTATTGGAATAGCGGCGGCGTTTCACGTCGAGTTTTTGCGCCGTGCCGGTCTTGCCCGCAACCCGCAGCCCCTTGAGTGCGGCTTTGCGCCCGGTGCCGTCGGCACTTACGACGGTTTCGAGCATGCGCATCACGCTGGCCGCGACTTCTTGTTTTATGACTCGGCGTGGTTCATCGACGGCGGTGGGTTCCCACTCGCCACCCATCCGGCGCCGGGCGCTAACGAGGCGCGGCGTTCGGAGTTGACCGTCGCTCGCGAGAGCACACATGGCAGCGGCCAGCTGAACGGCTGTGACGCCAATGCCCTGGCCGTAAGAAACGGTCGCATGATCGATCGGTTTCCAGTTCTTCCAGCCGCGAAGCAGACCGTTGGATTCGGACGGGAAGCCGCTTCCGGAGTGACGCCCAAAACCGAAGCGCAACAGGGCGTTGTAATGGGCTTCGGGCCCGAGCCTTTGGGCGATCAAGACCGCGCCGATGTTGCTCGACACCTGCAGAATTCTCGACGGATCGATCACGCCGTATGGATGGTGGTCGCGAATTTTTTTGCCCGGCAGTTGCATCGTACCGTCGCCGGTGTCGAATCGCTGATTGCGCTTGATGGTCCCGGCATCGAGCGCGGCCGCGACTAGGAAAGCCTTCATGACCGAGCCGGGTTCCAGCGCGTCGTGAAACGCTCGTGATCCAGTCTTCTTGTAATCGAACGTTCGAAACTGATTGGGGTTAAAGCCCGGAGACTCGGCGAGAGCGAGAATTTCACCTGTGCGCGGGTCCATCGTGACCACGAAACCTCCGAGCGCTCCGCGCTTCTTGATGGCGTCGCGCAGGGCGGTTTCGGCTTCGGCCTGCATCGCCATGTCGATCGTCAGTGCGACATCGCCGCCGCTCGACGAAACGGGCGTAACGAGTTCACGTGCAAGCAAGCGTCCGCGTGCGTCTCGCTCGACCGGCGTGCGCACCGGCTTGCCGGTGAGCCATTCATTTTCTTGGGCTTCGATGCCCCGAACCCCGATGCCGTCGATGTTTGCGAAGCCCAATAGCGAACTCGCGAGTTCATCGGCGGGGTACGCGCGGCGGGGCTCCGAAATGATTCCGACCCCGGGCAAGTCGAGGGCTTCGATACGGGTCGCCACTTCGTCGCTCACCCATCGGCGCACGAAGGTAAAGCGTTTGCGCCCGCGCAGGCGTTCCCTGAGCGCCGTCGGATTAATGTTCAGCGCGTTCGCGAGGGCGTCGAGATTCTCGGCGTTGCTGTCGAAGTCGCTCGGGAGCATGTACACCGACGACGCCTGGGTGGAGAGCGCCATTTCGACACCATTGCGGTCGACGATCAAGCCACGCGTCGCGGGCAAGATCATGACGCCCTCAAGTTGTCCCTTGCCGCGGAATGCCCCACGTTCGGAGACGACTGTGAGATGGGCGGCGCGGGCGGCGAGTAGCAAGAACAAACAAACGAACAGTGCTCGAAGCAACGCGATACGACGACCGGCGTCTGCGAGAGATTCTGACCTCATGGGCGCGAACCTGCGACGACGGGCACTGGTGCGCTCGCAACATAAGGGGCGGGGTGGGCCGCAAGCGGAGACTTTGCTTCCGTCGGAGCATGAAAGTTGATTACGCGCTCGGGCGCGGCAAAGCCGAGAGCCGCAGCTTGTACCGAAAGAAGCTTGGGCTCACGCAGGCGCAACAGGTCAACTGTCATGTCGCGCTTTTCAGCTAGCAGTCCTTGCTCGACGGTAACGCCTTCGGCGACGGCGTAGCGCAAACGTACAATGTTCATGCGCAGGACGGCGAGCAGGAGTGATGCAAGGACGACAGCCGCAATTGCGGGAAGCCAGGTCTGACTGCCGATCTCGCGGCGGCTCGGCGCCATGTCGAGGCCGATCAAGTCGAGCGGGCCACCCGGCTCACGGTCGTCGTGATATGGGCCCGGAAGATTGCGCAACCAGCTGTTCAAAGGGTTCGGAATGTTCACGCTGCAGCCTCTGTCCGCTCAAATGCTCGCAACTTCCCTGAACGCGCTCTCGAGTTGGCTTTGACTTCTTCGTCCTCAGGTTGGATGGGCCGCCTGGTGATGACACGCATCGTGATCGTTCCACCGCAGATGCAGACCGGTGTAGCCGGCGGGCATTTGCAGCCCTTCGCTGCTGCGCGAAGGGTGTGCTTGACGATGCGGTCTTCGAGAGAGTGGTAAGCGATCACCACCAGGCGGCCCCCAGGTCGGAGGACCCGTATTGCTGCATCCAGGCCATCGCGCAGCGCACCCAACTCATCGTTGACTGCGATGCGTAGCGCCTGGAAGACCAGTGTTGCGGGGTTGTGCTTTCGTCCACGACCGATGCCTGCTTCTTGAATGACGCGGAGCAGGTCGGCAGTGGTGAGAAGCGGTGCTTCTTTGCGCGTGTCGACGATCGCTTTTGCAAGACGTTTGCTGCCGGGAAGCTCGCCGTAGTTCTGAAACCAGTCTTGAAGTTGTTGGGCGGACGCGGTCTTCAGTAGATCTGCGGCAGTAAGCTTTGCTTCGGGGTCCATACGCATGTCGAGTGGCGTTTCGTCTGCGTCGGTTCCCCCGAAGCGGAAGCCGCGACTCGACTCGTCGAGCTGGTAAGAAGACACACCGAGATCGAGCAACACACCGTCGACCGACTCGATGCCAAGCTCTTCGAGAACCTTGTCGAGGTGGCGAAAGGAAGAGGGCACCGTTTGAAGCCGATCGCCAAACCTTTTCAGGCGTTCGCGTGCGGCACGCCGTGCTTCGGGGTCGTGGTCGATCCCGACAACAACACCATCGGGAGACGTGCGCTTGAGGATCGCTTCGGCGTGTCCACCCCCGCCGAGGGTTCCGTCGATCACCAGCGCACCGGATTGAAGATTGAGGTGCTGCAGGCATTCGTTAAGGAGGACAGGGCAGTGATCGAAGTCTTTAGTCACGAGAGCCAGTCGTCTCCCACCTGAACAGTGAATGAGAGAGGTTGGGTTCCAGTGGAGAGGTGCTGGGGGCCCTGGATTGCCTATGTCCCGACGTGTACCCCCCAGTAACCACGTCGAACCATAATTGGCGTCCCAGGACACCCCAGCCTCTCTACAGGAAGAACGTTCTCCTCCTGTCCCCCACCGTTCTCTCTAGCTCGTTGGACTACTGTCCACCGAAAGCTGAATCTCCTCGAGCCGGCTCATTGTTTCGAGCTTGGTCGTCTCAAAAATTTTGGTGTCCCAAATTTCTATACAGTCGAGTACACCTGCGATCGTGACCTTGCTTTGAAGCTGCGCGTGCTCCCGAAGTGCGGGTGGCACGAGAATTCGTCCCTGGCTGTCGATCGGGCATTCGTCGGAACCGGAGATCACAAAGCGTGTATAGGCTTGGACGTCAGGTTGGAGCTTCGACTTGGCCATCAGGTTCTGCTCAATCACTTGCCAATCCTCGTAGGGATAGAGCGCCAGGTAGTTCTTATAGTTCGTCAGGATCGGAGGGTGCTCGCTGCGTCTGAGAATCTCGTTTCGATATCCGGCGGGGATACTAAGCCTCCCCTTTTTGTCGATCGTATGATCGTGCCGGCCGCGAAACATCAGTTGAGATCCCTATGGGTCAGTCCGCCACCTCCGTGCTACTCGGTCCACCATATGCCACTTCAACCCACTTCGCACCCCACGCAACCACTTTCTTCCACATTTTTAATAAAATTTGCTAATTGCATGGGTCGGCGATCCCAGACACACCAACTAAGCAGACTTTTTGGTCAGTTCGTGCGCAAAAGGCGAGGGTTATACCCGATTAGTAGGGGCAGGCTTCTCGTGGCAAATCGGCTGGTCAGGACGACTCAACGGGACTTGATACAGGTGTAGTTCCGGCTGTGGACTGTACTGACGGCGTCCACGAC
>JASDVE010000165.1:1208-4313 GCA_041891195.1 Myxococcota bacterium | reverse complement strand
CATGATCTGAGTCATCGCATGGAAGCCGTTTGCGGTGAGGTTCATCGACCCAAGCGGATCTGCTTCGTGGGCGTCGAAGCCGCAGGAAACCAGGATGAAGTCCGGATCGAATTCGAGGGCGACCGGCGCGATCAGGTGCTGCATCACGCCTAGGTATTCGAAGTCACCGCAGCCCTGGGGCATGGGGACGTTAAAAGTGGCGCCAAGTCCCATGCCCAGCCCAGATTCACCGGCGGCACCGGTTCCTGGGTAGAAGGGAAACTGGTGGGTAGACATATAGAGGATGGAAGGGTCGGACTCGAAGGAGTGCTGGCTTCCGTTTCCGTGGTGGACGTCCCAGTCGAGGATCAAAACCTTTTCAATTCCAGCATGTTGTTGGAGTGCGCGGGCCGCGACGGCCACGCTGTTAAAGAGACAGAAGCCCATTGCGGCCCGGGACTCCGCGTGGTGGCCCGGAGGTCGAAGGGCGGCGAAGCCCGTGTCCAACTCGCCAGAGGCGATACGCATAGCCAAATCCACACAGCTTCCGGCCGCGAGACGTGCGACATCGTAGCTGGCGGGGGAGATGAACGTGTCCGCATCGAGATGTCCATGTCCGCGCGCAGCGGCGGCTTTCACGGTGCGGAGATGATCTTCCGTGTGGATGAGAAGGATGTCGTCGTCGCTGGCCTCGCTCGGGGTAAGCGCGGTGAGCGAACCCGGGCGGCCTTTGCGCCACGCTCCGAGTGCCTTGCCCACGGCGACAAGCCGGGCAGCGGCTTCGGGATGGTGGGTGGGTTCAATATGATCTTGGAACCGCGGATCTTCGATCACGCCAATTCGTCGGGTGACGTCCATACCGCGGAATGGTATCTGACAGACCTACGACGGGCGACCCAAGTCGTCCTACTAAGACGTTTCGATTTGGAGAACTTCCTTTGAACCCGCCGTGCTGCGTTGCCGTCACAGGCGTCGACACTTTTTTTGGTCGACGATTGGTCGAGCGCTGGTCCCAAACGGATTCGGCACCGCGCATTGTGCACTGCGACCTCAGCCAGACAGATCTTTCCGAGCGCTTTCGCGAAGAACATGTCGAGAGCGTGGTTCATTTGTCGTTGCAAGACGTACCGGGTGTCGAAAGTGAACGGGGTCTCGCAAGCGACTTAAGCAGCACACAAGCGCTCCTCGATGCCTGCGCGAAGGCCGGGATTAGGCGGCTTGTGATTCCGTCGTCGACGATGTGTTATGGAACGAGGCTCGAGAATCCGCAGCATATGAGCGAAGACGCCCGGCTTTACGGACAACCAAACACCCGATGGGTTTCGACACGCGTGCAGATCGAGCAGAGGGTTGCGACGTTTCGCGATCAATTTCCGCTGTGCGACGTAACGGTTCTGCGATACTGCTGGGTGATGGGGCCGGCGTATCTCGACGCGATTGTTCGGTACTTCGAAGCGGACTGGGTTCCAAGCGTGCTTGGGCACGACCCGCTACTTCAGTTTGTGCACGAGGACGACGTTCTGGACACCCTCGAGGCGGCCGCGCTGCGGCCCCATCCCGGGACCTTCAACGTCGTCGGAGACGGCTTGCTGCCGCTATCCGGCTACCTCCGCCTGGCGGGCAAATGGAATGTCCCGACCCCCGAACGGCTGCTCAGCTTCGTCTCCGATGCTCCGCTTCCGTTTTCCGGCGCGCATCGCGGTCGGGGCTTTTGTGACTATCTGAAATACATTTGGCTCGCTTCTGGGGAGCGCGCAGGAAATGAATTCGGGCCCCGCACATATTCGAGCCAAGAGGCTTGGCTTTCGATGGTGGGAGCGCGACGGTTGCGTGACTACCAGGCGCGAAACTGAATTGAGGATGCACTTGAGATGAGCCGAGACCGTTCCGCAGACAATCAAGGAAAACCGAAGGCAGGGAAAACCGGGGCCGAGGCGCGGGGCTCGGTGCGCGGGTTTGGCCGGCTGGGGGAAGCGCTGTCGGGGCTGCGCGAAGAAATCCGCACGCAGCAGCGTCGCACGTTCACCGCACCCAAAGAAGACGAGCGTGGGGCCGACTGGAATTCGCTTTTTGACGAATTGCGCAAGCGGGTGCGGACGCTCGGCATGGTCGAACACGAACCCGTTGTCGACGAATTCGGGATGGAGGTGGCTTACCTCGAACAGCAGAAGCCATTTTTCTATTTTATGTTCGAGCGTTACTGGCGGGTCAACCTCCGTGGTGCGACGCGCCCCAAACCGAGCAAGCCGGTGGTCTTTGTCGCGAATTTTTCGGGCATCTTGCCTTGGGACGCCATGATGCTCGCACACGCGATCGGTCGCGGACGTCCGACCGAGGCCCGCCCCCGTTTTCTCGTACAAGACAGAGTGCTCGCACTGCCGTTTGCGCAAGCGCAACTTGCCAGGATTGGTGGCGTGAGATCGTGTCGAGAGAACCTCGACAAACTGCTTGCGAAACAACGGAGTGTCATCGCGTTTCCAGAGAGCAAAGAGCAGCCGGCTCGCTCCTACAGGGATCGTTATCAGGTTACGCCGTTCGTGGATACGAGTGCGGTGCTTGCGGCGGCCAAGGCGGGTTGCGCAGTGGTGCCGGTTGGCATCGTGGGGGCGGAAGACGCGACCCCTCGACTCGGTGACATGGCGATGCTCGCAAAGCTCGCTTCGCGAGACCTCGGCATCCCGAAACTGCCAAGCACGCCGGTGTTTCCGCTGTTGGGGCCGCTTGGGTTGCTTCCGCTACCGGCCAAATGGGTGATTTCGCTCGGCGAACCGGTGCCGGCTCGGACGGTCGTCGAGCATGCAGAAACCGAAACCGCGCTCGAGCTGAACGGCGTGCTCCGCGCGCGAATTCAAGCCCTGGTCGAGGGCGGACTTGAGTCGCGATCTTCGACTTGGGCGTAGGCCGTCGGGGTGCTGATCTCAGGACGAGAGTCTTGCGTTCAGCACTTAATCGTCGTGCGAGCCCGAATCTTGGATGGAGCGCTGCAGGTCTTCGATTGCGTTCGCAACGCGCTCAAGGTTCTGATTGAGTGCGTCGACGTCCTTGCGTCTCGGCAGGTCGAGTACTTTGAAGACGCGTTCGACGGCAGTTTGAATTGCCGAGTCGAAGTCTGGCGAGGCGTAGGCG
>JASDVE010000165.1:0-1198 GCA_041891195.1 Myxococcota bacterium | reverse complement strand
TGTTCTTGTCTCTGTCTTCGTGGTTGTCTCTCTGGTCCGAGCCATATTGGTCGTCTGGCGAATTCGCTTCGGTCTCAGTGCCCTCTCGCCGCGCCGAATTCTTCGGTGCGCTACCCCGCGACCGCTTGCCATTCTCACCTTGGATGATGTTGCGGAAACGGTCTTGAATCTCGTCGATGTTGTCCGTCGCGTCGTCGACGCCTTTTTTCAGAACGTCGTAGAGAACGTCGCCGCCGCGTTCCATGATCTGTGTCAGCAAGCTCGTCGAGGGTTCGTGGTTCGACCGGCTTTCGTCCACGAGGATCTGCGAAAGGGCGACTTTCGTGATGTCCTCACCCGACTCGTTATCGATCACGCGCACTTCTTCGCCACGTTCGAGAAGTTCGGCGATCCCTTTCAGCGTGATGTAACGACTCGACTGGGTGTTGTAGAGCTTCCGGTTGGCGTAGCGCTTGATCAGAATCGGCATGGAGTTACTCGCTCACGTTTCGATTGGGCTAGGAGGGCGGGGTGAAGAATAGAGCGTAAAAAGACGAGAAGGCGGTCTATCGATTGAACCCGACGCCTTCGCGTGCAAGTTCGGGGACGCTATCGAAGAATCCATGTCGTCTTTGAGAAGTTGCAACTTAGCACGGGGGGTCGGGTGCAGCCGCTACCCTTCGATCTTGATGCGCTGGATTCGGCGAGCTCGGCCTGCAGTTGGTTTCGCCTGTGGTTTTGGCGCACGCGTAGGTGTAGTTGTAGTTGTAGGTGTAGTTGTAGGTGTAGTTGTAGCTGTATTGATAGGTATAGGTGCAGGAGAAGCGGCGAGGTTTGACATTGCGCGCTTGAGGTCCTTTCTCGTCCAACCGGTCTGGCCCTTTGCCCCTTCTTGACCTTGCGCACCCGGCGCAGGAGCTTCGCGACGAATGCCGATCTCCCACAGCACTTCACGCAAGCTCATGAAAACCCGAAGCACCGAACGCGCGTCGTCGTCGCTTCTCGACTTGACTTCCCAGCGCGCAATTTCTGAGTCGATCGTTTCGAGGAGAGCGTGGGTCGCGGTCGCGCGTAGCGATGGCGAGTTTCCCGAAAGCGCTTCGGAAACCTGATCGAGTGCGCGTGCCAACTCTGCAAGGTTGGGTTGTGCTTCCGCAGGCAACTCACTTACGATGAGACTCGCCGCGTCGAGTAGCGCGCGCGCACTCGCAACCCCTTC
>JASDVE010000164.1:0-5284 GCA_041891195.1 Myxococcota bacterium | reverse complement strand
GCTCGAAGGGAGTCGATCACGAATCGAAACGCTGGCCCACGATCTACTCCCGGTCGGCGGCGAGTTTGATCTCGTGAAGGACTTTGGCTTCCCGCTCCCAATTCAAATTTCATGCGAGATGCTGGGGATTCCCAAAGAAAGTCGGGACGCGTTTCGACGCTCCTTCGAGGACGCCGCAGTGCTGGGCCTGCCTCGTCACAGTGAGTCACAACACCGGGAAGGACTGCGCGCGCTTGGCTGGCAGGTGGAGTACATGCGCGGCCTCCTGGAAGACCGCCGAAACACACCGAAGGACGATTTGCTGAGCGCCCTCGTGCAAGCCGAAGAAGCGGGCAGCCAACTCACCAGCGAAGAAACCATCGCCGCGATCGTCACCATTTTCACCGCAGCGGGTACGACCACCGAGCGCTTTATTTCGAGTGGCCTACTTCTGTTACTACGGGATCGCGACGCATTCGCGCGACTACGTGAAGACCGAAGCCTGATGCCCTCCGCGATTGAGGAAATTCTTCGTTTCCACCACCCGGACCAATCGACCAGCACACCTCGCTGGGTCAACGAAGACGTTGAACTCGGCGACAAGATCCTCGCGCGCGGAGATACAGTGCGCTTCGGCCTCGGCGCAGCGAATCGCGACCCCCAACAATTCAAAAACCCCGAAAGCTTCGACATCACGCGCACGCCCAACCGACATCTAGCATTCGGCAAGGGAGCCCACTTCTGCCTCGGCGCGACATTGGCACGGCTGGTCGGAGAAGTGGCCTTCACCGCCGTACTCGATCGCTACGCGGAGCTCAAGCTCGTCACCGAAAACCCAAGGCGGGACCCGAGGCGGATGGACCGGTACCAAGAAATTGTCGTCCGCACTTGAACCACTCGCTCTAGCCGAGCGGCAGACTCCCATCGATACGGTCGATCCAAGCCATCATGCCGCCCTGCACGTTCCACGTGTTCATGAAGCCGTGCGCCCGCATGATCTTGACCGCGTGCGCACTGCGCCCACCGCTTTTGCAGTGGACGACAATATGAGCGTCTGGGTCTAGTGTCGTAATGCGTTCGGGCACCGTCGAAAGTGGCACCAATTCCGCACCGAGATTGCTCACCGCAAACTCGCCTTCTTCGCGCACGTCGATGAACTCAAACTTCGCATCGCCGTCAAGCAATGCCTTCAAGTCTTCGACGCTGATATCCCAATCACACTGCTGAGGCATGGATTTTCCTTGTAGCGGTGCGTCCGCAGTTAGACGTGTAATTCGACATGTCGTTCGACGTTTGGCTCAATTTATGGTTCGAGTCGAGCGAGCAACGTGTCGAGGTCTTCGGCGCTTGCGCCTGTAATCGTGGCTGCGAGCGGCTTGCGGGTTTCGTCCGCATCGGCACGTTCCACCGATGCCCCGTCGCCAAACACGCGCGTCGCCAACGCTTCGAACTCGCCCTCACACGCCGCAAATCCGTCGTCAGAGTTTGGTGCTGCAAGACGGTCGACAACCTGAACCTTTACGGCGGCCGTCGAGAACGATGTTCCCGAGGAGCCATTGGCTTGCACGGCCTTTACCGCGAGCAGACACTTGCGCACCGTGTCGTCGAGATGCTCGGCAACAGTGCCGCCCTCCAGACGCTTGCCGACGGTGAGCAACCCTGCTCGGCCTTCGTTGAGATCGATGCTGTAGTCGACGTCGTGTCCAATCAACACGACCCCCGGGCCTTCCGGCACATGGCCGTAGTCGGCGACGTCGATCAAGACACCCTCAACCGATTTTTCGCGGACGAACTCGTGAAAGACGCCAATGAACGCGTCAAAATCCACATCGGCGTTCGAGTCGGTGGCAAAAAACTTGGCTGCGATTCGCTTCGGGATCATGGTTTATACCCCCACCGAGAGAGGCTCGGGCACGATGCGCAGCTCGCATGCGTGGGCTGCTTCGATGAACAGCTGTGACTCTTCGATGCGCCTGGACGCGATGTCCTTGCTCATCGAGTCCGGCACAGTCGCGTGGCGATCGAGCAGGTATTGCCCAAATTTGCCCTTCGCAAATCGATCGAAGAAGCGCTCGTTGTCGAAGTAGCGGGTTTTGAACTCGGTCACGATGTCGGTCGGCTCTTCGGTGACGTCGATGTATTCGAGCCGCACCAACGCGCGTGCCGCTGACAGCATCGCCCGGTAGGCGAGGTCTTCGGCCTCTTCGAAGTCCCCCTCTTCCAGTGCGATCTGTGCGTCGAAGCCCTGACTCTCGGCCTTCACGACTTCGATGCCAAACAGCGACACCATCTCACCCGCACACTCGCCAATGCCGAGGTCACCAATGGTGAACTCGCGCACGTCGCCCCAGTCGCTGTAAAACTCCGGCGTTTCGGCATAGGGTGCGACCTTCATGAAGGGCTTGATGATCTCGCGAACACTGCGCTTGCCGAGACGTTCAACGAACCCGCGGAACGTTACATCCCCGTCGCGCCCTTGCGCATAAGCCTCGGTCAAGGCTTCCACGACTTCCGGCGCTGCCTTGCTCGGTACTGACCCCATCGCCATACCGTAGTTGCCAGCGTTCTCGCCCCATTGCCCACCCAGGATGACCTGGAAGTGTGGCACGGTCCGGCCGTCGACTTTGCGGCTGTTGCCGTAGAAGCCGATGTCCGCGAGATGATGCTGTCCACAACTATTGAAGCAGCCCGAGATCTTTACCCTCAGAGCCTTCACCGCTGCGGGCATGCTGGCCGACTTCGCCGCGAGGCGCTGTCGAAGCTCACCGGCCAAACCGCGGCTTGCCGCGATGCCGAGCTTGCAGGTGTCCGTACCGGGGCATGAGGTCACGTCAACGATGGTTTCGCCGCCGGGCGTGCCGAGACCTGCCGCCGAAAGCGCCTGGTAGATGTCGACGAGGTCTTTGTTCGGAACGAAGCGAAGCACCATGTTCTGCTCGACGGTGGTCCGCATGTTGTCGCCAGTGAAGCGGCGAGCAATATCGGCCAAGCTACGTGCCTGGTCTGCCGTCATGTCACCCAACGGCAAGTTAAGCGTCACGACCGAATAGCCATCTTGTCGCTGAGCACGCACGTTGGTGTCGAACCATTCGTTGAATCCGTCTGGACGATTGCCAGCGGGAAGGTCTGCACCGGGCGCAACGGGCTCGCCGCTGGTTTCGGGCATGTTCTCAAGCAGCGAGGTCCAACGCGGGTCATGGGGAAGCGTCTTGCGCTCTTCCTCTACGAGTCGTCGAAATTCTTCGATCCCCACCTTGGCGACCAAGAACTTGATGCGCGCGCGGCCGCGGTTTTTTTTCTCACCAAGACGCGCAAACACGCGTGCCGTGGCCTGCATGAGCGGCAAGAACTCTTCTACCGGGGTGAACTCCGAAAGCACTTCTGCCTGATGAGGCACGGGACCGAGGCCGCCGCCAACTACAACTTTGAAGCCCTTTTTGCCGTCGACGATCTTGGCCACGTAGCCGCCGTCGTGCATCTGCACGAGGCCGCACGCTTCGTGCTCGCAGCCCGAGAATGCCGGCTTGAACTTGCGCCCGAAGTCCTGCACGTCGGGATGACCGAGCATGAAGGTCATCAACGCCTGGGCGTAGGGAGAAATGTCGAAGATTTCGGTTTTGCAGACACCCGCCAGCGGGCAGCCGGTGACGTTGCGAACCGAGTTGCCACAGGCTTCGCGCGTCGTAATGCCCACCGCGGCGAGTCGACGCATCAAGTCCGGCGTGTCTTCGATGTGGACATAGTGGAGCTGAAAATCTTGTCGCGTTGTCACGTGAAGAATCGCGTCGGAATATTCTTCCGAAAGATCCGCGTGCACTTCGAGTTGTTCAGGCGAAACGCCGCCATACGGGATCTTGATGCGGCACATACCGGGCGCGTCCCAGAGGGTCTCGGGCCCCTTCGTGGGGACGTCGGCAAACCCCAGGGTTTGCTCCGCGACACCATCATGGCGCTTGCCATTGTCGTAACGCTGGCCGTAAACCCCGCGGCGAAGGCGGGTTTCGGCGAAAACTTTTTCGTCGAGCTTGGCTTGCTTGCGCAGGCGCGTCTGGCTTTCGAAGTCGTCGATCTCTTCGGCCCAGCTCGCGTCAATTTTTTCGTGAAGAATGTCTTTCCATGTATCGGCACCCATGAAAGAGGGCTCCTTGTTAGTCAAAAAGAGTGGATCGTAGAGAGTGGGTCGACTCAGTGATTACTGGTGTGCGGTTGGTTTGGTGGACTGGCTCGGTTCGGTAAAGCGCGTCTGCTGATTTGGCTTGCATGGACGACCAAAGTCTTCTTGGCCGTCGCACCGGCTGGCGCACATAAATCGCGCACTCGGCGGTTTGGTTCGAAGCCACGCGGATAACCCATCTGAGTCCCTGGGTTTACTGCGCCCGTCCGGAGCGGACGTACTGTACCCGGGAGCGCCCTGCGCCCGCAATTGCCCTGCGACATTGAACACTTGCTTGTATTCCCAGCTCAGGGGCATATCCCCAAAAAAACACCGTAACGGAATCGGTTATTACGTGCAAAATACCCGTCAAATAAGTAAAGAATTAATCCAATCAGCCCATCGGGTCCGACAGGCGCAGGGGTACCGTGACTCGACGCGCAGCTGCGGCCTGGAGGACAAGCGGCCTATTCTTGCGGCAGAAAAAGAAATCCGAATTGCTATTTTTCGGAATCCTTTTTGTACTCGTCGATAAGTTCCTGCTTCTTGCCCGCTTCGCGCTCGCGCAGCTCCCAAAACCGCGGAGTGCGACGCTCGCCAAAGGCGGCCCCACCTTCTTTGCCTTCTGGCATGTCGAACCAGTCGGGGTAGAAGTTGCTCGAGATGACGCCCATCTCCTGATAGCCGTCCATTTCCTGGTCAAAGCTGGCCTTCAAGACCTCGAGACACCCGGGGCTCACACTCAACAATTCGGAACACCACTGGTCGACTTCCGCTTCGAGGCGATCAAGGGGCACGACGGTGTTCACCAAGCCCATCTGCTCGCATTCGAGCGCGGTATAGCGGCGACACATCATCCACATTTCGCGCGCCTTCTTCGCACCGACCACCTTCGTTAAATAAGGAACGAAGAAACCGTCGGCCGGACTCGAAACTTTGGGCCCCGCCTGGCCAAAAATCGCGTCGTCAGCAGCAATAGTGAAGTCGCAGCAGTAAGCCATGTGGTTATGACCACCAAGGCAATAGCCCTGCACCTGCGCGACAACGGGCTTGCGCGACAGACGGATCAAGCGGTTGTGCGGGTAGCGATTATAACCCGCTTCGCGCAGCCCCCACTTTTCCCCTTCTACGTCGCCGCCCGCGCCAAAGTGC
>JASDVE010000163.1:0-5287 GCA_041891195.1 Myxococcota bacterium | reverse complement strand
ATTCCGCACCCCGCAATTGCGCTTCCATCACTCCATTTTTCGCCGCGGCTGCGTACCAGCGTGCGGCCTGGGCACGGTCCGTCTCGACCCCATCGCCTTGGTCAAAGGCCCGGGCAACGATCAGCTGGGCCTCGGCGACATCGTTTTCTGCGGCTTTCAAATACCAAAGCATGGCTTCGGCCTGGTCTTGGGAAACGATCGAGCCGCGGGCGTAGCGTTTTCCGAGTTCTAGCTGAGCGAGCGGCTCGTTCGCCGCTGCCGACCGAAACCACCGCTCGGCTTCATCCGGGTCTTTTTCGACGCCCTTGCCCTCGGAGTACATCACCGCGAGGTTTGCTTGTGCCTTGGGGTAGCCTTTGTCCGCAGCTCGCCGAAGCCAAAGTAAAGACGCCTCGTAGTCCTTTTCGACTCCCTGACCGCTGGCATACAGCATCCCGAGGTAGCTCTGGGATTCGAGATCGCCCTGCTCGGCGGCCTCGGTAAACCAGCGCACCGCAATTTCGAGGTTTCCCACAACCCCGTTTCCTTGGGTCATATAGATCCTCGCCAGATACAGCTGCGCGGTGGCGTCTCCGAGTTCGGCCGCGCGTGCGATCAGCTTGGCGCCACGCCCACGGTTGCGCGGCACTCCGTTTGCCTCGTAGTAGCGGATCCCGAGAGCGACCAGGTCGGCCGGCTTCTCGAACTCGGCCACCTTGACCATCCACTTTCCGGAAATTTCCGGGTCCTTGGGGATGCCCCGACCTTCGTCGTGAATCGCGATCAAGTCGCGCATCGCCTCTTCGTTCCCCAGCTCGGCCGCACCGCTGAGCCAGCGAACCCCAGTCGCAGGCTTGGGTTCGAAAGCGCCGTCGGACTCACCAAAGTGCAGCTGCCCGAGCTTGAACTGAGCCAACTGGTTTCCCTGGGTGGCGGCCCTTTCATACCAATCCGCTGCGGCGGTGAGATCTCTGGCTTCACCGGGCTCAACAAACTGGTCGCCCAGCGCGATCTGGGCCTCGGCTTCGCCGTTGGTGGCGCGAACGAACACTTCGTCGGATGTCTCAGCGCAGCCCACTGCAATCAAGACCGACGCCAGGCTGAAAGCCAAGGCCACGACGCGAAAGCGATTGATTGGGAGCGGGACCCGCAACCACCTGTCACTGCATAGATTTCGAAGCTGACTCATCGGGGCGCCTTGACTCAAGGGGAGGGAATGATCGAAGCGCATCATAGCGGCAATTCAGGAGCCATCGGGCATTTCCCCTCTTGCGTTCGACGCCTTTTCCGGAGCCAATCCCGCCGACGTCGAACGACACCCGTCGCATCTAAATGCGCTGCAAGATCCATCCAAAGCGACGGCAAAATATAGACACCAAACACTGGCGGGACCCGCAATGCTTGGAGTCTGTCCCCACAATTCAAAAATAAATTAGACAGATCAAGGCGCGGACGAGTTCGCTTGAAAGGTCAATATTCGAACCAAAATCCGTTGTAAGCGCCGGGGGTTGTCCTAATCTCTTAGGCTCTCGCCCCGGTGCAAGGCACTTCGAAAAACAACCGATTCCATTCGGTCATCACCGCGGGATCCACACGCTCTGTCCGCTCAAAACATCTTGCTTGTCTGTTCCGCCCGTTCTGCGAAGCACGATGAGAGAGGCTGAATTGGGGCATTGAACCGAGACTGTGCGGCGAGACCGTTCAGCAAATTACGGAATTACAAAAAGAGACCGATGTCACTTCACAAGATCACCAAGGGGCTCGACCTTCCGATCTCTGGAGACCCTATCCAGATCGTGCGGGAAGTTCGCCAACCGACCCGTGTTGCGATCATGGCGGACGACTTTCCGGGCATGCGTCCCGGCATGAAAGTAAAAGAGGGTGACACGGTAAAACGTGGCCAGCCGCTTTTCGAAGATCGCACGCGCACTGGCGTCATGCACACCGCGCCCGGTGCTGGCCGTGTCATTGGCGTATATCGCGGTGCACGACGCGCGCTCCAGAGCGTCGTAATCGACTTGAGCGACAGCGAACGCGCTGGCACGCCGAGCGATGACGAACTCGTTACTTTTGAAAGCTATTCTAGCCGCGACGTAGGCGAGTTGGGCCGCGACGACGTCGTGGCGCTCTTGGCTGAAAGCGGTGAATGGACGGCGCTTCGGACCCGTCCCTATAATAGAACGCCTGCGACGGACACGACGCCAGCCGCCATCTTCGTCAACGCGATGGACACGAACCCTCATGCGCCGCTTCCCGAGGTCGTTCTCGAAAAAACAATGGAGGACTTTGACCGGGGTCTCGTCGCCATTTCGAAGCTGACCGAAGGCAAGACCTACCTCTGCGTCGATCCGGAATCGGAAATTGAAAACGGTTTGACGGCGAACGTGACGATTGAGCACTTCACCGGGCCGCATCCGGCTGGAACCGCGGGCGTTCACATTCACACCCTCGAGCCGGTCAGTCGCAGCAAGACAGTTTGGACCATTGGCTATCAGGACGTCGCCGCGATCGGCAAGTTGTTCGCAACGGGCAAGCTCGATGTCTCGCGCATCGTGTCGTACGCCGGCCCGCCGGTCGCTGACGCTCGCCTCATCGAAACCCGCGCCGGCGCCTACATTGACGACGTGGTCAACGAAGACTTCGGCGACGTCGAAGTGCGCGTGATCGCGGGCTCCGTGCTTTCTGGCAAGAAGGCCATGGGGGAGAACTTCGGTTTCCTCGGCCGCTTCGACCAACAGATCTCGGTCCTCGCCGAAGGGCGGGAGCGGATCTTTATGGGCTGGCTGTCACCTGGGGCCGAGCTGTTTTCGACCATTGGAATCTATGTGTCCAGGTTCTTCCCGAGCCGACGCTTTGACTTCACGACCACGACCAACGGATCGCCGCGTTCCATGGTGCCGATCGGCATGTACGAACGCGTCATGCCGATGGATATCATGCCGACGTTCCTGCTCCGCTCCATGCTGGTGGGCGACCTCGAGCGCGCCGAAGAACTCGGCGCCCTTGAACTCGCTGAAGAAGACCTCGCACTCTGCACCTTTGTCTGCCCTGGCAAGACGAATTACGGGCCCATCCTGCGACGAAATCTCGAACTGATCGAGAAGGAAGGCTAACGGCGCAATGAAGTTTCTGAAGGACATGAACGACAAGCTGGCTCCCAATTTCGAAAAGGGTGGTCGCTTCGAAAAGCTCTATCCGCTTTTTGAAATGCACGACACCGGGATGTTCACCCCCGGCGAAGTGACTCAGACCGGTTCACATGTGCGCGACGGCTTGGATCTAAAACGTCTGATGATCACAGTTGTCTTGGCGCTGATCCCGTGCGCCGGCATGGCGATGTACAACACCGGCTACCAGGCCCTGCTCAGCATGGCGCACGGAGGTGCCGCCCTCGACGATTGGCACATGGCCGTCTGGGGATTCATCGGCCTGGCCTCTGACTTCAACAACCCGATCGCGTGCATCGCCCTCGGGGCGCTCTTCTATCTACCCATTTATGCAACCGGCATGCTGACTGGCGCCGTTGTCGAAGGTGGTGGCGCCGTCATCCGCGGCCACGAAGTCAACGAAGGCTTCCTGGTCACCGGCATGCTGCTTCCGCTGACGCTACCCGCAACGATCCCGCTCTGGATGGTCGTGCTCGGCATGGCGTTCGGCTTGATCTTCGGCAAAGAGGTCTTCGGCGGTACGGGGATGAACTTCCTGAACCCCGCCCTCGTTGCCCGCGCGTTTCTATTCTTCGCTTACCCGGCCTCGATGAGCGGTGAAGCACCGTGGATCGCATCCAACCTCAGCGGAGTTGATTCGTACACAGGCGCCACGCTTCTCGCGCAGGCGGCCGAAAGCAGCACGGCCCTTGCGAACTACAGCTGGTGGGACGCCTTCTACGGCTTCATACCAGGCTCGATGGGAGAGACGTCCGCATTGGCGTGCCTAATTGGGTGCGCGATGTTGTTATGGACACAAGTGGGTTCCGGCAAAACCATGACGGGCGTCGTGGTCGGCACGATCGCAATGTCCCTTGTACTCAACCTGTCCGGCTCCGACACCAACCCGATGTTCGCTGTGCCGTGGTACTGGCACATGGTGCTCGGCGGCTGGGCCCTCGGCACCGTGTTCATGGCGACCGACCCGGTTTCTTCGGCTTTCACCGACGCGGGCAAGTTCTACTACGGCTTGCTCATCGGCATTTTGTGCATCCTGATCCGAGTTGTGAACCCCGCCTACCCCGAGGGCATGATGCTCGCGATCTTGTTCGTGAATATGTTTGCGCCGTTGCTCGACCACTTCGTCGTTCAAGGGAACATCAAGCGGAGGCAAGCCCGAAGTGCAGCATAGTACCGGCTACATCATTGGTTTTACGGCCGCAGTCTGTCTCGTTTGCTCGGTGTTCGTGGCAGGGTCGGCGGTTTCGCTCAAAGAGCGACAAGACGCCAACGTCATCCTCGATCGGCAGACCAAGGTGCTGATCGTCAGTGGGTTGATGCAGGAAGGCGAAGATCTCTCACCCCAAGACGTGGGCGAACTCTTCAACTCGCGTGTCACGCCTGTTGCAGTCGACCTCGCAACAGGGGCTCTCAACAATGAGATCGACGCGGGGACTTACGACCAACAGAAAGCTTCTCGCGACCCAGAATTGAGTATTGAGGCTGCGGCCAACGCCGCCAAGGTGCGGCGCCTACCCAAGGTAGGGATCGTCTTTCAGGTCCGAAGTGAATCCGGCCAACTGGACGCAATTATCGTTCCGATCGAAGGAGCTGGGCTGTGGTCCACGCTTTATGGATACCTCGCACTCGGTCCCGACACCCGCGCGATCAAAGGCATCACCTTCTATCAACACGGTGAAACACCGGGACTCGGCGGCGAAATCGACAATCCGCGCTGGAAGTCACTCTGGCCCGGCCGCCTTGCATTTAACGACAAATGGAAGCCCAGCATCAGCGTCATCAAGGGCGCAGCGGGTTCGCCGGCAGATGACCCGTACCGGGTCGACGGTCTTTCGGGCGCAACGATTACAAGTCGAGGCGTAGACAGTCTCGTGAAGTACTGGATCGGCGACGCTGGCTTCGGTCCCTATCTCGCCAACGTACGAAGCGCCAAAAGTTAATAGCCAAGCCCGGGTGCTGAATACCCCTGGGCAGATAGATCTTATTTAAAGAAACACGCTTATCGTGGAGGCAAGACGACATGGCCAGTTCGGAAGAACGAGAGGCGCTACTCGACCCTCTGTTCAACAACAATCCGATCGGACTTCAGGTGCTGGGCATTTGCTCAGCGCTTGCCGTTACGACCAAGATGGAAACCGCGC
>JASDVE010000162.1:710-5346 GCA_041891195.1 Myxococcota bacterium | reverse complement strand
CGTCATCGCAATCGGTTATTCCGAGCCGGGCGCCGGCACCGACCTCGCGTCACTGACGACCCGTGCCGAGCGCGACGGCAATGAGTGGGTGATCAACGGACAAAAGACCTTTACGAGCTTGGCCGACTTTTCGGATTACATCTGGCTCGCCGTGCGGACTGACCCCGACTCGAAGAAGCATCGCGGGCTTTCCATGATCCTCGTTCCGAACGATACCCCCGGACTCACGATCGCCCCGATCTGGACCATGGGCGTGCGCACGAACACGACCTACTACGACAACGTTCGCGTCCCGTCGGACTATCTCGTCGGCGGCGAAGGCAATGGTTGGGGGTTGATCACAGGCCAGCTGAACCGCGAGCGCTTGTCGCTGGTGAATCACGGGTCGGCCGACATGCTTTACCGCAATGTTGCGAAGTGGGCCGCGGAAACGCGCCGGCCCGACGGCACTCGGGTGATTGATCAGTCTTGGGTTCAGACGAACCTCGCCAAGGTCAAGAGCGGGCTCGAAGCGTTGAAGCTGGTTTGCTGGAAGCAAGCGTGGGCCATGACCGAGGGCAATTTGCAGATGGCCGACGCGTCTGTCGCCAAGGTGTACGGCACCGAGTACTTCCTTGAGCATTATCGCCTCTTGGGCGAAGTGCTTGGACAAGACGGAAGCACGATCAAGAAAAATTCGCCTGGCGCGGTTTTGAAGGGACGGCTCGAGTTCATGTACCGGGTTGGATCGATCTTGACTTTTGGCGGCGGCACCAACGAAGTGCAACGCGACATCATCGCAGCGGCGGGCCTCGGCATGCCGCGGTCGCGTTAAGGAGCAGGCAAAGATGGATTTTTCACTTTCTGACGAACAGCTCGAACTGCAGAACCTCGCCAAGCAGATCCTGCTCGATCAAACCAGCAACGAACACATGCGCGAAATCGATCAGCGCGAAGAGCGCTTCGACGAAAAGCTTTGGCGTGACCTCGGGGAAGCCGGACTTCTTGGGATCGGCATCAGTGAAGCCCACGGTGGCATGGCGCTCGGGTATGAAAGTCTGTGTTTGCTGGTCGAGCTCGTGGGTTACACCGTGGCCCCGGTCCCAGTCATCCCGTCACTGGTGTCCGCGGCCCTGCCGATCGACCACTTTGGTAACGACGAACAAAAAGGCAGGCTGCTGCCTGGTGTCGTGAGCGGCGATGCGGTCCTGAGCGCTGGGCTGATCGAGCCGATGAACGAAGACCCTGCGGCGCCGAACACCACTGCCGTGCAAGACGGTTCCGACTGGTTGCTCAGGGGGACCAAGACCTGCGTGCCGTTTGCGAATCGTGTCAGTCGCATTCTTGTTTCTGCGAAGCATGAGTCGGGGGTCGGTGTATATCTGCTCGACCCCAACGCCGATGGTGTGACACTCGCGCGTCAGGAATCAACGAGCGGTGAGCCGCAGTTCGAAGTCACCTTGTCGGATGCGCGCGTTTCTGGCGAAGATGTCCTCGTGGGGCCCGACGGTGGAGCCCGTGCGATGCGTTGGATCACAGCCCGAACTGCAGCTGCGACCTGCGCGATGGCCGTTGGTGTGGCCGAGCGCATGACCCGCATGACCGCGGACTACACAGCCGAGCGGGAACAGTTTGGTGTGAAGATCGCGACGTTTCAGGCCGTGGGACAGCGGGCCGCAAACTGTTACATCGACACCGAGTGCCTGCGTCTCGTGAGTCAGCAGGCGGTGTCGCTTCTGAATCAAGGTCGCGAAGCTGACGACGAAGTCATGATTGCAAAGATTTGGGTCGGCGACGTAAGTCACCGGGTCAGCCATGCTGCGCAGCATCTCCACGGAGGCATTGGCGTGGATCGCGACTACCCGCTGTTTCGCTACTGCCTATGGGCAAAGCAGTTGGAAATGACGCTCGGTTCATCGGCCCGGTTGACCTCGGAATTAGGGGCGACAATTGCCCGTGAGTACAGCCAGCAGGCGTAACCGACCGCACGCGCGCGTGAATCAATTGCGGTGTTGAACTAAGCTGCCTTGACATGGCCTTAGATCGCAAGACGTTTTTTATCGAAGAGCTTAAGCTCCACTTTCAGGGCGACGTTGCTTCTGCGCGTGCGGCTGAAGTGGATGCAGCGAAAGCGGCGGACGAAGTTCGCAAGCAAGCGCGCAACAAAGACGATGCGAAGGCTGCGGTAGATCCCGGGCGCATGGCGAACGGTCATCGCAAACGCCGACAGCGCGCTGTACGCGAACTTGAAACGCTGATCCTGTTTGCGAGACAGGGCACCAAGCGCTTTGGGCCCAACTCGAAAATCGCGCTCGGCGCGATGATCGACGTCAGCATTGAAGGCGATGAAGGTCAGGAAGAGCGGACGCTGTTTCTACTTCCCGTCGGCGCCGGAACAGAACTCAGCGGCCCGGGCGGCGACGGCTTCATTTCGGTCATCGGACCGAAGTCACCGGTGGGAATCGCGTTGACGGGCTCGGTGGCAGGAGACGACGTCGAGGTGATCGTCGGTGGCCGCGATCGCGAATGGACCGTCGTCGACGTCTACTAACGAGAAGTTCGGTCGTTTGACCACGTCATCTGCCTGGCTTATTTGGGATCTCATTTTAGACATTCTGCTTTGCCGCCCAGTCGAAGCCTTCCATCACCTGGGCGAAGTGTCCTTCGACGAGTTCACGCATTTCGGGGTGGGTGAAAATGAAGCGCTGGTCGTCCTTGACCGCGCGCACGACCCACTTGCCAACTGTAAGTGGGTCCATCCCCGTCTCGAAACCGCCGCCCAGAATCGGTTCAAGGCCGCCCGGACGTTTTCCAAATTCGTCAGGGCGATTGCGTTCGGCCTCGATCAAGTTGCTCGTGACGAATGCCGGGCACAACACTGACATTCCGATTCCGTGGGCCTTAATCGAGTCGGCATACGACTCGGTAATCCCCACGACCGACGCCTTGCTCGCGGTATAGACGCCTAGGATCTCGCCGCCGGGTAGGAATCCACCAATCGATGCGGTGTTGACGATGTGCGCGTCTCCGCCTTGTTCGATCATGCGCGGGATAAAAGCTTGGCAACCGTGAATGACACCATGCACATTGACCCGGAACAACCAGCTCCAGTCGGCGTCGCTCGATTCGTGGGCGGAGCCCCCGACGCACACGCCCGCGTTGTTACAGACGAGGTGGGCCGCGCCAAATTCGGCGTAGGTTTTTTCTGCGAGTGCTTCGACGGCATCGCGATCCGTCACGTCGGTCTGCACTGCGATTGAACGTGCGCCGGCCTCTCGAAGGGATGCACTGACGCTTTCGGCGCGATCGCCTTCGATGTCCGACACGACGACATGCATTCCTTCCGCGGCAAACGTCCGGGCCATGCCCTCACCAATGCCACTTGCACCGCCCGTCACGACGGCAACTTTTTGTGTGAAGTCTTGCATTTTAATTCTCCTTGCTGGGGTGTACTGGGGAGGGGAGCTGCGTGCTTGTGTACCGAGCGATCCGCAATACGCAAACCTGTGCTGCTCGCGTTCTCGACATTGTGGAAGATGTCTCGCACAGTCGCCGGCAGCTTGTCAAATTGAAGTAGAATCTTCCCTTCGAAACCCAAGGTTGGATAGGAGCGAACACCATGCCGCCCCCGGTAGGCAAAGATCTCGATCAGATACGTAGGCAGCTTGTCGATTGGTTTCCCAGTGTATTGCCCGCGAACGCGTCTGACATTGTGGTCGGTGAAATTGGCGGCCCGGGAGGCACCGGCTTCTCGAGTGACACGCTGATTTTCAACTTGGGGTATCGCACCGCGGGCCAGAGCGTTGAACGGGGTCTGGTTGCGCGCATCAAGCCCAGCGGTTTTCAGCTCTTTCCCGAATACGACCTGCCCGCGCAGTACGGCGTGATGAAGGCACTGCACGGCAGCGGGATTCCGGTGCCCGAAATGTTGTGGGAAGAAAAGACGGGGAGCGTGATCGGCGATCCGTTCTACCTGATGGAAAAAATCGATGGCCTTTGTCCTGCCGACAGCCCACCGTTTACGGCCGAGGGTTGGCTCAAGGAAATGAACGCGACAGACCAGACGACCTTGTGGAAGGGATACCTCGACACGCTTGTCAAAATCCACTGCCTTGATCCTGTCGAGTTAAAACTCGACTTCCTGCGGATGCCTGCTTTGGGCAAGACACCTCTCGATCAAGAGCTTGCCTTTTACGACAACTTCTATCGCTGGGCGTATGGTGAAGGTGCGCACCCGTATGTGGAGCCGGCGCTCGCCTGGCTTCACGAGAATCGACCGCCCGAACCCGAGAAGCCAAGCTTGGTTTGGGGGGACGCGCGCATTGGCAACATGATCTTTCAGGGCCCGCGCGGGGTCGCGGTGATCGACTGGGAGATGGCTCGGCTCGGCGACCCGATGATGGACTTGGGCTGGGGACTCTTCCTCGACCGCTACCACACCGAGGGCAATGGACTTGCCAAGCTGCCGGGCTTCTTTACGCGCGAAGAGACCATTGACTACTACGTCGAACAGAGCGGCGCGAGTGCAGACCATGTTGCTTACTACGAAGTCTTGGCGGGGATGCGTTTTACCGTCATCCTGATCCGTTTGGCCAAACAAATGAAGCACTACGAAGTGATGCCAGAAGATGTGAACTTCGAAGTCGATAATCCCGTG
>JASDVE010000162.1:0-700 GCA_041891195.1 Myxococcota bacterium | reverse complement strand
GGCACCGCAAGCAACTCGAAGACATCGGCGTGTTGTAAAACGAAGGGAGTCGGTGTGGCCGACTCGCAAAGGAGATCTTGTGCAGCGATTGGACGAATACGAAAAATGTGTCGATTGGTTTGAGCCCCTTCATGACATCGCGCGTGACGCCACTGGGCTCGAAGACTTTGGTGATACTCACTATCACAAGGGCTTGCAGGTTTTGCTCGAGCAATTCGACCAGGGGTGCGACCTTTCACCAATCGGCAAATTTGCGACCCGGATCAAGCTGGTCCATGTGTTGACGTGGCGTTTGAAAACGGAGCAGGCATTTAAGGACGATCCTTCGATATTTGAGAACCCGATCGAGAAGCCGCTCGTGATTACCGGGCTTATTCGAACAGGCAGCACAGCACTTCATTACCTGCTCGCCTCCGACCCCAACCGCCAGGCATTGCCTTACTGGCTTGCAGAGCATCCGCAGCCACGCCCGCCGGAAGCGGAATGGGAAGCCCACCCCGACTTTCAGAAGTCAAAGGGCTCGATCGAAATGATGTGGAAGATGGATCCGAGTTTGAAGTCGATTCACTTCATGGCACCCGACTGGCCGGAAGAGGGCGGCCACTTGATGGCGCACAACTTCACCGACGACCACTGGGAGGGCGCGCTCAAAGTTCCGCACTACATCTAGTGGTACGAGACCACGAGCATGGTGGAGACG
>JASDVE010000161.1:0-5367 GCA_041891195.1 Myxococcota bacterium | reverse complement strand
CATCAACGCGATCCAGCGTGCCGTCGGTCGCAACCGAAGCGAGTTCGATGACGACAGTCCGAAGTTCGGCGTCATATTCTGCTGTGTAAATCGGATCCGCGAGACCCACGAGCGTTACCGCCGTGCTTTCACTTCCCGAGGCGATCTGGACTTCGCTCAACCTCGCCGTAGAGGCGAGATCGCCCGCCGGCGTTGTCGACGCGCAGGCCATGACAAAGCCAAGCACCACAGTGGATGCCAACACTGCTGCAATCGTTTTTAGACCTGCATATTTTGTAGCGACCATCGAACTCACCCTCCTTGCCTCGTGCGTATGCGCAACTCGACGTCCTTCGTGGATTGATCCCCGGCGAAGTCGATATAGGTCTCTTTCACTAGAACCAGGTTGTCACCAATGTGAATGACAAGACCATCGTTCTTTCCAACTTTCGATCCCTCACGTACGACGTAGGCAGATCCGGTGGGGTCAGCTACGAGTGCTCGAGGGCGATCCGTCTCCCAGACGATTGCCGACACGGCCAACTGCCCGAGCTCGTATTGCTCAAGCGGACCTCGCGGTGTATCTCGAACAGGCTGCACCCAGAAGGCTGATCGGAACGGGTCTCGCCGACCGCGCGCTTGGTAGACGAAGTCGATCTCGACTGGCCCTTTGGCGGTATTGACGGTTCCCGCCGTTTCCGACTCCGGAGCCGGCTTTGCGACCTTGGTCTTGTCAACCATCTTCGCTGTTTTCTTTTGACCGTTCCGCTTCTTGATGTCCGCAGAAACGCGTGCGCGCTCCGTAGCCATGTCGGAAACCTTCAGGGTTGTTTCATCGGCAGCTTCTTCACTGCACGCCCCCAAGGTCACAACAAGCGCAACAGTCATCACTGTCGCAAATGTCCTCACACCATTCCTCCTAACCGCATCCACCAAATGACTCGAACACGTCATAGGCTCAACCCCAATCAACCGTTGCTATCGATGAATCGAAATGCCGTCGCCGTGCCCTTGATCTTGAGCGTGGTTCCGAGGTCTGATTCACCAGCGACCTTGATATCCATTGCACCCATATTCACGATGCGATGCAGTGCTGCCACTTGCTCAAAGAACTTGGCGATGTCGTGGTACTCGCCTTCGATCTCGAGTTTGAATGGCACCTCTGCATAAAAGTTGCGAGGGATCTCATCGATGCGCTCGATTGACTTGATCGAGACCCCCATCTTCTTGCCAGCCGTCGAAATGTCTCGCAGCAGATCTTCAAAATGCTTTCGGGTCGGCAGCTGCTTCACAACCAACTCAAGATCACGCTCAAGCTTCGCGACTTCGAGCTGAAACTCTTCGAGGTTGGAAGCGATAACGCGAACCTTATTCAGCTTGCGCTGAAGCTCTTCGGTTTGTCCCTGCAGGTTCACCAACTCGGCATTCTTTTGTTCGTGGAACCCGAAGTAGTAACCCGCGACTACCGCCATCACGATCACACCGACGGCACCGAGTCGAGCTGACTTCGGAACCTTCGCAAGCTTCTCAACTACTTCATCGAGATCGAAATTCGCTTCAATTGCCACGGGGGATCACCCTTTGCCTTTCGCGTCGGTTTTCTTCGCCACTGCAGCGGCCTTCGCCTTCATGAAGTCGGCAGAGACCTTGAAGTCAACCAGTTTCACCCCGTCGACTTCCTTGCCGCCCTTGGTGTTCTTCAAGTCGACATTCGAAAAGAACTTCGACTCGTTAAGGCTGCGAAGAAAGTCGGCAACGATCCCTGTGTCGAGGCTCGAACCCTCGAGCGTGACCTGGTCACCCTTCGTAGAAAGTGACTTCAACCACAAGCGCTCGGGGGCCAAGTCTGCGAGTTCATCAAAGAGCTTGACCGGCCCCGTGCGGGCCTTGGCGAGACTCTTGATGACGTCGAGCTTGTCCTCAAGCTGGTTTCGCTGCTTCTTAAAGCTCGCCACTTGTTCCTGTTGCGGCTTGAACTGTTCGATCGCAGCTTCAAGCTGTCTCACGTTTGTCTGGGCGCGTTTTAGTTCACCGACGACGCTGCTTGCGGCGAAAAAGATCCCGCCCCCTGCAATGACAAGCCCGAGGGCAAGCAACGCGACCGACTGACGAAGGTCTGCGAGCCTTCGTGACTCTCGGTGTGGAAGTAGATTAATTTCTATCATTAGACTGCAACCCTTCGCGTGGCGAGACCAATACCGACACCCAAAGAGGGTGCGAGTTCAGCCAGGGTCTCCGGCTCGAACCCCTTGCTGGGCAACATGCGCGCCAGCGGGTCAAGCGTTTCGACAGTGAGTCCCGTGCGTTCAGCAAACGCAGAACCTAGGCCCGTGATCTTGGCACCACCGCCCGAGAGCAAAATCTTGGCAATACGACTGTCAGCTGCGGTTGCAGCGTAGAAGTCGAGGGAGCGAGCAATCTCGCCGATCACGATGTCTGTTACGGCGCGGACCGCGTGTTCGACTTCTTGCGGTACTACGTCCTGTTCGGCATCCGGCCCGCGTCCACCGAGCTTAAGACGCTCCGCTTCTTCGAAGCTAACCGACAGTGCCTTCTGAATCTCTTCGGTGTACTGATTGCCGCCGGTCGTAATGTCACGCGTGAAGGCGGGCACGCCGCGTTCAACAACGTTGATGTTTACGACCTGCGCGCCAATGTTCACCAGCGCAACCACGTCATCCGCCGACCCGTCGTAGTTCTGCTCGTAAGCATTTTCTACGGCGAAGGCTGCAACGTCGATTGCGATTGGGTTGAGACCCGCTTCCGAAATAACTTGGAAGTAGTCGTCGACTAGGTCTTTCTTCGCCGCAACCAAGAGAACGTCCATCTGACCTTCACCCTCGCTTGTGTCGAGGATCTGAAAGTCGAGGTGAACTTCGTTGACGTCGAAGGGGATGTACTGCTCGGCTTCCCACTGAATCTGGTCTTCGAGCTCTTCGCGATTCATTGCGGGGAGACTTACCTTCTTGACGATCACCGAGTGACCCGACACGGCGACTGCAACGTCGCGCGTCTTGAAGCCGCCGGTATCAACGGCCTCGCGAATCGTGTCGACGATCCTTCCCGAGTTCAAGAACGCACCCTGAACAATTGACTCTGCGGGAAGACTCGCGATCCCGAGTCCCTTCAGTTCAAAGCCCTTGTCCTTGCCCTTGAGATTCAGCTCAATGGCCTTCACCGTGGACGACCCAATATCCAAGCCGATCAACGAGGGCTTGCCAATTCCAAACATCGTAAGACCCATTCGGACCTCCTCTGATTCCGAAGTCCGCTACTGAGATGGATGGTCGTCGTCTGCAAGCACCGCTTCAATCCTTGGTTGTTCGCTTACCACCGGCGACAAGACGAAGATCTGATCCTTATCAGAGACGCGCAGGCCCAGCGCGAAAAGAATCTTGCGTTTGGTATCCAGCCGGCAGGGACGGCCGGATTCGACGCGATCCACCGTCAATGAAGACAGACCAGCTTTCCTTGCCAGTTCCGTCTTGCTCATCATCAAGCTTTCTCGAAATTGCTGTACATTGTTTCTGCGCATCTCAACTCCTCCAATTGTCTGCACCATGAACCGCTTGCGACCAGCGCAAGAAGACAATCGGTGGTATCGGCCCCATCTTTCGGCGACTTGAGCCCGCAAGTCGCAAGCGCATTGAGTCGCGAGGGGGAGCCATCCCTGCGGCAGCCTGTGAGCGGTATCAGAACATCAGCCTGCAAAATTGTGCGCTGGATCACCCCAATCTGTGTCGGACGTTTACGATCGGCGCGCTTTCCCCTCATGGGTGTCAACGGCGAATCCGATGTCATAGAAAGAACCCTCCCGCGCGCCGCGCACTGGGAGCGTTCGCTGCCTACTCACGAACCCATGCCTCGATTCATTTCGTGCGCAGCAAAGGAAGTGGCTATGAAAGACCGGGTTCTGATCATCGACGAAGACACGGCGTTGCGTGAAAAGCTAGAATTGATTTTGGTGCAGGCGGGCTTCGCTGTCGCCGTTGCAGAGAGCGCAGCTTCTGCGCTCGCCCGCGTCGACGAAATTCCGATCGATATCGTTCTATGCGACGCCACAATGCCCGGACTCGATGATTTCGAATTGATGCCCCAAGTCGCGCGCAAGCTGCCTGGCACACCGATCATCGTGATGTCTGCTGACGGCGTTACGGATCCAGCCGCCAAAGCCTTGGAAATGGGCGCGTACGACTTTCTTGCTAAGCCGGTGGTCAAGTCGGAAGTTCTGCTCACGGTCAAGCGAGCACAAGATCGCGAACAAACGCGGCGCGCCAGTGAACACTCAGAGCGTGAATCCATTCGCGCGATCGGAGAACGCCCCATCGTCGCGGCTTCTGACACGATGATCGAAGTTCTTGAGGAGGTCGAAAGGACTGCGGCCTACAAGACCACCGCCCTACTCACCGGCGAAGCCGGTACAGGAAAAGAAGTCCTTGCACGTGCGATTCACGCCCAATCCACGAGACGCAGCCAACCCTTCATGACGATTCATTGTGGTACGACGCCAGAGCACGCCCTTGAAAGTAAGCTGTTCGGGCATGCCAAAGGCGTCATGCCAGGCGCAATGCGAGCGCAGCGCGGTGTTTTCGAACAAGCGTGGGGTGGGACGCTCTTTATCGAAGAAATCTCGCTCATGCCCACTGCGCTGCAAGCCAAACTGGTAAGCGCCCTGCAAGAGGAAGAAGTACATCCGGTGGGTGACAGCAAGCCGGTCGCAATCGACGTGCACGTGATCGCCGCAACGAGCGTGGATCTCGAAGGCGCAATCGCCGTCGGAAGCTTCCGCGAAGATCTCTACTACCGACTCAACGTGATGCAGGTCCAGATCCCCGCACTACGCGACCGGCCCGAAGACATCCCACTGCTTTGCGATCATTTCCTCGCCCACTATAGCGCGAGCCTTGGCAAGCAGGTCCGCGGGATTTCCAACGACGCGCTCGACCGCTTGACCGGATATTCCTGGCCCGGCAACGTACGCGAACTCCAGAACGTCGTTGAACGTGCGGTGATCGTGACCAAAGACGCGCGCGTTGCGATCAGTCACCTGCCTCGCGAAATCGTCGAGGCGAGTTCGACGGGAACGAGCACCGATTGCAAGACATTCGCAATGCGGCGCGCGCGACGACTCTTCGAAATCGAATTGATCACGAGGGCCCTACGCGAAACCAACGGCAACCGAACCCATGCAGCCAAGCTCCTGGAGATCAGCCATCGCGCGCTGCTCTACAAGATCAAGGACTACGGCGTACGGGATTGAGCCTGACGGCTCAGAGCGAACGGGGCCGACCTAGCAGACTGCTAGTACTTCGGACGATCGTCGTGGTCGAGGCCAAGCTTTTCAAAGCGGTAGCGAAATGACCGGAACGCCATGCCAAGCAACTGAGC
>JASDVE010000160.1:1467-5380 GCA_041891195.1 Myxococcota bacterium | reverse complement strand
CAATTGCGGGGTGCGAAATTATTCGAGATCGGGGCGAGCGGTGTTGAGATAGACATCAAACAGACTGCTGGGCTTTACCGGCTCGCGGCCGAAGCTGGCGACCTCGACGCCATGTGGAAATACGGCCAGATGCTCGAGGTCGGTCGTGGCACCCCCATGAATCGCAGTGGTGCGGTCGAGTGGTACCGCAAGGCGACTGTGGGCGGACACAGCCAGGCGCGGACGCATCTGGCGCTAATTCTTGACCAAGGTCGCTTCGTACGGCGCAACGCTGAAAGGGCCGCCGCGCTTTATGAAGAAGAAGCTGCCGCCGGCAACGTATCCGCGATGGCGCGGCTCGGCGAACTCTACTGGGAAGGTGACGGCATCCCGCGCGATCGGAAGCGGGCACTCGAGTGGCACGTGCGGGCTGCGGATCAGGGCAACATCACGTCAGCTTCCTTTGCGGGGGTTCGTTACTTCGAAGGTGGATATGGAATTGTGAAAAAGCCCGATCTCGCGTTTCGCTATTTGAGCATGGCCGAGAAAGCAGGTGACATCGTTGGGAGCTACTACGTTGGCCAGTGTCTGTGGAAGGGGATTGGCGTCGGTCAGAATCGAGCCAAGTCGATCCCGTACTTCAAGTTGGCCGCTGACAAAGGAGTTCCGGGGAGCTTTCGATATCTCGGCATCGCCGCGGTAGTGGGAATGACCAAGTCGGAGAATAAGGTCTCGGAAGCCTACAGCTACTTTGCCATCGGTGACTCGCTACGCGACCCGGCAGCACATAGCGAACTCCAAGCGTTGCGCAAAAAGTTGAACAAGCCCGATGTCGAAAAATTTAATGCCAACGCGATCAAGGAATACGAGCGGTATCAAGCGATCTGGGCAAAAAGTCAAAATCGCCGCTCGTAGCAAGCGGATGTCCTAATAAGAGAGTCACGGAGTGAGATTCCAATGCAGGTTTACGCATCGATGGAGCAGCGGCTCAGCCTGGGGCAGACGGGCGCCCACGCACAACGTGCCGAGGCGCTTGGCTATGACGGGTTGAACGTGCCGGACGCTGTTCATGATGGGTTGTTGATCGCCCACGAAGCGCTGCGTTCAACCACGCGCTTGCGCGTAGCAACGAGCGTGCTGGTTGTCTTTCCGCGTAGCCCCATGATCGTTGCCGTCGCGGCTTGGGATCTCCAGTCGACTTCACAGGGTCGCTTCGAAATGGGGCTCGGCACCCAGGTGCGGGGCAATATTGTCGGACGCTACAGCACGCCATGGACGTCTCCAGTGCCGCGAATGCGCGAATACGTGCTCTCGCTTCGCGCGATCTTCGAGAGCTTTCAAGACGGTGTCCCGCTCAAGTTTGAAGGCGAGCATTATCAGTTCACGAAGATGCAACCGTTCTTCAACCCGGGCCCCATCGATCATCCCAAGATCCCGATCTATCTCGGCGCAGTCGGTCCGGTGATGACCGCGCTCGCCGGTGAAGTCGCCGACGGACATATGAGCCATCCAACGCATTCGGCGCCGCGGGTCCTTCATGAACTCGCGCTGCCCGCACTTGAGCGAGGGGCGGCACGGTCTGGACGAAAGGTGAGTGACTTGCACCGAATGGCGGCCGGTATGGTTTCGACCGGCAAGGGCGCTGACGCGGTAGCGGCCCAACGCGAAAAAAATCGAGAGTTGCTGGGCTTCTTGTATTCGACCCCCGCCTACTGGCCGGCGCTCGAAATCTTCGGTTGCCGTGAAGTTGGAGAAAAGTTGCATTCAATGACTCGCGAAGGAAAGTGGGCCGAGATGCCGGGGTTGATTGACGATGAACTCCTCGAAAATATCATCCCAAGCGGGACCTATGATGAAATCGCAGACGTCTTGATCAAACGCAACGAAGGGCTCGCAACACAGATCACGTTTCCGATGCCCGACGATCCCGCGGAAGACGGTCGCACGCGAGAAGTGATCGCCGCGCTTCGTTCTTAGTCCGCAACTTTCGCATCAAGCAATTGGCTCACGCGCGCTTCGGCATAACCCACAACTGTGTCTGCGAGGCAGCGGTCGATGAATAGCGCCGGGTCTGAACCAAAGGATGCTTCGGTGTCGTCTAGGGATTGAAGTTGTGCGTACATCACGCGCCGGGGGCCGAAGCTGGCTTTGACTGGGCCGGGGACGTGAGTAAGTCGGCCTTCGAAGCGAGAGAACGCAAAAAATGCATCCATCGCGTTCGTGAGTCCGGTTGAGCCTGCAGCCGAACTGTCGGCTTCGAAAACGGTGAGGAGGTCGACGGCGATTCGCATTCGCAGACACTCGGCTTCGTAAGACTCCAGCCAAGGTTCGAGTTCCTGGGCGAGTTTGCGGTCGTCAAGTGCTGTGCGAATTTCGCTTGCGGCACTTGATCGCGCGTTTAGCATCGCATCGAGATCACGTAACGCGCCCACCGCACTTTGGCCGTCTGCATGGCATGTGCGCATGCGGTCGAACGTTGCTTCGAGTTCAGTATCCCGGTCGTTCGGCAAAAGTGGCGAAAAGCGATGTGCTCGGGCAAAGAGCGTATAGGCTTCGGAAGCGCCCGCACCCAACGACTGCGCCGCATGGCTCCACGCTTGTTCGGCGTTGTAGTTACGGGGGGCGTTCAAATAGTCGGCCGCGGTGCGTACGCCCAGGCGTGACGCGCGCGGGAGTTCCATCGGGTTCAGCAGGATGCCACTTGCATGTTCTGCCAGCGTTTCGTCGCGGCCAACGTATGGACCGAGATGCAACATGGGGCGCATAGGGCCGTCACTGACGGGAATGTTGTCCCAGATCAGGAGACGTCGGCGCAATAGCTGCGCTCGCGCTCGGATCTCGTCGCCGGTGATGGTCGGGCTGATGACCGTACGGCCAGTCCACGCCACTTCGATTTTGGGGTCGAGGTTACGCCCGATCTCCTCCAGGTAGTCACTGGGTTGGGTGCCGATATAGTCGGTCGGGACGAGCCACAACAATGTGTCGTTTGGAAGCGCTGCGTTGATGCGATGTGCGAGTGCGACATGCGCTTGAGCGAGGCTTTCGAAGGCTGCACGATCGTCTTCGTGCTGAAGAGTCGTGGGGACGTCGTCCAGCGCGAGTGAAATAAAACGACTTCCGAGCTCGGTGAAGCTGTGGAATTTGGCGATCAGTCCCTCGACGTCGTCGTCATTCGCATAGTGGATTGAGAGCCCTGGTGATATTGCAAAGCCGACCCGCACGCCTGCTTCGTCCCCGCACTGAACCAACGCCGCGAATTCGTCGAGGGTTTCTTGAGGATAGGGATCGCGCCAGTGTTCGCGGTGGAGAGGGTCGTCCTTTGGCGCATAGAGGTAGCGGTTCATTCCCCACCGGCCGATGTCACGCACCCACGCGAGACGATCTTCCGGGGTGTACGTCTTGCCGTAATAACCTTCTACGATGCCGCGATGTTCAAATGCCGTCATGGCTTTGCAGCTCCACGCGGTGTCTGATGTTCGGCGCACTCGCTCGCGCGCAGTCGCGCCAAATTGTTACAACCAGTGGTATTGCAGTGCGGAAGAGCCTCGAACTCACCCGCCCGCACTTGTTGCTCGAAGGTCGTGCGCGAAACCGCAAACCCATGGGCTTCTACTTCGGAGTCGGCTTCTGCAATCAATAGTGAGTCAAGGCCGTGTTCGGGAGACGTCTTGCCCTCGGGTATGCCTGCGCCGGGGGACCGTCCCAAGGGTTCGTGGGTCATGTGGATGTACATCTCATAGTGGTTGTCTCGGTACCAAGTGCCATTGCGTGCAGCGAACACGAGATGCGGCCCCGGGTCGTTGGCGAAGTTCGGAGTCAAGACCGACCGATAGCTCTCCCAGCGCAGGGGAAGCAAGCGTGGGTCGTGTTTGGGTCGGATAAACGTTGGTGTTGCGAGCCAGGTCCCGGCAAGGCACGGGGGACAGCTCGGCAT
>JASDVE010000160.1:0-1457 GCA_041891195.1 Myxococcota bacterium | reverse complement strand
GCGGCGTCAAAAACCTCGTCACAATTTGGGCACGCGGCACGGCTCATGATCACTCGTCTCTTCAAGATCGAAATGTTGTTGGCTTCAGGGCCCCTTCGTTCGGCGTGATCTATTCGATTTCTTGAAGCGCCATTTCGATCACGGTCTCCCGTCCTTCGCGCATGATGTGGACGGTGACCTTCTCGTTGGGCTCGCGAACGTCGAACGCTCGGAACAAGTCGTCGAAGTTTCGAATTTTTGTGTCGTTGATGCCCACGATCACGTCGACGAAGACATTGCCTCGGCGATCCACTTCCATGGGGCGGACTCCGGCGTCCGCCGCGGGTCCTCCGCTCACGACGTCTCGCACGATTACGCCTTCTAGACCCCACTTTACCGCGTAATTGTCGGGCAGGATACTCACGCCGATCCCGACCCGTCGAACTCGGCCTTCTTTAATAAGTTGGGGGATGACACGCTTTACCGTGTCGACTGGGACTGCGAAGCTGATGCCCGCACTTTGACCCGATGCGCTGATGATCGAGGTGTTGACGCCGATCAGCCTGCCGTGCGAATCGAGTAGCGGACCCCCCGAGTTGCCCGGGTTGATCGAAGCATCGGTTTGAATCACGTCTTCGATCGTGGTGTTGGCGAGGGATTGCATTTCGCGACCCAGCGCGCTGATAACGCCGGTGGTGAGCGTATGGTCGAGACCAAAGGGGTTGCCGATCGCGAGAACCTTTTGTCCAACCACCAGGTCCTTGGAGCTGCCGTGCACAAGAGGGGCGGGAGTATCAACTGAGCGTTCGAGCTCAAGGACAGCCAAATCTTTATACGGATCGACGCCGATCAACTTCGCGTCATGAGCCGAACCGTCAGCGAAGCTCACCGAAAACGCATTGCTGCCTTGAACGACATGAAAGTTGGTGACGACGTGTCGGTCGTTGTCAAATATGAATCCGGAGCCCGTACCTTGGTTGATCGGGTTCGCGAACAAGCCGAAGAAGTTTCGCTGATACTGCGTGCTCGTCACGAATACGACCGACTCGGAAGTCGCGCGAAACACGTCGATCGTGTTGCGTTCGTTTTCGAGTAGGGCATTTTCGCCGAGCGGCGTAGCGACCGGTGCGGTCATGCGGGCTGGGATCTGGACCACGAGCGGCGCCGCGACCGGGGTTTGTACCGGGGTTTTCGGTGCGGGCTCACTGTCGCCGCATGCCGCGGCGACGAATAAACATCCAATCGCGATCGTCCGTCCTACGTGCTTGCGTCCTGTGCACGTGAAAAGGGAAATTCCGGTCGTACTAAGTGGATTGATCAATCTTGACTCCGCGTCTTTTAGGGGGCTTGCCTGGCGCTTGTCTCGCGCTGGGTTGGTGTGTCGTGCTGCGCGCTTGGCGCGATCTTCCCGGAGGATATCACGGAACCGTTGCCGTCCCAGTTTCCCTTGATCTAACGTCGGGGGCCTTGGGCGAGTC
>JASDVE010000159.1:3477-5385 GCA_041891195.1 Myxococcota bacterium | reverse complement strand
TCGAAGACCGACGCTTCACCACCCATCACGGAGTGGATTTGACCCGGATCGGTGGGGCCGTGCTCGCAAATTTGCGCGCGGGAGGTGTGCGCCAGGGGGGAAGCACGCTCACCCAGCAGTTGGTGAAGAACTTCTTTCTGACCCCAGAGCGAACGTTGCGCCGCAAGTTCCAAGAAGCGGTGATGGCCTTGATCGTCGAGGCGCGTTATTCGAAGCGCCAAATCCTGCAGAGCTACTTGGACGAGATCTATTTCGGAAGGCGGGGCTCGACGTCGATCCACGGGGTTGGCGAGGCGAGTGGTTTCTTGTTCGGCAAGCGGGTCGACGACCTTCAGCCCGCGGAGTCGGCGTTGATCGCAGCGATCATCCAAAGCCCGAACCGGCTGTCGCCTCACCGCAATCCGACCCGAGCGCTCGAGCGCCGTAACCTGGTGCTCGAGCTGATGCGCAAGCAGGGTCGACTCGACATGGATGCCTTCAACCGGGCGCGCGCAACGGCGATCGAGGTGGCGGCGCCCCTCGATGACGCGGGTGACGCGCGTTACTTCCTCGACGTGCTACGCCGGCAGCTCCCCGAAGTCTACGATCGCGACCTGTTGCAGACCGAAGGGTTGCGGATTTACTCGACCCTCGACTCGCGACTGCAGCGTGCGGCTGAGCGCGCACTCGTCGATGGCTTGCACGCGATCGAAGCGCGTAAGCCCGAGCTAAAGAACGACGACCCCACCAAGCGCCTGCAAGGCTGTGTGCTCGCAATGCGCCCGCAGACCGGTGAGATTCTCGCCCTGGTTGGCGGGCGCAGCTACGGAAGTTCGCAGTTTGATCGCTGCACCCAGGCGCGTCGGGCCGCGGGCAGTGTCTTCAAGCCGTTCATTTACTTGGCCGCATTAGAAAACCGAGACGGTCGTCCCGTCGCGACGATGGCGACCTTGCTGGACGACAGTCCGCTCGAAATCGAGACCCGCGACGGCCTATGGCAGCCGCAGAACTACGACCACAAATTTCGCGGACCGGTTCCGCTGCGCACCGCGATCGAAAAGTCGCTCAACGTTCCGTCGGTTCGCCTGGCGCTCGACGTCGGGCTCGATCGAGTGGCCGAAATGGCGAGACGCTTGGGGGTAAAGAGCTATCTGCCCCCGGTACCGAGCCTTGCATTGGGGACCGCGGAAGTATCTCCGCTCGAAATCGCACGTGCGTATTCCACCTTAGCGAGCGGCGGCATTCGGCCGACGCCACATACGTTCGAAGACGTTACAGCTCAAAACCAAACCCTTGAACAACGCAAGCTCGAACTCGAACAAGTCCTCGACCCCGGCCTCGCCTACCTCGGCGTATCTCTTCTTGAGGGAGTCGTGAATCGCGGCACTGCCCGAAGGTTACGCAGCATGCAGTTGGAAGGCGCGATTGCGGGCAAGACTGGGACCACTGACGATGAACGCGATTTGTGGTTCGTCGGGTTTACACCTGAATTGGTGGCCGTGGTTTGGCTGGGCTTTGATGAACCGCGCAGTATTGGAATCTCGAGTAGCGAGGGGCCGCTAACAATTTGGGCAAACTTTATAAAAGAATCGATGGGAAACCGGCCGCATGGTTTCTTTATCCCGCCTCGCAATATTGAACGACTCGAGATTGACCCCGAGTCGGGTGCTCTTGCGGTTTCGGGTTGTCCGAGTCGAAAGAGCGAACTCTTCCTCATCGGAACAGAACCCGACGAGATCTGCGACGGAAGAGGAATTCGTGCAGTCGCCGCGGGTGATCGAGAGCGCGAGATCAAACGAAAGCGGCGTCGGCAAGGAAAGCGGAACGAAAATCGCAAGAACAACCGCAACAAGAACGACGACAGCGTATTCAGTTGGCTTCGAGAACTCTTTTAAACCGAAGCTCATAATGACATTGCTGCGAACTCTC
>JASDVE010000159.1:0-3467 GCA_041891195.1 Myxococcota bacterium | reverse complement strand
ATTGAAAGGGGTCCGAAGCCGTGGGTTTGATGTATCACTCGAGCCTTCTCTCTACCGCAAGAATATTCATCGTCATGCTCACGCTCGCCGGGGTGACTGGCTGTGAAACGTTTGCTGCGAGGGATCTAACCGTCGAGCCGGTGCGGATTCGCGATGTGATCGAAGCGGGCGACGCCGCCCGTCGCGCCTCTCTGCGGTTGATCGACGAGGGCTTGGTGGCGGACGCAAGTGGCGATGAACCGCGCGCGCAGGCACGCTATGAGCGCGCTCTGCAGGTCGATGCGTCGAACCCGTACGCATATCTCGCCATTGCTCGGCATCATGTCCAAACCCAAGACCCAACTCGCGCGCTGCAGTTTTTGGATCGAGCGGACTCGTTGTTCCGCATGCAGGGTGAGGTCGAACCTGAGATGGAAGTCCATTTACTCGGACTGAGGGGCGGCGCCCTCTATGACGCAGGCGATGTAGAAGAAGGGGGCAATCTTCTCGACCAAGCGCGCGAAATGTCGCCGCGGGTTTGGGGGGATGGGGCGTTGCACCCCGACGAACTTCGCTAGCCCGATACCTTCACACAATCCCCCGGGCATTGTACCGATTCCTTGCTGGTGCAATTTCGATCTGGCTAGGATGAATTTGCATTGCGGGTGGTCGAGCGTGTCGCGCTTGCAGCGCGATGTTGGACTGTCGTCATGCCTTACAAGGTCGCGCGTGGCACGAAGGTTCGACGTGGTTTTCGAACGTCGTGCGTGCGACAACGAGTCGGCGTTCGCCTTGACGAAAAACTTTGGTTTGATCACAAATAAACTGGCGCAGAAATTTTCCTTTTGGATCGGGAACGTCCCACGGGTTGTGACAACTTATGGTGTTATTTGTAGCCCGCGTGTGTGGCGAGTCGTTGACAGTTCGAGGGCGGTTGCGATAAGTAGTCGGCGTCTTCGAGAAGCAACATGAAGAATGGCCGTTGGCCGCGAAGCTTAAATTCGGTGTCCCCCCTGAAGCTCCACCGAGTCGTGCACAATGAAGCTCAGTTCTGACGCAGCACTCATTGCCGAAGATCGCGAGGAGCGATCGGCGCTCCTTCTCGGAATGCCCGTCTATGCTAAGCGCATGGCTAAGCCCGGCTGTGCCAAGCCCGTCGCTAAGCCCGTCTGTGCCAAGCCCATCTGTGCCAAGCCCGTCTTCGTCGGCAGTTCTGTGATTGGATTTTATGACGAAGCTTTCCGTGTGCTGAACGGTCGGTCATTTTTTGAGTTCTCGGCAGAGCGAGGCGGTTCCGTCACGGATTCGCGATGCACTCGAGAACGAGCAATTCCTGCAACGCCATCTACTAACAGCTCAAGAACCTCTCAAACAGCCATGACAAACTCAATCCTGGTCGACTTAGATTTGGCCCCTGTCGTTTTGGCCCCTGTCGTTTTGGCCCCTGTCGTTTTGGCCCATGTAGGTATTTGGCCTTCGGGAGCCCATGACTCACGCAAAGCATTTGCGCCAAGCACCGAGAGAAACAATCGAGACCGAGTCATAGAATCGCAGCAATACAAAGCACGGCGAGAAGTCAGCAACGGTCAGCGGCAACGAAGACCAATCACGGCCCAGCGCACACACAGCCTCCCCCCAACCCCTTGCATCTGAGAGCAGCCTAATTCATGACGAAAGCGAAGAGCGATTACTCCATTCAGACGGTCAGCAACGCACTGAGAGTTCTGGAAATGTTTTCAGAACAAGACGAGATCGGGGTAAGCGATCTCTCTCGCCGCCTCAGCCTGCACAAAAACAACGTATTTCGTCTTCTTGCGACTCTCGAAGAGAACGGATACATCGAGCAGAGTGCACGAAGTGAGCGGTACCGTCTCGGAACGGGCTGCTTGGAACTCGGTCGATCCTTTGCCCGGGGCAACTCGCTCCTGCGCAGCGCGCGTCCGATCCTCGAAGAGTTGAGTCGGTCCCTCGCCGAAACTGTTCACATCGCATCGCTGCGTGGCGGCGAAGTGATTCACCTCGACGCCGAAGTCCCGGGGCAGTTGATCACGACCGCCTCGCGCGTCGGCTTGCGGCTTCCGGCTCAGAACACGGCCATCGGCAAGGTTCTTTTGGCTGGCCTCGACGCACAGGCGAGAGAAGAGTTTGTGTCTGGCCTGGTCGAAGACCACCGGATGGCCGGGCTCACGCCCAACAGCATCACCGATCCCCACAAGTTTGTGGAACACCTGTCTTCCGTGGGCCTTCAGGGTTTCGCCGTCGACATGGAAGAGTGCGAAGCGGGACTGCGCTGTGTCGCGGCTCCGGTCCTCAATGACGGCGGCAAAGTTGTCGCTGCGATCTCAGTCTCAGGCCCGACGTTTCGTCTGTCCGAAGATCATCTGCTCGGCGCTGTTGCGCCGGCGGTGGTGGATGCGGCAGAGCGGTTGAGTCGGAACCTGGGGTAGTTCGGTTTCTGGCTGGTTCGCTCGGGGTAACTCGACGGGTGGATTGACACGGAAACCGCGCATGTCAGAACCCAAGCTCGGCGATCGCGATTGTTGGGCAGTAGTCTGTAGGCATCCACGGCGTCTTCACGTCGTGGATGACGTGGATGACGTGGATCTGTGATCTCCGCGTAGCGAGCGGCTGGCATTCACAGTGCGGCATATTTTGCTGCCCACTGAGAAATAGCTGGTCCGTCCCACGCCAGGGTGTATCTTCGCGCGTCGTAGGGCTTCACCTTCACATGTCACAATGGGTCGATGCGCTTCCGCACGTGACCCGGGACTCGTCGGTGGAACTCCCTAAAACTCCGTTCCTATCGGGTTCCCGAGACGGGAGACCTCAGGTAGAGTCGGATTTTATTTTGCAAACTTCCATTTTCGAAATCTAAATTTCGTATCCCCGGGGTCTCAGGTGGAGGCCAACACGTGGGGAACGTCATCGTGAGTCGCGTACACCCCCCCTGTAGCGGCATAGGGAAATGTCCACGTGGGACTGAAAGAAGAAGCACTCGCTTATCACGAGAACGGCCGCCCCGGGAAAATCAAAGTAGTTCCCACCAAGCCCTGTAAGACGGCTGAAGACCTTTCGCTCGCCTACACGCCGGGAGTCGCGGCGCCGTGTATGGAAATTCAGGCCGACCCAGATGCTGCCTATCGCTACACGGCGAAGAGCAATTTGGTCGCGGTGATTACGAATGGCAGCGCGGTCCTCGGACTGGGCAACATTGGCGCACTTGCGGGCAAGCCGGTGATGGAAGGCAAGGGTGTTCTATTTAAACGCTTCGCCGACATCGATGTGTTCGACATCGAAATCGATAGCCAAGACACCGAAGAAATTATTCGAACGATCGAACTGATCGCCCCCCCCGAGGATGCGCGCCCATCAGTTATCATTTTCTATTTCAAATCGACTTGCCACACGTTGCCTTTATAAATTGATAAAACTGTAAAAACATTTATAACACACTTGGCGTCCCGGAGTCCGATTGGTCTGGCTGTGAG
>JASDVE010000158.1:0-5400 GCA_041891195.1 Myxococcota bacterium | reverse complement strand
GTCATCGTCCGTCAATTGTTAAAGCGCGACTACCAGGTGACGATCTTGCATACCGGGAATCATAAACCCGACCTGCCACAAGAAGTCGCGCACATTCACGCAAGCCCGTACAAGCGCGATGCGCTCGAGGATGCGCTCGAAGGGAAGCACTTCGACTTAATCATCGCGACCTACGGCATGCTTAAACATGTGACGAAAGCTGTGGTGGGCAAGACCGAGCGATTTATCTCGGTCGGCGGGCTCGCTCCGATTTACAAAGGGTGGGGTGACATGATCGCGCGGAATCCGTGGGAGACCATGGAGCCCACGCCGTTGTCTCTTCCCGAAGACCATGCTCTGGCTTCGGACGAAACCGAGTCGCAGTTCTCCATGGCGGTGCGCGGGATGGAAGGGCTCGTGATGCAGGGCCATGCCGCGGGCGACTTCAATGGGACTCACTTCCGCTATCCGTTGGTCTACGGGCCATCGAATATTTGTCCGGCAGAATGGGGCGTTGTACGACGTGTGCGAGATCAACGTCGCACGCTCATCATGCCAGGCGGTGGGCTCACGATTATTGCGCGCGGCTACGCTGAGAACCTCGCTCACGCCATCATGCTGGCCGTCGAACAACCGGAAAATTCAGGGGGGCAGATCTACAACATTCGCGACGACCGCCTGCAGTACAACCACGAATGGGTGGCTCAGCTCTGCTCGGCCCTTGGACATGAATTTGAATTGATCGACATTCCTTTTCATCTTTTGCCAGAAGGCTTCCGCGCGTCACCGCCGCAGCTTCTCTATCGTCATCATTGGCATCCAAGCATCGACAAGATCAAGGAGCAACTCGGCTATCGCGACGTTGTGAGTTTCGAAGACGCTGTCGAGCGAACCGCAAGTTGGTACATGGACAATCCGTTGCCGCCGGGCGATGAGGCGGAACTCAACCTCGGTGATCCGTTCGACTATGAGCATGAAGACGGAGTCGTCGCGGCATGGCGTAAGCTCACTGCCGAATTTGGAAATGCGATTGCGGATATTCCTCGTAAGGAAGTGGTCTGGCACCACCCGTATCGGAAGTAGGGGCTTGGGGGCTTCGCGAGTGAGCCGAGCCGAGGGAGCGCTAGTCGCTTATGCGTCGATCTCGCTTTGCCCGTTGGTCTTCCATCGATGGGCGGTGAGTCGTATGCCCTCGATCGACGCTCGAGCGAACATTTCTTCGTAGGTTCGGATATACCCCGTATGTGCGATACGCCACTGTCCATCGCTTTCTTTGACGTAACGGTCTTCGTAGAAGGCCGAGCCTTGGATCGTGAGCCCGAAGGTTTCGTGAATGACAGTGTCTTCGAGAGACCAAGTTCCGGTCGCTTCGGTTTCGCTTATCAGATCGATCTCAGGATGATGAACCGTGTGACTCGTCAAAATCTCGGTGCTCCCGAGGCCGCGCACGAGAAATTCGATGATGGCTTTGCGACCGTCGGCACTGTACTTCCCACCGCTGTAGCCCGCGGTTGCATTTTCGGTGAAGCAGGTTTTCATTTCTTCCCAGAGTTTTAGGTCAACGCAGCGCATGTATTTGTATTTCACGCGCTTGATGGCCTCGAGGTCGCGCCAACTAATTTCCATGGATCGGAATTCCTTTCTTCATTTCAGTGGTCTATCCACGCTAGCAGTCGCGCTAGCGGATGAACTCGCGTTGCGAGCCGGGAAGACTGGCGTATCGTCGCAATGCCTTCGGAGTGAGTGAGGGCGCAGCATAGGGGCGCCGACGATGGAGTCGAACGGGAAGTGTGTCGGGACCTATGCGGTTACTGCAGGGACGATCCGCGCATTCGCGGATCTGACGGGGGACCGTTCCCGAATTCATATCGATCCCGAATTTGCACAGGCCAGCGGTTTTAGCGGACCGATCGCCCACGGCCTTCTGACTGGCGCGCTGGCTCTCGGTGCGTTGACACGTCACCAGCCGAATGTTGTCGGTGTGGGAAACGGCGACGAACTGATGACCCACTACGCACTGCGTCTGTCTCGAGTCGTCGAAAGCGGCGATACACTTGGCTTCCGGTGGATCAATGCGCCATCGCAGGCTGGGGAGCGCAACTTGGCGTCTGTCGATACAGGCTACGAAGTCGTGAACCAACGAGATGACGTCGTCGCGTCCGGGCACGTGTCGCTGTGCTCGCAGGGGGCCGCGTACTTACGCGAGCGGCCCAAAGGTCCGGTGGCATTGTTGCACGATACGGACGGTCTCCACCCGGGCGCCCCGGAGATGTACTACGCCGAAGACATCGTCGCGTGCGGACCCAGGGGAACGGTCGCGCTTCCAACACAGACCCAAGCTTTTGTAAACAACTTTGTCGCGCAGGTCGATGAATGCAATCCGCTGTATTCCGATGGCGCTGGTGTTGTTCCTCCGATGCTCATTTTTTGTCTCGGGTTCAGCGCATTTCTCGAATCACTGTTGCGTGTCGCGATGCCCGCGACGGGTTCAGCGGGACATGTAGCGGACGAATGGCAAGTGCACCGTTTTGTCGCACCGGGAGAAAAGATTCGAGTGATTCATCAGCCTCTTGATTGCAAGCGCACACGAAGCCGGCCGGAACTGGCGGTCGTGCGCTTTGGCCTCAACTTCGTGGATACGAACCACGAACTCGTGCAGCAGGGAATCGTAAAGATGATGGTTCCCTCCCGACAGGGCCGCTAGTTCGGCAATCTACGTACGCAGCCGGTGTTCGCCGCCTGCGTCCTTCGCGAATGTCGGTGACATCCCGTGGCCGTCTACGCGCCTACAGGTGTGGCGAGTACCCGGTCGGCGAATGAAAGCACGACAGGTCTGAAGCGGAACGAATCTGCGTTGTGTGGATCCGTTCCCGACGTGACTTCAAGGTCGTCGTTGAGGCCGTCTTGATCACTGTCGGGTGGGAGTCGATTTATTGCGTCTCGATAAGACTTTAGCGGTCCACATTGCCATTGAGGTTCAGGTCTTCTTTGGGGTCGCCAAAGGCCATCGGTGTCGCAGGATGTCTCAGTGAGTAAACTCGCCGCCGTTTACATCGAGGCATTGACCGGTCACGACCCGTGAGAGATCACTCGCCAAGAAGACAACGCAGTCCGCAATTTCGTTTGGCTCCGGGATCTGGCGCAACATGTGCGCTTCTACGATGTCGGCTTTGATGGTTTCCGCCGGCACGCCCGTCGTGTGAGACTGCAGCGCAGCCAGACCGTCGGCCGCAACCTCACCGATAAATCCCGGGGCGATCGAATTTACGCGAATGCCCTTTGGGCCGAGTTCGCAGGCAAGGCTTTGCGCCAGGGCGAGCAACGCGTGCTTGGCCATTTTATATGCACCAAAGGCGGGCCTTGCTCTTCGCATCACCGAGGAATTGATCATGACGATCGAACCGCCCGCGCTTTTTTCGAGGTGCGGTGCAGCTTCGCGGGACATGCGCAGTGCGGCGTAAAGGTTGACCTCAAAGGTTTCGCGAATCACTTCCAATGGCGTGTCGACCAAGTCCTTAAAGGGCGGCATCGTGAAGGCGTTATTGACGAGGACGTCGAGCTGACCAAAGTGTTCGACGGCGCGAGCGACCACATTGGCGCAATCTTCGTCTTTCGAAATATCGGACTGGACGCACAGCGCACGCTGGCCGGTCGCCTCAACTTCCTTCGCGACTTCTTCGAGTCGAGAGGCCGTTCGCGCGGCGAGCACGATGTCCGCGCCTTGGCGCGCGCAGGCGAGGGCGGTGTTGCGGCCCAACCCGGGACCGATGCCCGAAACAAGAACCACACGATCTTTTAACAGAAAGTTGCTCATTGATATTGCTCCTTGCTTGACTTCGAAGGGTTCACTTGGTGTGTGGAGAATGGCGCGATGCGGAAACTGCATCACATGACATCGTTTGCGTCAGGTTGGAATCTCTAGTCGGGCAAGTCGAAGTCGCCACCTTCGTCTGGGCCTCGACATGCACGACAAACCCCCACGAGCGAATCGTCTTGGATGAGGTCGAGCGCGGTCTGCGCCACTTCGCTCGCAGGCTGAATCGGTATGTTCTTGAGAATTTCGGCAAGCCAGGGTGCGGGCTCGCCGTCGCCTGTCGTGGCGAGCATCGGGGTTTGGGTCATGCCCGGAAGCATCGCGACGACACGCACGTTGTGACTTTCGACCAGGCCTGCGCTCGCGCGGGTGAGATAAACGACGCCTGCCTTCGCGGCACCATAGGCGGGGTCGGTTGGGAGTGGGACGAGGGCCGCTTGGGACGACGTGTTGACCACAACGCCGCCACCGCGCTTCGCGAATGAATCGAGGGCAGTGCGCTGTACGATGAAGACGCCGCCGAGGTTCGTATGGATGACTTGGGCAAGCCGGGCGGCGCCAACATCGGGCCATCCTGGTGGACCCACCACGATGCCCGCATTGTTGATCACGATGTCGATTCCGCCAAATCGAGATTCGCCGGCAGCGAAGAGTTGCTCTACCGCGTCGACTTGAGTGATGTCTGCCGCAAAGGCAAGTGCTTCTCCGCCGTTCTTTTCGATCAAGTGAACCGTCTCTGCCGCGCCGTCGATTGCGACGTCAGCGACGACGACTTGAGCACCGTGTTCAGCGAGCAAGAGAGACGTTGCCCTTCCGATGCCGGAGGCACCGCCGGTTACGAGCGCGACTTTCCCTTTGATATTCATGATAAGTCGCTCCGTTAAAAGTGGGGGGGACGGCTTGATTTGTGCATCATGGCTGGCGAATCATTCGCGTCGACTTCGGCATTGAGGTCTCATCGCGAGCGAGGCAAGGTTCGCAAAGTTGTTAGGAGAGGTCGATGGTATCGAAGGTGGTCAGGCAGAATGCGAGTAATGGGTGCCGCCTGCGGCCCGGTTCCAGTGCATGAGTTCTTTCGTCAACGACGAAGTGCGGTTGAGGGATGAGGCCGTCGCGGCTTGCGGCTACGACGACTTTGGGGATGAAACTGAGCTCGAGGGACTTCACGTTTTGCTCGAATCCCTCGATCAAAATCGGTACCTCAATCCACTGGGGAAGATCGCGATTCGGCACATGCTTGTTCGAGATTTGAAAGCCCGGTTGGTTGCGGAGCACGGGTTCAAGTCCTGGCCAAAAAGCCAGAGTCAAAATCTTGAGGCGCCTCTCGTTATCGTCGGCTTACCGCGCACCGGCACCACAGCGCTTCAGGAACTCTTGTCCGTCGACCCGAACTTGCAGGGACTTGAGTTGTGGCTTACCCGAGCGCCAAAGCCTCGGCCGATGCGAGCGCAATGGCCGGATGACCCCGACTATCAGGCGTGCGCAGAGGAGATGAAGCAGATTCGGACGTTTCAACCGGAACTCCATGCAATTCACAAAATGGACGCAGGTAAAGCGGACGAGTGCTGGTATCTGATGTCCCAGAGCTTCGTTCATTCAAGTTGGTT
>JASDVE010000157.1:0-5408 GCA_041891195.1 Myxococcota bacterium | reverse complement strand
GTCTTGTCCGCGCGCAAAGTGTCGATGGTGACGAGCACCACGCTGGAACGCGAGGAGCTCAACATGGTTTGCGGCTCTTCGCAGGAGGTCAGGGCGAAGCACATCAGCGCAAGCAAGAGTGTGTGGTTGACGTGAGGCCGTGCAATCGTAGGCAGGGCCGGTTCGGTGGGCCCGCAGTGTGCACTGGTCCTGCGGTGAGGCTCAATCATCGGCCGAAGTTACATCAGCGTCTTGAGCGCGGCGAATGGCGGCGTCACACCACCCTGCTTGCTGCGTCGATTCAAGGTGAGAGTTCAAAGATTCGGACGCGTTCATCTTCTGCCAGCGCCGGCCCCACTTGGGCTTCGAGCATTCGGGAAATCTGTTGGAAGGTTTGATCCGGCATGAACGGCATCCGTTCGAATCGCCGACGCTCATAGAAACTGGCATTTCGGGGGAGTGACTTCAGTGCGCTCTCCACCGCTTGCCGAGTTCGGTCTTTGTGAAGCACAACGTGACGAAACCCGAGCGCGCGCAGTGCTTCGACATCGATGCGCGCCGGAAGAGCAGGGGCCATGCCCGACAACGCAAAGAGCGCCGGCTGGCTTGCGATGGCGGCATCGCCGTAGGGGCCGACTGAGATGTAGCCCCCCGCGATCGGCCGTCGGTGTCGTGTTTGATACGCCAAGTTGAGTGCCGACGTGCTGTCCTGAGAAAAAGGGATATCGAGAACGGCTCCGTCGCTGTCGGTTGCGAACGCATCCAACAGCGGCGAAAACTCGACGGGCTGCAACGGGTAAGGCAACCAGAGGCATTCGAGCAGCACCAACGCTGCAAGCACCGCGCGTACCGGGCCCCGAGTCGCGCGTGTCTTGGAGAAACCCATCGCCGCGAGAACGCTGAGTGCAAGCATCGCAATGACAATGAAACGGTTTGCAACGCGAAGGCTTTTGAGCAGCGGCAGGTGTTCGAATACGGCGTGGGGTCCAGGGATGCCGATCGTTGCGCCGCCAAGGGTTGGGTTCGCACCGAACGAAAGCAAAAGAGCGCAAGCGAACACAAGACACCAGCCGACGATGTTCGGGTCTCGCTTGCTTCGAACGACTGCGAGCCCGGCAAGGATCAGCGCACCGAAACCCAAAAACGCCTGGGATCCAAGAGCTGGATACGCGCGGTGCTGTTGGTAATAATTGCGTGTAAGCGGCCCCCAAAGCGGATGATGGTCGCTCGGCATCAACAGGAACGCGATGTCGGTGCCCCGGTCGACCGGAGCCTTGGCGTAGTGATCCATCCCCGCCAGTTCGCTCGTCATCGAAGCTGCGAAGGGAGCCATGACGACGATCACGATCACGGCGGCGAGGGCAATTTTGGGTGCCGCCTGCTTTATCCTTTCGATCGGCTGCGAATCAAATGACCATTCCGCGAGCCAAAGCCAAGGCAAGATGAACAGCGTAAAGAGGCCGTAGTGCCAGCAACTCAATGCATTTAACGCAAACACCACGCCAAACAAAAGCGTGTCTCTTCGGCTTCCGTCCCGCACGACGCGCAGCCCGTAGAGTGCGACCCACGGCAGAAATTGTAGGGTCGAAAGGTTGAGGTGCTCGAGGCTTTGTTCGAAATGGTGTGGGAAGAAGGCGAAGATGAGCCCGGCGATGTAAGCCGCTCGTCGGTCTCCGCAGACTTCGTAGGCAAGCAAATGCGCGGCCACGCCCGAAAGTACGAACCCCAGGAGCGTGGCGAAGTTGAGCGCTGCTGCAGGCCCCAAGAGCACGTTCACCGGGAAGGCCACGATTTGATTGAAAGTCGAATGGGTGTGGAGTGCGAGTGTGGTTCCGACTGGGTGAAACAGGAAGTCGGTCGAATAGGGATTCGACCCGAGTTCGGTTATGGCGTGACGCCACCACCAGAAGTTCCAAAGGTTCTGCCAAATGTCATTGGAGCCTGCCGGAATCTGCGTGGTGAGATGCGCCGTAAGGGGCCATGTCAACACGATCGCGAGCGCACAATATATTGCAACGACTCCGCGCGTCGTATCTGTGAGCGCGCGCAAATTCATCATGCCTGCTCCCGCACCACGCTCCTGCGACAAGCCACAGCGAACGCAAGCAGTGTCACAAACGAGACGACTGCGCCGGCGTAAAATGAAGTAGGGCGATATGCCAGAACAACTTTCTGAGCACCTTCGGGAATACTGACTGCCAGGGTCCCATCAAACTCTGCGACCGAGAGGGATATGTCGCCGACCGACTTCCACCCCGGATCGTAGTTGATGTTGAGGCGCAGTAGCCCTCCGCTTCCTTCGGTTTCGACCCGAACCCGGTTGGGCGTCAAGTCGAAACGGTTGACCTTGGCGCCGGCCGCGTCAAAGAATGCCTCGCCCCGATAGCCAGCGTCTTCACGCGAAAGCGCGTGCGAAGGAAAAGGAACCGTTTTGAACGCCCAGCGAACGCCCCGGTTTTCGAGCACGGCAGGGAAACTTCCGCTCGGCCAATTCGGATGCACGGGGTAAAGCGCAGTTTCTTGATAACGGGCAATGAAGGGCGAATAGGCGTAGTGCTGCGTCAAATTACCGCGAGGCTGGGTTTCGAGCGGCGGAATCGAAAACGCCACTTTGAAGATGTCGCCATTTACGAACGCTAAGTTCGTCGCAACCGCGACTACGATCCCAATACAGGCAAGTTGAGCATGTTTTTCGTTCGTGATCTTAGAGCGCAAGATCTGAAGCCCCGCGCCGGCGAGCATCGCGATCGCGAGCAGCACGTAGACGTTGAAGCGACTCGGCACCCGCAACATCGAAAACCCGGGAAGCCCGTGCAGCAAATGCCAGACATCGACCGGCGCTGCGGGACCAAGACTCAGCCACAGCGCAATGCCGCCGCTTGCGATCCATACCACGTTTTTTCGAAAGGAGACCGCGCATGCCAGTAACGCCAAGAGCAGCGGAACGACGCCGACATAGCTCCCCACGTTCAGCACGTAGGGCATCCACATGGCGGGGTCGTGTGCCTGCGCGCGAGAAAGAAACATTTGGTAAAGCAAGTCGATCGCACCAGGTTGGAAGGGCGCGCCGTAAAATGGGTCTTCGGTGGTTTCGCGCGGGTATCGAATCACAAGCTCGAACACAGGCAGCAATTTGATCGCCGCGAGTAGAACGGCGCCCGTGCCGATCGCTGCGAATCCGGCCAGCGGCTTTGCGCTGCGCGCATCGAGCGCTTGAACCAGGACATAGATCCCCAAAAAAACGCCGAACAGGGCGAATTGATACGGGCCTCCGTCGAGAATGATGAGGGCGAAAAAGATGCTGCCCCCACATAACGTGCGTGCAGAAAGCGCATGCCCAATTCGATCGACTGCCAGTAACACGAACGGAACCCACGCGATGGCGATCCACTCGAATTGGCCGTGAGCAAGTTTGTGGGCATACACCGCGCCCAACGAAAACACGACCGCCGTGAGCATGGCTTCCAGCGGACCCAGTCCGCGTGACCTCGCCAGTAAAAAACTCCCCGCCTGTGCGATCGCGAGGTAGATGAAGATGCAGAGCTTGATGCCGGCCAACGTCCCAAACAACAACACGGGCAAAAAACTTGGTGCGTACACATGGTTCAGGGTGTTCCCGGCGAGGCTCACGCCGCCGCCAAAGTAGGCGTTCCACAGTGGAAGCTGTCCGTAGTCGACAATCGCGGATCGCGACACTTCGAGCAGCGATTGCTGATAGTCCCAGTCCCAGAAGCCCCAGTTGTCAAAGTGGGCGAACACCCAGCGCAGAAAAATCAAGTCAAGCACTACAAAAGCCATCACGACGTTGATCGCGTGCTTGCGCTCCACCGCTACTGGCCTTCTCGCGCGCGGGCGGATTCTGGTCGGTCTTTCGGTTTTTCGTCTTCGTCGGGTTGTAGGTACCCAAGCGCTTCGAGCGCACGGCGCGAGTCGTCGTCCATTTCTAGATCGACCCCCGCACCCACCGAAAGCGGGCGGACTTGCGACATCATCGACTTGAAACGCGCGATCATGCCCTCGACGCGGTCGGGCTGGTCGGGGGCGAGGTTGCGCAGTTCGCCCGGGTCATTTTTCAGGTCATACAGTTCGGGGCCACTGCGCGGAATGACGAGGCGGTAACGCGCGTCGGTCAACGCAAACCATCGACGCGGATCCTGCAAGGGATGCAGCGAATGGGGCATGACGCGGTCGGTTGGGACGTCGTCCGAAATGAGGCTCACGCCGCGGCCGAGTTCTTCGGGCAAACCGAATGCATCGAGAACGCTTGGGACGAAGTCGAGGTGCCCCACCAACGTTTCGGCCTTGGGACGTGGGAAATTGGCTGGATAACGAATGGCCAATGGCACGCGAACTTCTTCGTCGTAGAGATTTGCTTCGTGGGTAAACCAGTAATTGTGTTCGCCCAAAGACTCGCCGTGGTCGGCGGTAAAAACTACGAGGCTGTCGTCGTAGACTTGATGCGCTTCGAGCCAATCGAGCAAGCGCCCAAGTTCGTGGTCGAAGTAGCGGATCTCTTCGTCGTAGCGATCTTTGTAAAAACTCGGCGAGCGTTGGCCATCAATGATCTGGTAGTGGGGGATCTGGCCCAAGCCTTCTTGGTTGGTTCCGAGTCGCGGCATGATGCCCTGGCGCTGTTCGCTTTGGAAGGTTCCTTTGAAAGCGTCGGGTGGGGTATAGGGGCCGTGAGGATCCTGATAATGAACCCACAGGAAATAGCGGTCTTGCTTGGCGCCTTGGTCTTCGAGCCAGGCGATGGCGGCGTCCGTCGTCGCGTCAGCGGTGCGTTCGAAATGGCCTTTGCGGAGCTGACTGCTCTTGCCCATTTCATCGTCGAAGTGCGCGAAGCCCTGGCCGATGCCGACTTCGGTGTCGCCTCCGTTCGGTCGCCGAAGTGCCCAATTCGAAACGATCGCCGCGCTCGGAATTGCACTGTCTCGAAGCATTTCGGGCAAGGTTCGAACTGCCGCGGGCATGAGTTTGCGGTTGCCTCCCGAAACGCCCAGTTCATCGGGAAGCCGGCTCGTAAGCAGGCTACTCAGCGCCGGGTTCGTGTGGGGAGCGGTCCCATAGGCACGGTCAAAGACAACGGCATCCTTCGCGAATGCGTCGAGGTTGGGGCTGACGGCTCGCTCGTAGCCATACATCCCCAGCCGGTCCGCGCGTAAGGTGTCGCAGCTGATCAAAATCACGCGCTTGACCGGTTCGTGGGGCGGGGCGCCACAACCCGCTGCGGCGAACAACAAGCCAGCCAAGACGACCCGCGCCGCATTCACGGCTCGGTCATGAACGATCGATGCGATGGTTCGCATGAGATCGGCCAAGGGGGGGATTCGCTGGGCCGCGCTGGTCAAATCGAGTTTCCATTCGTGTTCGAGATGCGAGTGAGAGCGCGTCATGCACGCGGGCACAAAAGCCCGGCCACGTCATCG
>JASDVE010000156.1:21914-25814 GCA_041891195.1 Myxococcota bacterium | reverse complement strand
TCACGTACGTGCTTTCGATGTCATGCTATGCGGCGAGACTTTGCACCACACCAGTTGCGTCTTCTTCTAGGCTTCCAAGCGGAGCCTCGCTTTGTCCGGGCCGATCGCCACGATGTCGCCCCCCCGTGCTTCGGGGCCAGACACCACGTAGGTCCAACATGAGACTCCGTGGCATGCAGCGTGAACCAGCACGACAGTGGCTCGCGACTGCAAATGGTTTTCTTCCGCAGTTGCTTATGCCCTGCACACGAGACCCCGAAACCTCGGAACGAAGTAAAAATCATCCGTTCAATTTTTCTTAGAAATCAGGCCCTTGGACGATCTGTGGTGTCCCGCGCGCGACGCGCGCTTAGATCTGGTATTTAACCTCGCCATGGCGATGGCACCAATCGGCGAAATCAACAAAGACGTCCTCCCCGCGCAACCGGGCGAGTTCCCTCCGGTGGCGATCGGCGACCTCTCGTTGCGCGTGCCTGTGATCCTTGCCCCCATGGCCGGCATTACGAATACGCCCTTTCGAACTCTGTGCCGCGAGTTTGGTGCCGGGCTCTACGTCAGCGAAATGATCACTGCGCGCGCACTCGTGGAACGAAATCCCAAGACGTTAAAACTTGCGAGCTTTGCGCCCGAAGAACAGCCCCGAAGCCTTCAACTCTATGGTGTCGACCCCCATTATGTTGGCGAGGCCGTGGCGTTTTTGGCAGGCGAGGGACGGATCGATCACCTCGATATGAATTTCGGCTGTCCTGTTCGAAAAGTGACACGAAAAGGTGGGGGTGCGGCGATTCCCGTCAAGCCTCGTCTGCTCGCGAACATTGTTCGTGCCGCGGTGAAGCATGCTGGGAATATTCCGGTCACAATCAAATTTCGCATCGGGATCAACGACGACGTTCATACCTTCCTTGACTCGGGACGCGTGGCTGAACAAGAAGGTTGTGCCGCGGTTGCACTGCACGCGCGAACCGCAGCGCAACTCTACGATGGGGAAGCGGACTGGGATGCGATCGCCGAGTTGAAGCAGGCAGTCAAGATCCCAGTGTTTGGTAACGGTGACATCTGGGAAGCATGGGATGCACTTCGCATGATGCGACACACGGGTTGTGATGGCGTTGTTGTTGGACGCGGTTGCCTCGGTCGCCCATGGTTGTTTCGCGACCTTGCAGACGTGTTCGACGGACGTGCTCCCGAAATGCCTCCGCGCTTTGGTGAGGTCATCAAAATCATGCAGCGTCATGCCGAGTTGCTCGCCGAGTGGCAAGGAGAGCGCTGGGGTTTGCGTGCGTTTCGCAAGCAGTCAACTTGGTACACCAAGGGGTTTCCGCAGAGTGCGAAGTTGCGGAGCGAGTTGATTCGGGTGAATACGCTTGGGGATCTTGAAGGGGTTTTGAGCCAGGCAGACCCGGCGCTTGAGTTTCCGGCTTCGGCACTTCGAGTGCCGCGGGGTAAGAAGAGTGGGACGCAGAAGGTGGCCTTGCCCGAAGGGTATTTGGACGATCGGATGGATGATACGCCGCCGGTGCCTGGAGCTGAGGATGAGTTTTCGGGCGGGTGAGTGTTGGGTTGATTGGGATTCGTTAGGCCGCGCCCGGGGACGAAGGGGGGCCCGCGGTTCACTCGGCTGTGAGACGTCGGCCTCGCAGTGACGACGGGAAAGAGAAGTCCATCCACTGGTTTTGTTGATCGTGGTGTCGTCTCGGTTCGCCCTTCGCCCTTAGACCGTTTGGGGCATTGAGGTCAATTTCGAGCATCGGGTCGGAATTGGAAAGCGGATCCCGGTGGTCTTTGTTGTTAGAGGAGCCAGGCGAGGATTAGGGGCAGGGCTACTAGGCTGATCGTGGTGGATGCGACCACGATGCCGGCTACTTCTTCGGGTTCTCGGTTGTAGCTTTCAGCGAAGAGGTAGTTGATGACGGCGGCGGGCATGGCGCAGTCAAGGATGACGACACCGCGAACGACGCCTTCGAGGGCGAAGAGTTCGCTGAGGCCGACTCCGACGCTGAAGCCCAGGAGAAGTCTGAGGGCGCCCAAGCCGAATGAAGTGGGGAGGCGTTTTACCTTGAGGGTTGCGAGGGAGACACCCAGGGTGAATTGCATCAGTGGGATGGTGATGCCGCCTAGGCTTTGGGTTGTGCGGAGGATCCATGCGGGGGTTTCGATGCCCGTGAAGAGGATCGCGAGCGCGGCGAGCACGGAGTAGACGAGGGGGGTGCGTGCGAGTTGGCCGAAGCTGACTTCGCCGCTCCACATCCATTGGCCGATTGTGAATTGGATGATGCTGGCGAGGGCGAAGAACACGACGCCGTAGAGCAAGCCTTCGGTTCCGTAGGCGAACAGACAGATCGGTAGGCCGAGGTTGCCCGTGTTGGGGAAGACCACTGGGGCGAGGAACGGTTGCACCGGAAGGCCCATGCCACGCAGTGTCACGTAGCCGAACGCACCAAAGAGAACAAAGGCGACGAGGACCACGGCAGCGAATTCGCCCAGTGCTGCGGGGTCGATTCCGAGGCTTACCAAGCTCGAAAACACCAAGCACGGGGCGCCTAGGTTCATGCACAGGTCGGCAATCAGCGCGTTGTCTACGGGACGGCCGGTTCGCCGCCAGCCATAGCCCAATGCCACGCAGATATAGACGGGCGCAACAATCGAAAACAACTCTTGGATCATAGTCGGCTTCGCGGTCTCTCAAGCTTGAGGAACCGAAAAGCCTAGCAGTCTGACATCACAGGGCTTTGAGCATTACGTCTGCAAGCTTCTTGCTGAACGCGGCCGGATCGTCGATTTGGCCGCCCTCGGCAAGCTGTGCTTGTCCGAACAGAAGTTCGGCATAGGTCACGATGCGCGCGTCGGTTGCGTCGGCTTCGAAGATCTCCTGCAGTTTCTTTACGAGCACGTGATCGGAGTTGATCTCCATCACCGGATGGGTTTCGGGAACTTCCTGTCCAGCTTGTCGCAGCATGGCTTCGAGTTGAGGGGAAAGCTGCCCTTCTTCGAGTACCAGGCAGGCGGGCGACGACTTCAACCGTTTTGAAAGTCGCACCTCCGCAGCGGTCCCTTCAAGTGCCGAGCCCAGTGCGGAGAGCAAGTCGTTGAAGGTCTCGTTCTCAGGTTCCTTCTTTTCGCTTTCGTCGCCCTCTTCGTCCTTCTCTTCGAGGTCCACAGCGCCGCGGCCCGCAGACTTAAATGCCTTGCCTTTGAACTCCGGGGGCATCTGCTGCAGCCAAACTTCGTCGACCGGGTCGGCGAACAACAACACCTCGATGCCCTTCTCTTTGAAGGCTTCGAGATGCGGTGAGTTCGAGAGCGCGTCGATCGAGTTGCCGACCATGTAGTAGATGTCCTCTTGTCCCTCACCCATGCGTTCAACGTATTCGTCCAGGGACGCGAGCTTCGCGGCGTCCTTCGTCGATCGCGCAAGTACGAGGTCGAGGATGCGGTCTTTCTTTTCGTCGAAGATCAGCAGCCCTTCTTTGAGTACCGGACCGAATTCGCCCCAGAACTTCAGATATTTCTCTTCATCGTTCTTTCGCAAGACCTTCAGCGACTCGAGCACCTTCTTGACGAGGTACTTCCGGATCGCCTGAATCTGGCGGTCTTGTTGAAGCATTTCGCGGGACACGTTGAGGGTGACGTCTTCGGCGTCAACAACGCCGCGCATGAAGCGCAGGTATTCGGGGACAAGGTCACGACACTCATCCATGATGAAGACGCGCCGCACATAGAGCTGGATGCCTCGGTGCGACATTTCGCGGTGATACAGGTCGTGGGGGGCAACCGACGGAACAAAGAGCAGGGACTTCGCTTCGAAGTTGCCCTCCATCTTGCTCGCGACGCGCAGGAGCGGCTCTTGGAAGTCGTGGCTGAGTGGTGTGTAGAACTCTTTGTATTCATCGGCGGTCACGT
>JASDVE010000156.1:5866-21904 GCA_041891195.1 Myxococcota bacterium | reverse complement strand
TCGTTTGCAGTGTCTTTCTCTTCGCTCTCTTCATCCGCGCCCTCTTCTCCCTCTTCGCTCGCGGGCTTCGGCGGGCGAATGACTTCGAGCTTGATCGGATAGGCGACAAAATCCGAATACTTCTTCACTGTTTGACGCACGATCCATTCGTCGGTGAAGTCTTGAAGACCGTCGTCCGCATCGCTGGCTTTGAGCGAAAGCGTGACGGTCGTTCCCGCGCCGTCACGCTCCGCGGTTTCAATGCTGTAGCTCCCGCCGCCATCGCTCTTCCAGAGCACCGCCTCTGCTTCGCCAGCCCTGCGCGTGAGCACGGTGATCTCGTCGGCGGCCATGAAGGCAGCGTAGAAGCCGACGCCAAACTGGCCGATCAACTCGGGGGCATCTCCTTGACCGCCCGCACCCTTGAGCTTTTCGAGAAATTCTCCGGTGCCCGACTTTGCGAGCGTGCCGAGATTCGAGACCACATCGTCGCGGTTCATCCCAATGCCGTTGTCTACAATCGCGAGCGTTCGCGCAGCGGGGTCTGCGATGAGTTGGATCCCGAATTCGCCCGAAGGCAGAAGCTCGGGCTTGGTCACCCCTTCGAAACGCACCTTGTCGATGGCGTCACTGGCGTTTGAGATCAGTTCGCGCAGGAACACTTCTTTGTTGGAATAGAGAGAATGGATCATCAGGTCGAGGAGCTGCTTGACCTCGGCTTGGAATTCGTGTTGTTCGGCGCTCATCGATGGTGTCTCCAATGGGAACCGCCTGCAGTCGACCTGCGGACGGGAGTTCGTGATCTCGCGTGTGATTTCAAGGCCGTCCGGACGTCGGGCCCTACAGGCGCGCCGTAGAATAGGCACAATCGGGCTGCGTCAACGGCTCCTGAGAATTGGCTGTGCGAGATAAAAACGGATCGGGGCGAAATCAAAGAACTTTGTGCATTCATCCGAACATTGAGATAAGCTGATGAATCTTAAAGCTCTTGCGCTGACGGCCTTGAATTCGAACGGCGAGCCGAAGCATAAAAGCCTATAACACTATGATTTAGTTATTTTTTTACTTGTTCAGCGGCTGCCCGCATCCGGGCGTGCTGAGCGGGAGACACCAACATGAGCGCCGGCAGCCGGACAAAACTCTTCGAATCGCGACTTCGCGAAAGCATCCTCGTCATCGACGGCGCGATGGGCACGATGGTCCAGGGCTTCGGTCTCGAGGAAGCTGATTTTCGAGGCGATCGCTTTAAAGACCACAACAAAGACGTGAAGGGCGACAACGAACTTCTCGTTCTTACCCGCCCCGAAGTGATCGAAGAGATCCATTCGAAGTTTTTTGAAGCCGGCGCGGACATCGTCGAAACGAACACCTTCGGCGCCAACGCGATCTCACAGAGTGATTACGAGTTCGGCGACCTCGACACCCTTTCCTATGACTTGAACCTTGCGGCGGCGAAGCTTGCTCGCAAAGTCGCGGACGAATGGACGGCGAAGACCCCCGACAAGCCGCGCTTCGTCGCGGGCGCCATTGGCCCAACGAGCAAAACCCTTTCGCTTTCACCCAAGGTCGAAGACGCGTCGTTCCGCGACCTCAACTTCGACCAGCTCGAAGAAGCATACGTGACCCAGACACGAGGCCTGATCGAAGGCGATGTCGACGTCATCCTCGTCGAAACGATCTTCGACACGTTGAACGCAAAGGCGGCCCTTGTCGCGGTGCAGCGTGTATTCGATGAACTGGGTGTGCGGCTCCCGATCATGATCTCCGTCGCGATCACCGACAACAGTGGTCGTACTCTTTCTGGGCAGACCGTTGAAGCCTATTGGCGCTCGATGGCCCACGCGAACCCGATTTCGATCGGTGTCAATTGTTCTCTCGGTGCGGTCGACATGCGCCCGCATATCGCAGAGCTTTCGCGGGTGGCCGATACCCACGTTTCGGCGTATCCGAACGCGGGCCTTCCCAACGCGTTTGGTGAATACGACGAAGCACCTGCGCTCACCGGTGAGTTGGTGGGCGAGTTCGCGACTTCGGGGATCGTCAATATCGTTGGCGGCTGCTGCGGAACTACGCCTGACCACATTCGCGAAATTGCGAACGCGGTCGAGGGCAAGGCTCCGCGCGAAGTTCCGGATTTGTCGGGCGAAGACGTCACATATTTCAGCGGGCTCGAGCCACTTGCAATTCGGCCCGAATCAAACTTCCAGATGATCGGCGAGCGCACAAACGTCGCGGGCTCCGCGAAGTTCCGCAATTTAATCAAAGCCGGAGACATGACGACTGCCGTCGAAGTCGCGCTCGACCAAGTCCGCGGCGGCGCGAACCTTCTCGACGTCAACATGGACGAAGGCTTGCTCGACTCTGAAGCCTGCATGACGAACTATTTGAACCTGATCGCAACCGAGCCCGAGATTGCCCGGATCCCGATCGTGATCGACAGTTCGAAGTGGTCTGTTTTGCTCGCCGGCATGAAGTGCGTGCAGGGCAAGGGGGTCGTCAATTCGATCTCGCTCAAAGAAGGAGAAGAGTCCTTCCTCGAACAAGCGCGCACGATTCGCCGCTTCGGCTTTGGTGTTGTCGTGATGGCCTTCGACGAAGTCGGGCAGGCGGACACCGTCGAGCGCAAGGTCGATATCTGCACCCGGGCATTCAAGCTGTTGACCGAGCAGGCCGACTTTCCGGCACGGGACATTATCTTTGACCCGAATATTCTGGCGATCGCGACTGGGATCGAGGAGCACAGCGGCTACGCGGTGAACTTCATCGAGGCCACTCGGTTAATCCGCGAGGCTTGTCCCGGAGTCCACATCAGCGGCGGCGTTTCGAATCTTTCATTTTCATTCCGGGGCAATGACGCGGTCCGCGAAGCCATGCACTCTGCATTTCTCTACCACGCCATCAGTGCCGGCATGGACATGGGTATCGTGAACGCGGGCCAGCTTGAGGTCTACGCCGACATTCCCGAAGAAATGCTGACCAAGGTCGAGGACGTGCTCTTTAATCGCAACGCGGACGCGACGGAAACCCTTGTCGAATATGCAGACACCGTAAAGAGGGGTGGCAAGAAACGTGTCGTCGACCTGTCTTGGCGCGAAGGCTCGGTTTCGAAACGCCTGTCCCACGCGTTGGTGCACGGCATCGTCGACTTCATTGAAGACGACACGGAAGAGGCTCGCCTCGAACTCGACCGCCCTCTCGACGTCATCGAAGGTCCCCTGATGGACGGCATGAGCATCGTGGGTGAGCTCTTTGGCGAAGGCAAAATGTTCCTCCCCCAGGTCGTAAAGAGTGCACGGGCGATGAAGCGTGCCGTTGCACACCTTGAACCCTTCATGGAAGCTGAACAGTCCGGTGGCAGTAGTCAAGGCAAGGTCGTGATGGCGACGGTAAAAGGCGACGTCCACGACATTGGCAAGAACATTGTCGGCGTCGTGCTCGGCTGCAACAACTACGAAATCATTGACCTGGGCGTCATGGTCCCTGTAGACAAGATCTTGCAAACCGCCATCGACGAGAACGCGGACATGATTGGGCTTTCTGGGCTGATCACACCGTCCCTCGACGAAATGGTTGCGGTTGCAAAGGAAATGTCTCGGCGCGAGATCGATATGCCGCTCTTGATCGGCGGAGCGACGACGAGCCGGGTTCATACCGCCGTCAAGGTGGCTCCCACCTTCAACCAACCTGTTGTGCACGTACGCGATGCGTCCCGTGCGGTTGGGGTGGTGTCGAAATTGGTCGACCCTGTCGCACGCGCCGAGTACAAAAAAGAAAACGACCGGGTGCAGCAGAAACTCCGCGACCTCCATGAAGCGCGCCAAGAAAAACCGCTGCGCACGTACCGCAATGCCCTCGCGAACAAACCTGAAGTCGCGTTTGGTCCGGACGAAGTTTCAAAGCCAAGCTTCCTCGGGCAAAAGAAGCTTGTCGAATTTGACCTGAAAGAGATCGTGCCCTTCATCGACTGGACGTTCTTCTTCAGTGCGTGGGAATTAAACGGCCGCTTTCCCGCCATCCTTAAACACCCAAAGATGGGCGAAGCCGCAACTGAGCTCTATGAACATGGGCAGGCCCTGCTCAACCGAATCGTCGACGAAAAACTTCTCACCGCCCAGGCCGTCTACGGCTTCTGGCCTGCAAACAGTGACGGAGACGACATTGTTCTTTACACGAACGATTCTCGTAGCGAAGAGCTGCATCGTTTTCCGATGCTTCGCCAGCAGGAAGACCTTGCCCAAGGCAAATTCAACCGATCGCTTGCGGACTACGTCGCTCCAAAGGACAGCGGAATCGAAGACTACCTCGGAGCATTCGCCGTGACGGCTGGCCTTGGGACCGAAACCTTGGTCGCGGCCTTCAAAGCCGAACTCGACGATTACAACGCCATCATGGTGCAAGCATTGGCGGATCGCCTCGCAGAGGCCTTCGCGGAATACCTACATGCGCGCGCCCGCAAAGATTGGGGAATCGCACCGTCCGCTGGCGAAAGCAAAGAAGACTTGGTCAAGGAAAACTATCGCGGCATCCGGCCCGCATTCGGTTACCCCGCTTGCCCGGACCACAGCGCGAAGCAGACCCTATTCAAGCTACTCGATGCCAACGAGATCGGTTTGGAACTCACCGAAAGTTGCGCCATCTCCCCTGCGGCTAGCGTAAGTGGCCTCTACTTCGGACATCCGGCGACAAAGTACTTCACCGTCGGGCGACTCGATCGAGACCAGATGCGAAGCTACGCGAAGCGACAGGGTGTTGAGCTCAAAGTAGTAGAAAAATGGCTCGCACCGAACCTCGCCTACGATCCCGAAGAAGTGGCGTAACGCGGGGCGTAACCCTGGGCGTAACCCGAAAGAAGCAATGAAGAAGCCATTGCTCCCTAGAGCGTGACTTCTTCCCCGGGCGCGTCGAGAAACGACTGCATCCAAAGTTCGAGGTTGACGAGCGCGTAGATCAAATACGCGTGGTCTTCCTTGCCGGACGTATTCTCTTTGAGAATGCGCTGCACCTGGTCGGGGTTGAAGATGCCTCGGCGCGACACTTGTTCGGGCCCCAAGAAAAACTGGATCACCTCGTGGAGGTCGTCCTGGATCCACTTTCTGAGCGGCGCACCAAATCCCGTTTTTTTGCGGTGAATGAGATCCCGAGGCAGGTAGCGTGCCATCGCGTTCTTGAGAACGTTCTTAGTCACGTTGCCCTTCAGCTTGTAACGCTCCGGAATCCGGGCACACAAACGCATCAACTCCACGTCCATAAATGGGACGCGCGCTTCAAGGCCAACCGCCATGCTCGACTTGTCTGTATAAAGGAAGTTGTGCGCGGCAAGAAACGTTTGGATCAGCAAATGAGAGTGGAGGTTCAACTCACCCTCGCCCACGAAATCGTCGTGGTACCGGCGCATTGACGCCGAGCTGTCCCATGAATCCATCGAGTCGAACACCGAGTCGTTAAACAAGCCTTCGCGGGCGGCATGGCTCGACCAGTCCGCAACTTCGAGGTGGCGGTCGAGTCCACTCTGCATGAGGCCTCGCCGAAACTTCGCGATACGGCGCGCATAGCGGTTCTGGGCGCCCAACAATGACGAACTCATCTTGACGCCGGCCTGGGTCATCGACGATATCGGAAAGCGACTCATCCAAGCGAACCGCTCATAGAGCCGGTAAGCCTGATGGCTCCTGTAGCCAAAGAACACTTCGTCGCCCCCGGTTCCCGAAAGCAAAACCGTTGTGCCGTCTTCACGTGCGAGTTTCGAAATTAAATACGAAGGGAACACCGCTGGGTCTGCGTCGGGCTCGTCGAGGTGGTAGACCATCTTGGGCAATAGACTGATGACTTCCGGCTGAAGCATGACGCTCTTCAGCCGCACCCCGATTGCCTTGGCGACTTTCCGGGCGTACGGGTAGTCATCCACACCTTGCTCCTGCGCCATCGCACCGCGGTCGAAGCGTACGGTGTAGGTGTTGATCTCACGATCCGGGTAGACGTTGCGCATGCAGGCCACGATGCTCGACGAATCGAGCCCGCCGGACAAAAATGCGCCCAGCGGTACGTCGCTCACCATTTGGCGCTTGGTCGCGTTCATGAACGAGTCGTGAACTTCTTCGTTCCACTGGGCCTCGGTGCGACTTTCGTCGGGTTCGTATTCCATGTTGAACCAGCGCTTGGTTTCGAGTTGGCCGTCTTCCCAGATCGCAAAGTGACCCGGTTCGAGCTTTTTGATGCCCGAGAGCAGGGTATTTTCGCCCGGCACCCAGAGAAATGTGAGGTAGTCGGGCACGCTCGGAGTGTGGAGTTCGCGAGACGCACCGGGGACTTTCAGCAGCGCCTTGAGCTCGCTCGCAAAGTAGAGCTTGCGCCCGTCTTGTCGGTAGTAGAGCGGCTTTACGCCGGCGTGGTCTCGCCCGAGGATCAAGCGCCGTTTTTTTGCATCCCAAAGCGCGAAGGCAAAGATTCCGTTTAATTCGTTGAGAAAATCGATCCCCATGGTTTCGTACATGGCGATCATGACTTCGGTGTCGCTGTTGCTCCGGAAGGGATAGCCCTTCTTCGCGAGCCGCTCGCGATGCTCGAGGTAGTTGTAGAGCTCGCCGTTGTAGGTGATGAAAATCGATTCATCTGCGTTCGACATAGGCTGCCGACCGGCCGGAGACAGATCGATAATGGCGAGTCGCCGGTGGCCAAAACCGATTTCAGCGTCTGCGTCGTACCACGTACCCGAATCGTCGGGGCCGCGGTGAATCATGGCGTCGGTCATTGGGCGAAGAAGCTCGGGATCGTGAAGACCCGCGTATCCCGCTATTCCACACATGCTGGTTCAAGCTCCCGGCGTGATCGTGATGGGTACCCGCATCGCGGGCTGCCCGAGCATAGCCTTTCGTTCGTGTTCAAGAGTCTCACCTCAACATCTGGAAGCAATTGAGAACGCAAAATTGGATCTCAGAAGATCATTAACGCTGAAAGCGACCCATTCCCGCTCGCAACCGACGAGCTTGCTCGGACAGTTCTTCGGTTGATTCGCCCATCAAGCGAGCCGCAAGTTCGTTTGCAACACTGCGAATCGAAACTTCTTCGAGAAAGCCCACCACTTGGTTCGTCGACTTCGACTGCTCCTGAAGCGCGTCGTCGATCGACTCCATTTGTGTCTGCACCCCGCCAATACTATCTCGGATGCGACCAACGCCATCCGCCTGTTCGGCTGTCGTCAGATGGAGTTGCTGCGCCACTTCCCGCATCGTCTGCGTTGCGTCCAAGACCAGTTCGTTGCCGCGCTCCTGTTCCGCCGACGCAAGCTGAATCGTTTCGACCCCAGTTCGTACGCGTTCCATCAGATCGACGACATGCCCCGCCGCGATCGTTTGCTCCTGCACCGAACTGAGGATCTCGTGAATACGTTGCCCGCTGTCATGACTGATGCGCTTGATCTCTTCGAGGGACTTGCCCGCCTCGCCGGAACGCTCAACCCCAGCGGCGACGCTACGTGCGCCTTCATCCATGGCATTGATCGCACTCTGGCTCTCTTGCTGCACTGAAGCCACCAGCTCACTGATCTCTTTCGTGCTGAGCAAAACGCGATTCGCGAGCCCCTTGATCTCCGTTGCCACGACGGAAAAGGCGCGCCCGTGATCACCCGCCTGTGCCGCGATGATCGCGGCGTTCAGCGCCAATAGATTCGTCTCGTCGGCCACGTCACTGATCACCTCAACCACCACGCCAATTTCCTGGGCGCGATCGTCTAGACGTGTGATCACCGTATGCGCGGTGTCCGTGGCGCCACGGATGGACTCGATGCCTTCTATGGTGGCGAGCACTTTTTCGTATCCGAGTTCGCTTGCCGCGACGACCTGCTGTGAAAGAGAAGCGGTTGCCGCCGCGGTGGCGTCGACGTGACCCATCGCCGAGGCCATTTCTTTCATACTCGCCGACGTCTCGGCTGCAGCTTCGACTAACGCGTCCGTTTCGCGTCCCACGTTCCTTACACTCCGGACCGTCTGCTCCACTGTGCTCGATACCACTTCAACACGGTCCGCAAGTGACCCCGCCGTTTGATTAAGTTGATCACCAGCAGCACCCAGTTCGAGGACGGAGCTTGTGCATTCGCCCACGAGATGACTGAGTTCGACCGACGAATGCGAAATTTCGAGCGCTTTTGCTTCGACCGCGTCCATGGCTTCGACAACAAACTTCACATCACTGCCCTGGGTCTGGGCGGCTCCGTGAAGCTCGCGCGCAACGTTCGACATATTGGTCGACGTTTCCTCGATCCCGTCGGCTGTTTCGGAAACTTCTCCGACCGAGCCGCGAAGCGAAGTCGCCATCCAATCAAACGCACGGCCCAGCGTACCGAGTTCGTCCTCCGATTCGAGGACGTTGAAGCGACGTAGATCTCCCGCCGCCATCCGATCAGCGACATGGCCTAGGCGCAAGGTTGCTCCACCCACGTCTTGAGCGATCAACCAGCCGACACCGAGCCCCAGCACGAGACACGCAACGAAGATGCCCCCGAAAATTGTCGCCAAGTCAAAGGCATCACCGTCGAGGACCGAGCGAGCACTCATCACCACGATAGCTTGCGTGCCGTCCGCGGTGTTCTCCCAGGTGTAGAGATTGCTTGCGTGAAGTTCGCCGCCCGACCCCGACGATTCTTTCGAGTTTAGAATGCGCTCGAGTTCCATCGCGGTGAGGACCAACTCAGCGTCGCCGACCAGAGCACCGGTTTTTCGATCCAGCACAACAACCTGTGCCTGCAACGCACGAGCAAGATCTCCTTGTACGACTGCCGCAATCCCGAATTCACCCTGTACGTGATACGCCGCAGCAGCAGTCCGCCCGAGTTCGAGCTGCATCCTGTTGGCAAACTGCTCGGCGGGAATGGCCGCGCGGGTATGCCCCACGAGCGCGGCGAACACGACCGGAACCAGCATACAAAGCGTGATCACAACCTGAAGCTTCGCCATCAAAGATACCGGGCGGGTTAGTTCGGAGCGCTGCATCGGGTTGGCAACTGCGAGGGTCAGCCTGGAGCGGATTTCTTCGAGCCATCCTTTTAGCAGCGCGGCTTCGATGATCGAGGTTAACCCCGCAGCCGAGAAGATGGCAGCCGCCATGAGCAACGCGTGATAGAGGCGGAACTCCTCGAACCAGGAAAACATGACAAGGTCGACCGCAGTCGCAGGCGCCACGGACAACACAAACGACAACCCGAAGACGCGGGTCGGCATGTTGATCACCGTATCGAATGCAGCGCGGTGGAGCGTAGAAGCTTGGTCTTCCGAGAGTGACCCCACGGAATCCTGCTGGTCGAGCCACGACACCACGGGCGCAATCACTTGGCTGTAGCCCCACGCACAAAATGGCGTCGCGGGGAGAAAGATGAGCGCAACCGCCACACCGAGGCCTTGCAATTGCTCGGACGGCATCCGCAACAACAAAACCACATAGCTGAGTACGATCGCTGCCGAAATCGTGCCACACATACTGACGATGGTGATGAACCGATTGCGAAATTCTCGTCCACTTGGAAGGCGATCAGTATTGTCCACGAAGTTCCCTCAATTGCGCTGCCATTTTCGTTATCGATCACAGGACTTTGCGCCCGCGTTACCACGGAGGGCGACTCCGGATTGGCACGCGCGCAATACCAAAGCTTTCTATCGGTTGAACCGACCGTGGCATCAATCACGAATGTGCAGTGACGCGCAGCAAGGTTGCGCTCGGGTTTGGCAGAGCGTGATTTGGTGCAATTTGTCTAGACGACAGCAGCAATAGCGGGATTCTCGCAGCAAACCGGGCGAGGATTGCGATAGGTTCTGGCCGCGAACGAGTCAGGACTTCACACCCACGAAGTCACCGGCAAAGTTTCGATCCGCGATTGGGGGGACGTACGACATGAAAGATCACACAAACCGCATCGACACCACCACAGTCGTAGACACACCGAGCGACGCTGTTGGCGGCATGGAAAAAACCGAAGAAGTGACGCGCATTGCGCGCTCAATCGATGTCTTGCGCAAGAGATTCGATGCCATTGAAGCCGGTACCGAGGCCAAACCCGACTGGTTTCACCTTCAGTCTGATTGCCGGCTCGACCAACTCGCAAAAGCCGATCTCGAAGAAGCCCTGGTACGCATGCACCGCTGCACACTCCGGGGCTTCAAAGCCAACAACGTCGACATCGAAAAACGCAAACCACGCCGCGAATATTGGTCAACCGTCGCGCGTCACGGTTTCCACGACTTTTCAGAGCTCGGCTGGATGAAGTGTTACGACTCGCCCTTCGTCGAGGACTACGACTACATCACGCCGTTCATGGCCGGAGGCATCAACGCCCTCGACCCTTATCTGGTTTATTCTGCGGTACTCGGCTCGCATGATTACGGCGTTGAAGACTTCGTCACCACGAAGCTCTGCCAAGGCGTCGACACCATTATCGAACCCATGTCCGGCACGGCCGAGTTCTGTTACCAGGGTCATTTTCGCTACCCCGAGTTTCGCTATCTGATGGTCGACCTCGACGAAGACGTGCAGGAGCACGTCGAGTCAAAGCCGTGGCTCGAAGGGACCGAGCGCCAGTACGTCATCGCAGACGTGCTTGACGAACAGATCTGGCAACGGGCCAAGAGTTTCACCGCGACAAAATCGCTGAGCTACATCGGCAAGCAGAGTCACCATCTCTTCAACGCCAAGCAGCTCTTCCGGCTGCTAGAAGTCGCCACCCAGCACGTCGACTACTTCATGCTCGAAACGCCGCAGATCTCGCTCCCTTCGGACATGGACCACGAAGACGAAGTCACGCGCCCCGAAATGGAAGACGCTGGCTTCAAGGTGAGCTTGATCGATGAAGACGATGGCTCGCCTAATCCCTTCACCAACCTGATGTCGTTCCGGCTCGAAGCCTCGAACGCGCGAAACAAGAAGACGCTCTTTAATTACCACGATTGGACAGTCTGGTCCCAGCCCACGCTTGTTGCGATGGCGCAGCTACTCGACCTAAACGTCGTCTACTTCCATTCGGACCACGACGAGTTTATCTGTGTGGACAACGTCGAAGAGGCCGAAGAGAGTGACTGCCTCGACAACGTCACGTTCATGTTGTTCACCCGCCACCCGATCGACTGAAAGAACGAAATTCAGTCGAGGTGGGCTGTGCACACCAGCAAGGACACCGCGTGGGGCACCCCAGGCTCAATAATGCTCACCGCCGTGTTGCCGACGATGGGCGCTTCGGCGTTTGCATCGGCTGCAATGTGCCGCGAGTACAGCACGCGATACAGAAGCCCATGGGTGACCACCGCCAAATGCCCGGTGTCAGCGACCTCTTCGGCAAACGCGACAACACGCTGCCAGGCCGCATGGGCGCGCGCGCGAAACACGTCGCCTGATTCGCCGCCGGGCGGGTCGAAGGTGTCGTCGAATAGGTTGGGGCCGACGTCGCGATAGAGTTGGCCGCGCAGGTCGCCGAAGTTGCGCTCTTGAAGCAGGGGTTCCAACACAAGCGGGGCACCCGTAGTGCTGACCACGGCCTCAGCCGTTTGTTGTGCTCGGGTGAGGTCACTACTCAGCACATGGCCAATGCCTGCATCGCGCAAGCGTTCGCCGAGGCGGCGGGCCTGTTCAAGCCCTTCGCCGTTTAGTGGCGTGTCTGGGGTTTGCAGACGACGCGAAGCGTTGCCGGACGTCTGGCCGTGGCGAATGAGATAGATCGACATGGCCGTCGAGCGTAGCTCGTTTCAATCGCTTCGATCGTCTCTTTAGGCTGCCAGTGCCGTGCCGAGAAGCTTCGGCTCGATCATCAAGTAGACATGCACCGGAAGAACTTCATCGCCCGAAGCGAGAAGCAAACTCACCACCACCACCGCCGTGTCGGAGGGTGCGTGGGTACCAAACAGGATCAGCGGCACGGACTCTTCGCGCAGTTCGCTGTTTTTGGTTCGCATGTCGAGTCCGAGGCCTGCGCCGATCTCGATGACGATGCCGGACTGAACGGTTTCGCCAAGTCGCACAAAGGCTGCGAGCGGGTCGGCTACGCCGGGCTTCGAACGAACCCACGCCAAGGCGTCTTCTGGGTCCATCGCGAGCAACGCGCTTGCGCAAAGCCCGCCTTCAAAACGACTCGCAACACCGGCGACACATTCGCCCTCGAAATACGGCGCTTGATCGGGCAAGTCGCTGAGGGTGGTCACACGAATATCACGAACTTCGAGACCCGAATCTTCGGTGTGGGTCTCGCGCAAAACGGACGCGCTCGCTTCGGCGCCCGATGCGGCCCAACCGGCGAGGGAGTTCAAATGCTCTTCAGTAAGCATGGAGGGGGGGACTCCGCTTTCATTCTGTGGGTTGTGTCTTTATAAACGTGGATCTTCGCTTGGCCTAACTACAAGTTTGGTTCGTGACTTGGATCAAGGTGCAGAACTTGCCGCTTCGTGAATCGTAATCGTCTTGCATTCAGGCACTGAGTCTATCGACTGAATTCGAAAACAACGAAGTGATTTCACCACAATATGCGGACAATTTTAAAGAAATCTTCAGAATTCATGCTTTGAATGACGGCGGCTGCACTCTTGCGACCGTCAGTTGCATATCACCAGGACCGCCAGGGTGTTCTTGGTACTGGCCCGCCCCGTCAACCGAGACCGAGTCGCTTGGCAATGATGACCTTCATGATCTCATTGGTTCCGGCATAGATCGACTGGACCGCGGCGTCGCGGTAGTCCCCGGCGATAGGATATTCCTCCATAAAGCCATAGCCACCATGAAGCTGGAGGCACTCGGCGGCGATTTTTTTTTGCAGATCTGTGGTCCAGTACTTCGCCATGCTCACTTCGGAGACGATGTCGTTACCCGCCACGTGAGCCACCAAGAGTTTGTCCACCAACGCCTGACCCAATTCGATCTCAGTCGCCATCTCGGCCATCTTGAACTGCGAGTTCTGAAACGAACCAATCGGCTGCCCAAACGCTCGCCGTTCTTTCACGTATTCGAGGGTGTCGTCAAAGCTGCGCCTGCACGACGCCATGCTGCCGACGGCGATCGACAAACGCTCCTGCTGCAATTTCTTCATCAGCATCTTGAAGCCCTGCCCCTCTTCCCCGAGCAAGTTTTCCACGGGGACACGACAGTCCTTGAAAAACAACTCACTCGTGTCTTGCCCCTTCAGCCCCATCTTTTCGAGATTGCGCCCGCGTTCGAATCCCGGCGTCTCCCTGTCAACCAGAAGCAGGCTGATGCCATTGTGAGGCGGGTTCACATTGGGGTCCGTCTTCACGACGACAATCACGAGGTCAGCCAGCTGACCGTTTGAAATGAACGTCTTTGCACCATTGACGACGTAGTGATCGCCATCGCGGATCGCGCGAGTTTGAACATTGGCGAGGTCAGAACCGGTGCCCGGTTCGGTCATCGCGATAGCGAGAATCGTGGTGCCAGCGATTGCGCCGGGAAGATACTTCGCCTTTTGGGCGTCGTTTCCAAAGGTCGCGATGTACGGCATGCAGATGTCACTGTGCAGGCTCATCATCAACGCGTGAGCCCGGGCATAGGCCATTTCTTCCATAATCACGGCATCGAACAGGAAGTCGCCTCCGGCGCCTCCGTATTCTTCGGGCGCCGACGCGCCCAGATAACCCGCCGCTCCGAATTGAGCCCAGCTCTCGCGGTCAGTGGTCCCGCCGCGGTTCCAGGCGTCGATCTTGGGCTCGACCTTGTCGGCCACGAAGCGTCGAAACTGATCGCGAAGCATGTCGTGTTCGTCGCTAAAGATATCTCTGCGCATGAGTGGATCGTCCTTATTGGGCAGGGTCTTCTGCGCCGCTTTCATTCAGTGCGTCGAACGGGAAATCAGTCTGATTTTTTGAGTAGCGCCTGAGCGGCCGCGGCACCGTCGATCGCGGCACTCAAGATCCCGCCCGCATACCCCGCCCCTTCGCCAACGGGGTAGAGGTTTGCGATGTCTCTGGCGCGAAAGGTATCGGGATCTCGAGGGATGCGCAGGGGTGCCGAACAGCGGGTCTCGACACCGACGAGCATCCCTTCTTCCGATGCGAAGCCCGAGATCTGTCGGTTGAATGCAGTAAGCGCACGGGCGATGCCGTCACGAACGCTTGATGGCAGCAACAAATCAATCCGCCCCGGCACAACGCCAAACTTGTAGCTCGTTGCCTTGAGGCTCGTGCTTTCGCGCCCCTTTAGAAAGTCACTCGCACGTTGCGCCGGTGCGGTGTAGTCCTTGCCCCCTTCGTCGAAGAACCGCGCTTCGAGTGCCCGTTGATAGTCAACTCCCGCAAACACGCCGTCACCGAATTCTCGCGGTCCGACGCCTGTCACGATGGCCGCGTTTGCGAATGGCGAAGAATGACGTGAATTGCTCATGCCATTGGTACACAGATGTCCAGGCGTGTTGACGCTCGCGACGATCTGACCGCCGGGACACATGCAGAACGAGTGCCCCCCCGGCGCTCCCTTTTCGGCGCGACAAACCAACCCGTAATAAGACGCGCCGAGACGCGCGGCTTCCGGGCCATCTCCGTATCGCCCTGCATCGATCAATGCCTGGGGATGTTCGATCCGCACGCCAAGTTGCGATGCACGCGCTTCGATCTTGACGCCGTCGCGCAAGAGATGTTCCCACGTGTCCCGGGCACTGTGTCCAATGGCGAGTACCACCGCGTCGCACGCCACCTCACCGTTGTTTGTCTCTACGCCCGTGATCGCGCGCGCGCCGCCGCCCTCGTGAAAGCGCAGCCCCGACACCTGCGTGTTCCAGTGAAACTGAACGCCTGCTTCGATGAGACGCTCTCGCAACGCGGGCAAAATGGCGTGCAAGCGATCCGTCCCGATATGGGCGCGGGAATCGAAAACGATCTCCGGCTTTGCACCGCACGCAACGAACGTCTCAAGGATGGGGTGCGAAAGCGGATGATCCACCCGCGTGTAGAGCTTGCCGTCCGAAAACGTACCGGCGCCGCCTTCTCCGAACAAGAGATTGTTCTCGGGGTCCGGTCTGCGGCCGTTCAGAAAACCTGCGAGAGCACGTCCGCGCGACCGCAGCTCACCACCTCGTTCAATCAGGTCCACCGGAACGCCGCTCTCCGCCAGTACCAATGCTGCAAACAAGCCTGCTGGCCCTGCACCAACGACGACGACCCGCTCTGGGCGCTTGGCGACATCGGCCGCGGCAAGTTGCAATTGTTGCGGAGGCGCCAGTGGCTTTACTCGGCCAGTACGCGATGCGCCGTCGAAAGTTTCTCCGCTCGGCATGCCTTCGACCACGACGTCAACATGAATGACGAAGCGAAAGTGTCGTCCGCCTCCACTTTTGCGCCGGGCGTCCAAAGACCGGCGGGCAATTCGCAAGTCTCGCAAATGTTCGCGAGCAACCCCGATCGCTTCACATGCGCGCTCGCGAAGCGCCGCCTCGGGCTCGTCGAGGCCGAGTGTGAGATTTGTCACGCGAAAGGCGTGCGTTTGCGTCGATACAGATTCATCCACGCCGGAGAGGCTATCACCCAGCCGGCGGCAGCACCCTCTTGGTTCTGCCCGAAGCTTTGGCTCCGAGGCAGATAAAGCCGGTCTGCGTACGATGCAGAGGTCAGCAATGAAAAGCGAACGGCCGGTTTTGATTGTGGGAGACCACAACGCTCACATCAACACGATGGCCGAGCGCGTACGCGACCTTGGGCACTCCATTGTGCGCATGAAATCTCTCGACGAGGCAATCAACCTCGCGCTCGAGCGGCACATCACTTTTGCGGTGGCCATCCTGGAAGTCCCAAGCGTCGCGTTTCATCTGCGTCAAGCACTTGAGTCCTTCAAAGACCAAACCAATTCGTTCGACATGCGCTGTATTGCAACTGGGACCTCACCCAGCGACGCCGATCGTTCGGCATTGCGCGAGGCGGGCGTATCGCTCGCACTTTGGTCGCCCTTCGAAGACACGGCGCTTCGTTTTCAACTCAATAGTGCGCTCGCGCCGTCACAAATCGAACTGCTTCGCAGTGAATTGCGCGCGCCCTTTGACATCCCCGCGACAGTCTGCGCGGGAAGCCGAATTAAACGTGCGACGCTCTACAG
>JASDVE010000156.1:0-5856 GCA_041891195.1 Myxococcota bacterium | reverse complement strand
CTACAGCCTTTCCGCAGCCGGTGCCTATCTCAAAACACCACGCCCTTCGATGTCGGGTGCTCAGATCAAAGTCGCTTTCCCGCTTCCTGGCGGCAAAGTTTCAGCCTCTTGCCAAGTGCTTTACACCAACGTGCCTGGCAACCTGAGCAAAGGCCTACTCCCGATGGGCATGGCAGTACAATTTTTGGGGCTCGGACGCCAGGTCGGAGCTGCCATTCGCAACAGCGTCGAATGTCGCTCGACGGAACTCAGTGTCTAGGGGCCCACAGCCGAACTCGGAGAGGACGTCTTTCTCGTAGATTTGTCGAAGGTAGGTCGAACCTCCCCCGAGTTTCCCGATTCCGGCGAGCGAGCCACAAACTTCTACCGCGCGACGCCCGCCAGCGATGAGTGGGTCGCAGAACAAATCTTCGACCCCACAACGGGAACGAGCTCGCTCATTCAATACGAAGTTCCACTCGCACTCCTCGCAGCGAACGCAACACCGGGAAAGCGATGGAAGGTTGGCCTGGTCGAGGTCCTATGGACAGCGCATGGAAGTGCCGTCCGACGACTACAGCCTAACGAAGGGGTACGCACCGGGTTTCGGTCTCGTGCTCGCCAAAGGCGAACGCAGCCAAACCCTGGTCCATGAAGTTGCATGGACGATCGAATACAGCGAGCGAGCTCAGTTCGCACTAGGCTTGTCCGAACCGGTTCCACCACCGGTTCCCGCCGCGAGGAAATAGCCGTCGATCGAAACGCGTTCGAATGGTAAACGGCAGCGGCGATCTACGTTAAGGAAGTTTCATGGCGACGTCGCAACTCGGACCCGAAGATCGCGAACGCGCGCTTGCGCGCATGGAAACTGAAGTCTTCGACATCGCGATCATTGGAGGCGGGGTCACCGGTGCCGGCACCGCACTCGATGCCGCCAGCCGTGGCCTTTCCGTTGCACTCGTCGAGCAACGCGACTGGGCGGCGGGGACATCGAGTCGGTCGAGCAAGCTCATTCATGGCGGCATTCGCTACCTCGAGCAGTTCGAGTTCGGTTTGGTCCGCGAGGCGCTCCGCGAACAGAGCTTAATGATCAATACGCTGTGCCCTCATTTGGTCCGCCCGATTCGGTTCATGATGCCCTTGCAACGGCCCTTGATCGACCGAGCCTACATGGGAGCGGGCGCGATGCTCTATGACGCATTGCCCGGTGGCCGGAGCCTTCCCCGACATGAACACTGGACCAAGCGCGGTGCCCTGAAGCGCTTTCCCGGTTTAAAACGCGAAGCACTCGTGGGTGCGCTCGAATTTTCGGACGCTCAAGTAGATGATGCGCGACACACGCTTGCCCTGACGCGCACCGCCGCAGTACACGGCGCGGCCGTCGCGAGCAGCGCCGGGGTCATCGACCTTCATGAGACCGGAAACCGGGTCACCAGTGCGACCGTTCGCTGTCTAGAAAGCGGACGCACCGTCGAACTTCGCGCGCGGCAGTTCATCAACGCGACGGGTGTCTGGACCGACCATATACAAAAGATGGCCGGCCGAGGAAGGATCCGCGTCCGTGCATCGAAAGGCGTTCACATCGTTGTGCCGCGTGATCGCATCCACGGCGATTGTGGTCTCGTGCTTCGCACAAAGAAGAGCGTCCTCTTCGTGATTCCCTGGAAGCATCACTGGATCATCGGCACCACCGACGACGATTGGAATCTCGACCTCGATCATCCTGCTGCCAGCCGACGCGACATTGACTACTTGCTCGACACTCTCAACGAGATGCTTGCGGTGCCGCTGCGCCATGAAGACATCGAGGGCGTCTACGCAGGACTCCGCCCGTTGCTGCAGGGCGAAAGCGATGCGACGAGCCAGCTAAGCCGAACCCATGCGGTGTCTCAGTCTGTCTCTGGGCTGATCACGGTTGCGGGCGGGAAGTACACGACGTATCGCGTGATGGCGAAGGACGCGATTGACCTTGCTGCGCGCAGCATCGGCAAGCGCGTGCCCGAAAGCTGCACGGACACCATCGCGTTGATCGGCGGCGAGGGGTATCACGCGGTATGGAACCGGCGGGAAGCCATCGCAGCGGAGTCGGGGCTCCACTTGCAGCAGGTCGAACATCTACTGACACGCTACGGGACACGCACGTTCGATCTCCTCGAACTCATCCAGGGCCGCCCCGAACTCGCCGACCGAATCCCTGGCACGAAGACTTACTTGTGCGTCGAGGCCGCTTATGCGACGTCCCACGAAGGGGCTCTGCACCTGGACGACGTCCTGACCCGGCGTACGCGAATATCGATAGAGACCTTCGACCGCGGCCTCGAAGCCGCGGAGCGCGTTTCACAAGAAATGGCGCGGGTGCTCGGCTGGGACGAAGACAAGCGCAACGATGAAGTCCGGCACTACGTTCTGCGAGTGCGCGCAGAGCGCGAGTCACAAGAGCAGCCCGACGACCAAAGCGCAGACGCAGCACGCTTGGGCGCGACCGACCTTCGCGCGAAAAGGACCTCGGCCGCGACAAACGTCGTCCGACTCGTCGATGAGACGGACGAGTCAGACGAAAACGCCGACATTGGCTCCGCGTCTTAGCGCACGGGCGTTGGTCCCCTAGAACCGTCAACTCCACCACTCGTCAAAGTCAGTCGACTGGGCGAGTTCGATTTCGGTCGATTGGTTGGGGACGGGTACGTCCATTTTTTTGCTGCTGTCGAAATCTCGCTCCATCGAGAACGCATCCTCAAGAGTCTTCGGTGCTTCTACCGCGCCCACTGTTTGCGCGCGACAGCGAGTTCGTTGCGAGTGAGTCTCCGCGGATCAACCCGGAATCCTCGCACCAACGTCGGACCCAACTATTCCCAGTTTTCAGAGGAACCCGAAATGTTCGTGTTTTTTCATTCGTCTCCAACGATCTTCGGCCGCGCCTGAAGCAGAGACGACTTCGCGATGCCCCGCGCACCGTGGATGCTCAAGGTGGGACCTGCCCTTCGAGACCCTCACGCAGAAAGTTGACAGCGCTTCGCAAAGATTCCGTCATGAAGGCTGGCTCGCGTCCGCGTTCAAACATAAATAGAACTTTTTTCAGGGCGCACAAGCGGCACGCCACCTCTAACCAATTGAAAATAAATAGCTTTTCAAATTAAACCTTCTAGTTCTTGAGTTTCGGGAGTCAGACTTCGCCGGCTGATCCAGGGGCCAAAACTGAACTGCGCAAATTTCGTCACCGTGGTGGAGCCCGAGATGTGTCGGAGCCCCCATGCGCATGCCACCGCACACCTGCTCGTTTTCGATGCACGGGCTGCATCAGACTTGTGCAGTCTATCCCTCGCCACCCGCTCCGCGCGTGGAGGAGGCTTCCCACTTGAGTGAGTTCGGGCACAGGACTTGCTTCGTATACATCACCAAGACATCTCACCCCACGCTCCGACGAAAACCGGAGCTCGGCAACCAAGGAACAACTCTGTGCCCATTCGAAAACTTCGTGCATTACGCGCCCTACTTCCATCCCTCGCCCTTACGCTCTTCGCCAAAACGGCAGCGGCTGAAGACACGATCAACTCTGGTGACACCGCTTGGATGATCACCGCCACGTTGCTCGTGTTGCTAATGACGCTGCCTGGCCTCGCGCTCTTCTACGGCGGGCTCGTTCGCACCAAGAACGTGCTCAGCGTGTTGATGCAATGCCTGATTTCGGCGGGCATGATCGGTGTCATGTGGGTTGTCGTCGGTTACTCACTCGCCTTTGGCGAAGGCAACCAGTTCATTGGCGACCTCAGTATGTTGGGCCTCAAAGGGATCACCCCCGATAGCGTTAGCGGCACGATTCCAACGTATGTCTTCGTCATGTTCCAAGGCATGTTCGCGATCATCACACCGGCTCTCATGCTCGGTGCGTTTGCCGAACGAATGCGCTTCAGTGTTTACACCGCGTTCATCTTAATTTGGGTCTTCGTCGTCTATATCCCGCTCTGCCACATGGTCTGGGGCGGCGGGTTCGTCGCGACTCAGATGGAGGCGCTCGACTTTGCCGGCGGGCTCGTTGTCCATATGTCGAGTGGCTTCTCAGCACTCGTCGCTGCGATCTATCTCGGGCCACGCCGGGGCTACACCAAAGACCCCATGCACCCCAACAACCTGCCTCTCACCGTGATTGGTGCGTCGCTTCTCTGGGTTGGATGGTTCGGCTTCAACGCCGGCAGCCAACTTGCGGCCGACGGAACCGCCGGGCTTGCGTTCATCACCACCCAGACCGCAGCGGCAACAACCACCCTGGTCTGGATCGTGATTGAATGGCTGCACCGCGGCAAGCCGACCGTGCTCGGCGCGGCGACTGGCGCAGTGGCTGGCCTCGTGGCGATCACCCCTGCATGTGCATTCGTGACGCCGATGGGCGCGATCGCGATCGGCGTTGGCGCCGGCGTCATTTGCTACGGCGCGGTCACCTTGCTGAAGCCCATGCTCGGGTATGACGATTCGCTCGACGTGTTCGGTGTACACGGCGTCGGCGGCGCTTGGGGAGCACTCGCGACAGGGCTGTTCATTGCGGACTTTGCATTGCCCGAAGGCGTCACCCAAGGCGAGCAAATCATGCGACAGCTGGTGAGTATTGGCTTTACCGCGGTATTCGCCTGTACGGCCACGATCGCCATTCTCTTCCTGATGAAGCTCGTGATGGGCGACCTGAGGGTAAGCGAAGAAGACGAAAGCGAGGGGCTCGACCTCAGCCAGCACTCCGAATCTGCCTACAGTTGATCGTGATTCCTACTTGGATCCAAAGGCGATTCGGTTGAAATTTCGGGCCGGCCCCACAAAGGGGCTCGGCTCGTGTCTTTGGGTTGGGTATCTTTCATCGCTAGGGCAGATCTGTCTGCGTTTACATTCGCAACAAAACCGCGCAAGGAGACTTGAAGCATGAAGCTCGTCCAAGCCGTTATCAAGCCGTTCAAACTCGACGAGGTTCGCGACGCACTCCAGAAGGTCGGCGTTCAGGGTCTTACGCTCACCGAGGTCAAAGGCTTCGGACGACAGAAGGGGCACACCGAGCTCTATCGCGGAGCGGAATACGTCGTAGACCTGCTTCCGAAGCTGTCGATCGAAATCATCGTGCGCGATGAGGACGTCAACGCCGTGGTCGACGCGATTACCGATTCTGCGAACACCGGACGCATCGGTGACGGAAAGATCTTCATCGGCGACGTCGAGGAAGTCATCCGAATCCGAACCGGTGAACGCGGTGACGCTGCGATTTAAGCGCGCCCGGCGATCTTGGAAAGAATGTCAATTTAACGGAGACTGGTTTATTTACGGAAGACCGCTCTAGGCAGCCTACGAAAGACCGCTCTGGGCAGCTCAGGACAGACCGCTCTGATCGGGGGCGCCTAGCTCATCGTTTTGATGATGCCCTCGGCGAAGCCTTCTAGGTAGGCCCGCTTCGAATCGAGGGTCGACGTCGGACCGATGGTATAGGTAAACGGGTAACTGACCGTTGCATCGGCGCCCGCGTCCTCGATCTTCTTGAGATCGTCCGGGGTCGGCGGAGTCACGAGCGGCACGATCGATTCGAACGGTTCGTTTTCGCGACCGTACTCTTTGCGATAGCCGTTCAACTCGTTGAGAAGACCCACGGCTTCATCGGCGGTTTGTCCCGAGCCGAGCCATCCGTCACCAACCCGTGCTGCTCGACGTAGGGCCGGACCACTAATCCCACCGATCCAAACCGGCACACGCTTTTCTGGGACCGGACACATCGAAAGCGGCGGGAAGTCGAAGTGCGTTCCGTGATGTTCGACCAGATCACCACTCCAAAGCTTGTGCAGAACTTCGATCGATTCGTCGAGCCGTTTGCCACGGGTTTTAAACCTGTCTCTTATACACATCTCGCAG
>JASDVE010000155.1:0-5457 GCA_041891195.1 Myxococcota bacterium | reverse complement strand
CGAGTGGATGATTCGCTTTTGAATGATTGGGACTTCTTGCAAATCGACTTCAACGCCCAAGTCGCCGCGGGCAACCATGGTGCCGTCGGCCACCGCGATAATTTCGTCGAGGTGCTCTACCCCATCCTTGCTTTCGATCTTGGCGATGATCGGAATGTGGGCGTCGTGCTCGTCGAGGATGCGTCGAATCGCCTGCACGTCGCGGGGCCCACGCACGAACGATGCTGCGATGTAGGTGATGTCGTGATCGATCGCGAACAGGATGTCTTCACGATCTTGAGAAGTGATGTCGGTATAGGGGATGCTCAGGTCGGGAATGTTGACGCCCTTGCGATCACCGAGTCGGCTGCCGCGGGTAATTTCGCAGCGCACGCAACGAGGCAAGATCTCACGAACCCGCAACTCGATGACACCGTCGTCCACAAGAATGCGACAGCCTGGTTCGATCTCTTCGCATAGTTTCGTGTAGGTAACGGAAACGCCTTCGGCGTCGGCTGGGCGACCGTCGGTATAAAGATTAAACATCTCGCCAGTGGTGAGTGTGACACTGCCGCCCTCGACGCGTTCCGTGCGAATTTCAATACCGCGCGTGTCGAGTAAGATCCCGAGGTTTGCATCGAGGTCTTGCGACGCCTGGCGAATCGTTTCGATGCGCTTGCGATGTTCGACATGGCTGCCGTGCGAAAAATTGAGCCGGGCGACGTTCATGCCCGCGCGGATCATGGACTTGATGGTGTCGACCGAATCCGAAGCCGGACCAATGGTGGCGACGATCTTGGTTTTGCCGAGTATGTGATGACGCATGGCGCTTTTCCCCCTTGCTGCGCGCAAGAGTACCGGCTCGGAGGGAGGACACCAGTAAAACTGGGATCAACGGTGGACGAGTATCGCTTCCTAGTGACTCGGCGTCGCAGTCATGTCCAGCAAGTAGACCGAAAGCGCGTGCTTGTCTTCGCCACTGAGCGAAAAGGTCGGCATCGGTGCCGGCGGTGTGTCGAACAGCGCTTCGAGCTTCGTGATGTCGTAGCGCTGGTCGAGGGACGCGAGCGTCTTCACCGCAACACCGGGGGCCGCTTGTGCGGCGTCATGGCAGGTCGCGCAGCGGTGTCTCTCGTAGAGCGCGGCGCCTTCGGCGACAAGCCTGCCGCGATCCCGAGCGCTGATCCCCGCGAGCGGGTCACCCGAGGTGGTTGCACCGAGTTGGATGTTTCCGCTGCCAGACTCGCCGTAAGCCACTCGCCAGATGGAGCCCGAGTAATCGTCCGAGATATAGAAGGCGCCATCGATGCCCTCGACGATCTGAACCGGGCGCCCCACGACTTCGTCGTTGACCAGGAAGCCGGTGAAGAAATCGGTCTCCGTAATCGAACCATCCGGTTGCCAGGTGAGGGAGACCACCTTGTAACCGTCTTTGCGGGTGCGATTCCAAGAACCATGAAGTGCGACGAGGGCGGAACCGCGCAATGTGTCGGGCACCCTCGCGTTCTTGACAAAGGCGATGCCGAGAGGTGCGTTGTGGGCGCCAAACGGATGAGCGGGACGTTTGGCGCTCGCGATGCGGTCTTCCTGGCCTTCGCCAAAGTCCGGGTCGACGATATTGTCGCCGTTGGCAACAGGCCAACCGTAAAAGCCACCCACTTCGACTTTGTTCAACTCGCACGGTGGGAAGTTGTCGCCGAGTAGATCGCGGCCGTTGTCGGTGGCGTACAGATCGTCGGTGCCCGGTTGCCAGTCGAAGCCCACCGCATTGCGGAGCCCGGTGGCAATCAGTTCTTCGTCACTTCCGTCCGCGTTGAAGCGCAGCATGCCGGCCCGACGCGGGTCGTCTTCTTCACAGACATTGCACGAGGAACCGACCGTCATATATAGAAGACCGTCGGGCCCGAACGCGATTGTGCGCGACCAGTGGTTGCCACCACCCGGGATGCCGGTCGCGATACGATCGAAGCTTCCCGAAATTTCGCCTGTGGTTTCGTCGAAGCGAACGCGACCGAGTGCGTCGGTTTCGGCGATGTACAGCCAGCCATCGGCGATTTCGATTCCTTGCGGTTGCTTGAGATCGCTGAGGAGGACCGTCGTGCCGTCGCTCTGTCCGTCGCCATTGGCGTCGCGCTTCACGAGGATCACTTCGCCGGCGCGTGAGCGCGTCGCGACAAAGTCCCCGGCGGAGGTCGTGTGGAGCCAGCGCAGGTTGTCGATGCCTGTGGCAAAGAGCGAAAGGCCGAAACCCTCTGGAACCTGGAAGCGTTCATCAATGATGTCGCTCGAAGGCGCAGAGTTGTTCGAGCCGAAAAGCATGGATGCGATCGGCGCGTTGATGGCAAAGCGTTCGGGGAGCAGCACGTTGCACGAGACGATGGCTGTGACGAGCGAAACCGTTGCGACGATCAAAAATTTACGAACCAAACCACGGGCCTCCAATAAGCGGGCGGGAGACTAACACGTCGTCGAAGTGTGTTGAATCGATTTCAGTTCTCGGTCGCGAATCCGCTTGGCGCAAGCCACGCGCGTCCCTACATTGTCCGACTCCCGGAGGACATTCTATTGGCACCCAACGCAAGCTCTCTGCCCGATGGCCTCGTCGCATTTGTAAAACGCGACTGCCCGACCTGTGAACTCGTTGCACCGGTGCTGCTCCAGCTCGCGGCCGATGGCGTGTTGACCGTGTATTCCCAAGACGACCCAGGTTTTCCAGACGGTGTGGCCGTCTCCGATGACACGTCATTAGAAATGTCATGGCGTCAAAACATTGAAGCGGTTCCGACGCTGCTGCGCGTGGAAGGTGGCATCGAAAAAGAACGCGCGATCGGTTGGCATCGGGGTGAATGGGAATCGGTTGCGGGGATGACCGGCTTGGGACCCGACCTCCCGGAGTTGCGATTCGGCTGTGGTTCTCTTTCGGTTGACCCGGAGCATGCCACCGATTTGTTGCTGCGCTTTGGTCAGGCGGGTTTGCAAGCGCGTCGTATTGAACTCGCGAGGCTCGAAGATGAAATTGAAGCGCTTTACGACCGCGGCTTCAGCGATGGCTTGCCTCTCGTTCCGCCGACCGAAAAGCGCGTGCTCGCGATGCTCGAAGGCACGACCCGGAAGCCCGACGAAGTCGTCGCCGTCGTGCCGTCCGACCTGGTCGAGTGCACGGTTGAAAAGGTCGCGATCAACGCCGTGATGGCGGGGTGCAAGCCCGAATATCTCCCGCTTGTGCTCGCCGCAGTTGAGGGTGCGTGCACGGATCAATTCAACATGCATGGGCTACTCGCAACGACAATGAGTGCCGGTCCTGTCCTCATCGTGAACGGGCCCATTCGCAAACGGCTTGGCATGAATAGCGGCGTCAACGCGCTCGGCCAAGGCAACCGGGCAACCGCGACGATCGGCCGCGCGCTTCAGCTTGTCGTTCGTAATGTCGGCGGAGGGCGTCCTGGCGAGATCGACCGCGCGGCGCTCGGCAACCCGGGCAAGTTTGGTTTTTGCATTGCGGAGAACGAAGAAGATTCACCGTGGCAGCCGCTATCTGCTGATCTCGGCGCGGATATCGGCACCGACACCGTGACGATCTTTCCGGGTGAGGGGCCACGCACCATCATTGACCAACTCTCTCGCGAACCCGAATCGCTCGCCCGAAGTTTTGCTGCGACGCTGCGCGGTATCTATCACCCCAAGGCGGTGATGGCCTTTGATGCCATTTTGGTGGTTGCGCCCGAACACGCGCGGCTGTTCGCCGAAGCGGGCTGGGACAAGGCGAAACTCGCCGCGCGATTGCACGAGCTGTGCATGATCCCGGGTGCAGAGTTGTTGCGGGGAGCCGGCGGCATGGCCGAGGGCATCCCCGGAGACCAAGCTCCAGAGTTCATCCCGAAGTTTCGCCCCGGCGGCATCCACATCATCCACTGCGGTGGAGACGCGGGGCTGTTTTCCGCGGTCATCGCCGGATGGGTGGGTGGCGCCATCGGAAGCCAACCGATCATTATGGAGGTTCAGTCGTGAGCACAGACACACAAACACAACCCGGACGTGTGATTTTAGATCCGACCGGCGAACAGGCCATCGTGGCCCGCGAACGCGTGGCCCGACCCAAGACCATCGACGGGCTTACGATCGGCCTGCTCGATATTTCGAAGGCGCGTGGGGACATCTTCTTAGATCGTCTTGAAAGAGAACTCACGAACCGCGGGGCGAAGGTCAAGCGCTACCGCAAGCCGACGTTTACCAAGCCGGCACCCCATGACCTACGCCAACAAATCGCGAGCGAGTGTGCGGCGGTTGTCGAAGCACTGGCCGACTGAGGCAGCTGCACGTCGTGCAGTGTGCACGACACAAAACTACTAGAAGAGCAGGGTCTGGCATCGGTCTTCATCGCATCAAACGTCTTCGTTCAAGCGGCGGAGAGCCAAGCGAAGTCATTGGGTTTCGATGCGACGCCGGTTTTCACTGAGCATCCGATACAAGACCGAACAGATGAAGAGATGGTGGGGATCGCGGACAAGGTGATTGATGAGATCGTGGCGAAGTTGACGGGGAAGGGTTGAGTCTGGGCTAGGCCCAATGTCATCCGCATTTGTTTTCGTCGTAAGCGCGACGTGACTGCCCTCGTTGTTACGAAAATTGCAATTCGCCCTGTCGTGAAGATCCTGATTCGTAGTTTCATGAAGCTTCTCCACGAGTTTGATGCCGGTGGGGATCTCTCCTGAGGTGGCGACGTGCTTCGAAGTGATCAGCTCACACATATGGACGTAAGAATCGCTGCGCGATTCGAAATTTCAGAATGCTTGTCGTTCAATTTCGGAGCGGTTGTGGGTTCACGGAGGAAGCCATGTGAGCTGAAGTCCATGAAGCGTACTCCTCATTGAACGACGGAATCGATTCGAGTAGCCAAGGAGCGAATGAACGATCAGGCCGGTTCCGACAGGCAGGGATGTGATCGCCCACTTTTCTGAAGTGGACGGCAATGCGGGCAGCGGAATCGAAACGAACTCGTGCGCGTATTCGTCAGTGCGAAGTTCGAGTGTCCGCTCGCCGAACGGATTTGTCACATCACTGACTCCTCCGTGGGCGCGCCGTTGCTCGATCGCTCTGAATGCTGCGATGCTGGCGAGTTGGTGCGATAGCGCTTTTCTGGACATCCAGCCTTCGTCGCTTAGGTTGAGAATGAACCTTGTGCGCTTGCTGCGACGTTTGTCTACAAGGGACGCGAATAGGACTTCGAAGCACAGGGCAGGTGTCAACTCGAAGCTCCCCCTTACTGGTCGGCTGCTCGTGACTTCCTCGACCTTCGGCCCAAGAGCAGCTGCGCCAAAGAGTCGCTCCGCAGTGGATGGCGAAAGCATCGTTCGACTCGACTCGATTCGACGACGGGGACGGCGCGCTCTTTGTCGATGGCATCAACGATTCCGCGACCGGGTTCAATCCAAATTACGGAACTGCGATAGAGGCCCTCGGCGGCTCCCACTGCTGGAC
>JASDVE010000154.1:3449-26196 GCA_041891195.1 Myxococcota bacterium | reverse complement strand
ACTCACCGTCGGCATCGTTTTGATGGTGCTCCTGTTGCTCCTCGCTGTTGGATGGCAGGTGATGTTGTGGAGTGGACTCGACCCGGTTGGTCCGGGCTTTGACACCCGCGATTGGTTGTTCTTGATCTTTGGAACGATCTTTTTTTTGCTCGTGATGATCGGTCTGGCAGGGCTCTGTACCTGGCTCTTGCAAGAAATGCGCAGCAACCAACGCCAGCGGGCCTTTCTGGATGCAGTGACCCACGAAATGAAAACTCCGATGGCATCATTTCGGTTGTACTTGGACACAATAAAGCGACACGATCCGCCCGCGGAACAGAGGCGCGAATTCATCGATCGCATGAGCGCCGACCTCGACCGGCTCGACCGGACGGTCGCCAAGGTGCTCGACGCGGCGCGGGCTGAGGAGCACGGTCGCAATCCGATCCGGGAGCGCGTTGATCTCGCCGAGCTCCTGAATAGCTGCGTCGACGAAATGCGGACGCGTTATCGCCTTTCGAAAGAAGCGGTCGAACTCAAGGTCGAACGCATGACCCCGGTACGGGGAGATTCGTCGGAGCTCGAATTGATCTTCAACAACTTGCTTGAGAACGCGATCAAGTATTCAGACGACCCGGTGCAGGTTCGCGTGCGAGTTGAAACTCTGCGCGAGGATCGCGTTCGAGTGGAGATCGCTGATTCTGGAATTGGCATTCCACCGCGTGAGTTGCGGAAAATATTTAGACGATTCTACCGCGCGGGGCGCGACATGCAGCGTACGGCCGCCGGCCTCGGGTTGGGGTTATTTGTCGTCCGCAGCCTAGTGCGCAAACAAGGCGGTCGCGTTGTTGCGTTGAGTGAAGGCGCGGGGCGCGGCAGTCGGTTCGTCGTCACCCTGCGCACTGTGCCGTTGTAGCCGCGGTGTGTAAACGCTGGGTTGAGTGCTCGATTGACGAGCCGTTCACAAAAAGCAAGGAGTAGCGAGTTTGGCCAGAGTTCTAGTCGTCGAAGACGACGACCACATCGCCCAGGGCTTGCGTTTTAATCTCGAACTCGAGGGCCACGACGTAAGCCTTGCGGAGGACGGTCAAGTCGCTGTCGATTTCTTGACGGGCGACTTGCCAGCGTTCGAATTGGTGATCCTTGACCTGATGCTGCCGAAAATGAGCGGCTTTGAAGTCGCACGCCGTGCGCGCGCTTCGGGGAACTTCGTTGCGATCTTGATGTTGACCGCCAAAGACTCGCCCGAAGACATCGTTCGCGGCCTCGAAGAGGGTGCAGACGACTACCTCACCAAGCCTTTTCACCTCGACGAACTCTTTGCTCGGGTGAAGGTGTTGTTGCGACGGCGTCGTTGGGACGGCGTCGCCGAAGGTGACGCGGGGCCCCGCGAACTCAGTTTTGGGGACGTGACCCTCCACTTCGATCAATTTCGCCTCGACACCCCGACCGGCCAAATCGAATTGACGACGCGAGAGATGGGCTTGCTGCGTGCTTTGATCGCCCGGGACGGCGAGGTTGTGACCCGAGGAGAGCTGCTCGAAGAAGTTTGGGGGCTCCGTCCGGACACCCAAACACGGGTGATCGACAGCTTTATCGTGAGATTGCGTCGCTATATCGAGAAGGATCCGTCGGACCCGGTGCACATCATTTCGGTGCGCGGTCGTGGCTATCGCTTCATCTCTTGAACGCCGCGACTTCAATTCGATTTCGTTTGAAGCCTGGCTTGTCAAGGAAAATGGTTGGGTCGATTGAATCTGTTTTTGTTCAGTACTGCGCATTGAAAGTTGACTTGAGTGGATCGGCTTAGAACCCGTTCTCACCCGGTGCTTCGCGATGAAGTTTCAGTTTTTACTTGTCTAAGCATGTCGCTGCGTGCGAACGTTATGCAGTGACCGACCTTCTTCGCATCTACGTACAACCGTCTCTTCAAGAGCCTACGGCAATTTTTGCGTTCGAAGGTTGGAACGATGCCGGAGACGCGGCGAGCAATGCCGTGTCGTTTTTGAATGAAGCAATCCGCGCCGTGCCGTTGGCCGAGCTTGATTCCGAAAATTTTTACGATTTCACTGTGACGCGTCCAGAGATCGTGATGGACGAAAACAATCAGCGCGAAGTACACTGGCCAAGCAACGCGTTTCGCTACGGCGAAGCGAGCAAAACCCGCGATCTCGTTACTTGCCTCGGGGTTGAACCGCACATGCGTTGGCGATGCTTCTGCGACTGCATCAGTGAAGTCTTGAAAGCCAATGACGTGAAGCGTGTGATCTTGCTCGGTTCGCACCTTGCCGACGTCGTGTATTCGCAGCCCGTGCAGATCACAGGCGTCGCATCGAACCCGGCACAGCTAGAACGTCTCGGCGTGCAAGCTTCGACGTACGAAGGGCCGACTGGAATCCTCGGGGTGCTCGGCGATCGATTTGGCCGCGACGGCCTCGACGTGTTGAGTCTGTGGGCCGGGCTTCCGCACTACATCAACGCGCGGCCGAACCCGCGCGGCGCGCTTGCGCTCGTGCAGGTCGTCAGTGAGGCACTCGGCATTCGCTTTGATCTCGACCCGCTCTATCGATCCGCAGCAGAATTCGAGGAGAGAATTTCGAACCTGGTCGCGCAAGACCCGGAACTTCGGGACTACGTCAAGCAACTGAAGCGGCGTGAGTTCGCGCAGTAGGTCGCAACGATCGACGTGCGAGGCCCGTTCTCACTACGAACCGAGTTCGATCGATTCCTCGATCAGCATGACCGGGATCCCGTCGTCGACGATATAGACGATCTTGCCGTCTTCGCGAATCAAGCCTTCTGAAATCTGAGCCGCGACGGCTTCGCCTCCGCGGTTGCGAAGTTCCCCCGAGGAGACGCGCGCATTAATCTGAGAAATGGTCTCATCTCCCGCGGCTGAAACGCGTTGCTTGGTTTCTGGGCATACGAGGATGTCGAGTAGTTCTTGGCTGACGGGCATGACGATCTCCTGTTGGTGCTGGACAACGATGATTAGTCGAGAATACACCCCGCGACAATGCGTGTCGTCGCCAGGTGGTTCTCCTTGGGACTGCGGACCGAGATCTCGCCCCTCAAGCGACCGTTTGCACCCTGGATGGGGCCGGTCCCCACATAGGCCCTATGGATTGACGCCAGTGGATCATTTGAGGGGCCTTGAGCGTTGCGCTCGCCGTGTGAACCACGGCTGAATTGGGGGCAAAACCGGAAGCTTCGGGTCGGAAGGAGAGTCCGCAACGATTCGATGCGCCGTCAGAAATGCGATTCCGGTCAAAGTCGGTTGACGTCGCACGGGCGAAGTCGTAAAACCACATCGCGGAAAGTCTCGAAGGCCGCCGATGGCTTTCGCGTGCGCGATTCAAGATCACGCAGTTTGTAAACAATGTGGCGCTCGGTACACGTCGCGTTTGCTGGCAGGGCTTTCTGAGACGTCTCGCACGGAAAGTGCGAACAGAACCACGATCAAGAGCGCGACCGGCAAGAAGATTCAAATAGATCAAGGTTGTAAGGGGAACGGAGCACGCGGCTCCATTTCCCGCCAGTTCGGCAGAACACGGTAGAAATCGACAGAGGCCGTCGACAAAGTTCGACAAAGGCCAATGGTGACTCGAATGAGCAGGCTTTTTCCGACGCGGCAGCAACCAAGGCAAATCCGCTTGGGCGTCGCCGCATCGCTCTTGGTTTCCACAATTTTGATCGTCTCGGTGGGGTCATTCAATTTGACCACCCTCGACGAGAACGTGGCCCACGCCGGCCATGGTGAAATCCATGTTGCGACGGGGGTTTGCGATGCCCACCGGCTGCGCGAACTGAAGGAAAACAATCCGAACCTCGAAATCGAAATTCCCAAGGAATTCGACAAGAAGTTCCCCACCGCGAGTGCGTGCAACTCTCACGACGGTGCTTGGGACGTCGAGGCTCCGGGCCCGATGCAGCCCATCCCGTTCAGCCACAAACACCATGCTGGCGAGTTCAAGATGGACTGTCAGTACTGCCATTCGGGCACCAGCGAGTCGCGCGCGGCGGGCATGCCGTCCGTCGAACTCTGCATGGGTTGCCACAGCCAGTTCCCCAAAGAATACGACCAGCTCGAAGGGATTCAGATCCTGAAGAAGCACTGGGAAGAGAAGACGCCGATCGAGTGGGTGCAGATTCACCGCTTGCCGGAGCACGTGAAGTTTCGTCACAACCGACATACTTCAGCTGGGATCGAGTGCCAGAAGTGCCACGGCCCGGTTCAGGAGATCGACAAACTGAGCCTGATTCCAGACACCAAGTGGTGGAAGTACGGTTTGCCGACCGAGAAACTCGAGATGGGCTGGTGCATTAAGTGCCATCGCGAAAACAATCAACAAGCGTCTCAGGACTGTCTCACCTGCCATTATTGATCAGAACATTGATCGGAGCATTGATCGGAACCCGATGGAGGTTTCACCGGCGCAGCGAGCTGTTAATGAGTGGGACGGCACGAACAGATCCAGACGACCCCGTTAAGAGAAGAATTAAGTAGATCGTTCGATATCGGAGGGTGAGTTCGCAGAGTGCGGGCCCACCGAAGATTCGAAGCAAGAACGCAAAAAGAAGAAGCCACCGACGTATTCGGAGCTTCTTCGAAACCGAACTCGAAAGAGAACCCAGGACGAACGTATGCCCGAGCTCGATCGTCGAGATTTTCTGAAGCTGGTGGGAGCAAGCACCGGCGCCGCAGCGGCCGCCGGTTGTGGCGACCCCGTGGAGAAGCTGATCCCCTATGTGGTTCAGCCCGAAGAGGTGCTCCCCGGAACGTCGACCACCTACGCTTCGACCTGTATGGAGTGTTCCGCGGCTTGTGGTCTGCACGTGACCTCGCGAGACGGACGCCCGATCAAGCTCGAAGGCCACCCCGAACATCCGGTTAACAAGGGGAAGCTTTGCGCCCGGGGACAGGTCGGTCACGGCCGCACGTATCACCCTGATCGCTACGAAGGCCCCACGATGGGAGGCGCCGCGTCGACTTGGCAGGACGCTCAAGCCGCTGTTGCCGCCAAGATCAAGGCCAACCCGAGCGGCACCTGGATCCTCGGTGCGCCTGTCGGTCCGACCCTTGCGGGTGTGATGGACGAGTTCGTGAGCGTCACGGGGGCTGCAGGGCGCGTTGTATACGACCCCTTCTCCCAAGACGCCCTGCGTTCGGCGACACAGCTGGTCTTTGGTCGGAGTGTGACGCCGCAATTCGACCTTTCGAGCGCCGACCTGGTGCTCGACTTTAGTTCTGACTTTCTCGACCAAGGGCTTTCGCCCGTCGAACACGCCCGGCAGTTCTCCACCGCCAAGGATGTTTCGAAGCACGGCGGCGCAGCGCTGATCAGCGTTGGCCCGCGACTGTCGATGACGGCTTCGAAGGCAGACAAGTGGATCACCAGCACACCGGGTGGCGAGGGAGCCCTCGCACTCGCGCTCGCGATGGCGGTCTTCTCAAAGAACAGCGGTGCAGTTGGCGGAGACCTCCGCGGCATTCACGATTTGTTCCGAGGTCAGAACAGCGGGCAGTTGCTCAAGCAGGCGGGCGTAGATCAGCATTCGTTCGACGCACTCGTTGCGCGAGTTCTGAAAGCCGAGCACGCGGTCGCGCTTCCGCCAGGGGTTTCGATTCGCTCTTCGAACGCAACTTCGGACACGGCCGCGGTACTGCTCCTTAACGTTGTACTCGGAGCGTTGGGCAGCCGGCTCACGGTTCCCGCAGAGGACAGCGCTGAGCATGGCGCGCCGTACGCGGAAATTCAGGGTCTCATCGCCGCCATGAAGGCCGGCAGTGTTGACGTGCTTTTGATTCATGGTTCGAACCCCCGCTACTCGTTGCCCACATCGTCTGGTTTTGTGGAAGCGTTGGGCAAGGTTGGCACCGTGGTTTCATTCGCCACGCTCAAGGACGAGACCGCACAGGCCGCGGACATCCTTCTCCCTGACAACGATTCATTCGAGTCGTGGGGCGACGCGGAGCCTCGCACGGGCGTTCGGTCGTTGGTTCAGCCGACGATCCGACCTCTGTTTGATACGCAGCAGATCGGTGACACCCTGCTCGCCATTGCCCGCGCAACGGGTGCGACGGTCGGCGACGGGAGCTTCCTTGATCGGCTCAAGGCCAACTGGTCGGGTTTGGACTGGCGCGCGACGGTTGCTGCAGGCGGCTCATTTGCCCCGGCGGTGGCCCCGGCTACGGCCATGGCTCCGACCGTATCCCAGGTCAACATTGCTGCACCCGCTCTCAGCGGCAGCGGCAACTTCACCCTGATGGCGTACCCGCATTCCTTCATCGGCGACGGTTCCGCAGCGACCTTGCCTTGGATGCAAGAGATTCCGGACCCGGTCGCACGGGCAAGCTGGCTTTCCTGGCTGGAAATCAGCGAGGCGGCTTGCGAGAAACTCGGCGTCGATTACGGCGAAGTTGTCGAAGTCACCACGGCGGCGGGCAGCTTGAAGCTTCCGGTTTATCCCCGAGGCGGCATTCCAGACGACGTAATCGCGATCGCAACGGGACAGGGACACACGGTCGGTCATTACGCCTCGCTCGAAGGAGACGGTCGACCTGGCATTGCACGCGGCGTAAACGTGGTCGCATTACTCGCCGACGCGACAGACGAGCAGGGCGGCCGAGCTTGGCTCTCCACCAAGGCTTCGGTTGCGGTGACGGGCCTCTACCAGCGCATCCCGCTGACCCAGTTCACCGACAATCAACGCGAGCGCAAGCTGGCTCCGACGATCTCTTTGGCGGCGCTGGCTGCTGGCAGCGGCAGCCTCGCGCATCACGACGCACAGGCAACCGAAGCCGATCATGGTGACGGTCACGAAAAGCCGCTCGACGGTCATGGTGGTGGCCACGGCGAAAGCCACGAAATTCTGCTCCCGTTCGACGCCGCGAACGACGCCCATCCGGACAGCGAATACCGCTGGGCAATGTCGATCGACAACGACAAGTGCACCGGTTGCGGAGCTTGTGTCGCGGCTTGTTACACGGAAAACGCAATTCCGATTGTCGGCGAAGAAGGCATGGCGCGACATCGCGAAATGAGCTGGATCCGCATCGAACGCTACGTCGACGAAGGGGATCGCACGGACGGCCTTGAGCGACGGCCACATCCCGATCGCGAAGCCCTCGGCAAGACCGACGTTCGTTACGCACCCATGCTCTGCCAGCACTGCGGCGCGGCACCGTGCGAATCGGTTTGCCCGGTGATCGCGACCTACCACACGCCGGAAGGCCTGAACGGCATGGTGTACAACCGCTGCGTGGGCACGCGCTACTGCGGGAATAACTGCTCCTACAAGGTTCGCCGCTTCAACTACTTTGACTACAGCCGACACAACTGGCCCGGCAACTTGAATCTGATGCAGAACCCCGATGTCACCACGCGGCAGCAGGGTGTGATGGAAAAGTGCTCGTTTTGCGTTCAGCGCATCGTGAGTGCACGACAGACGGCTAAGAACGAAGGCCGACCGATTGCCGATGGTGAAGTGGTCACAGCATGTCAGCAGACGTGTCCGAGCCAGGCCATCGAGTTCGGCAACGCCAAAGACAAGAAGAGCAAGGTGGTTGTGACTTCGGATAACGAGAAGCGCGCGTACCATTCGCTGCATGTTCTGAACACGCGACCGGCAATCACGTACTTGAAACAAGTCGATCGCGCTGATGACGAGAGGTCCCACGGATGACACCTCCTGCTACCGCTGCACCAGCGATGAGCCCGAACGCGATGCCTCAGGACTCTCAGGCTAACGTCGATATCATGTCGGTGATCACCCGGGGTACGTCCTGGCAATGGATGTTGCTTCTCGGGTTGGCTCTACTGGGCGTCGCCCAGGCCGCCGCCACGCTGGCTTATCAGACCTATGTTGGCCTCGGCATTGCGGGCTATCAGGCCCCCGTCTTCTGGGCGGTCTACATCGTTACCTTCGTTTTCTGGATCGGTATCGGGCACGCAGGCACGTTGATCTCAGCGATCTTGTTCTTGTTCCGAGCCAAGTGGCGCAACGCCATTAATCGCGGTGCAGAAGCGATGACGGTGTTTGCGGTTTTGACCGCGGCACTCTTCCCGCTGATCCACATCGGCCGGCTCTGGAAGTTCTACTTCTTGATTCCGTACCCGAATCAGCGCGGACTCTGGGTGAACTTCAAAAGCCCACTGCTCTGGGACGTTTTCGCAGTCAATACGTACATGACGATCTCCATCGTCTTCTTCTTCGTCGGCTTGATCCCCGACTTCGCCATCGCGCGCGACCGTACTACGGGGCTCCGCAAGTTCATCTACACCATCTTGGCGCTCGGATGGCAGGGCAAGTCGGGCCAGTGGAAGGCGCACAACCGCACCGTGCTTCATCTATCGGGACTCGCGACTCCGCTCGTCCTGTCTGTGCACTCGGTTGTTTCCTGGGACTTTGCAATGTCGATCGTGCCGGGCTGGCACGCGACGATCTTCGCGCCTTACTTCGTGGCAGGCGCCGTGTTTGGCGGCTTTGCGATGGTGATGGTGGTGATGATCCCAGTACGCCGGATTTACGGCCTTGAGGAATACATCACGGACTATCACCTGGAGAACATGTCCAGGTTCATCCTGTTTACTTCCAATATCTGCGGGTACGCGTACGCGATGGAATACTTCATCGCCTGGTACAGCGGCGTCGAGTTCGAGCAGACGTCTTTCTGGCTGCGCGCGTTTGGTCCCTACTGGATATCCACTTGGTGCATGATCACCTTCAACGTCATCTTCCCGCAACTGCTCTGGTTCAAGAAGCTGCGTACGAACATTCCGTTCCTGTTCGTGCTCTGTTTCTTCATCAACATCGGGATGTGGTTTGAACGTTACGTGATCATCATTACGTCCCTGTCGCGTGAGTTTATCCCGGCGGCATGGGGTCTTTACATTCCGAGCTTGGCTGAGCTCTCGATCCTTACGGGCAGCTTCTGCTGGTTCAGCATGTTCTTCATTCTCTTCCTGAAGGGTGGCCCGATCATCGCGATGGTTGAAGTGAAAGAGCTCATCATTCATGAGAAGGCTCACGGAGGAGCGCACTGATGCCGACGTTGGTGAGCGTTTTCGACTTGCCCGGCGACGTAGTCGCGGCAGTCACCAAATTGAAGAAGCGTGGGTTCGACGACATCGAAACCTACTCGCCGGCTCCTTTCCCGGAGATCGACGAAGCGATGGACCCGAAGCCGAGCCTTGTTCGCTTGTTTACGCTGATCGGTGGATTGACCGGCGTGGTCACAGGCTTCGCGCTTCAGCTCTGGATGAGTTGGGACTGGGAGATCAAGATTGCGGGCAAGCCTTTTGCATCGATCCCACCGTACGTCATCATCGGCTTCGAGTTGACCATTTTGTTCGGCGGTTTGCTGACCTTCTTGGGGATGCTGCTCGCTGGCAAGCTTTATCCCACCTTCAAGCTCGACGAGCATTACAGCCCGCGGTTTTCTGCGGAAGAGTTCGGCGTCGTCGTGAAGTGCGGGGATCGAGACGTTGCTGAGATTGACGCCTTGCTTCGCGCGCAGTCGGCGAAGGAGGTGACTCTTGTTTCTTGAGCAGCAGCGCTTGTTTCTTGAGCAGCAGCGCCTGTCCCTGGAGCAGCAGCGCCTGTCCCCTAAGCCAAAGCGCGCCGGTCATTGGGCCCGCTTGGCGTTCATCTTCTTCGTGCTGCCGCTTTCGTTCGGCTGCTGGGAGCAGGTTGACGGGGGGGAGTGGTTCCCGCAGATGAAGCGCCAAATTACGGTTCAGGCGTTCGAAGAGAACACATACGTTGGCCAGGCCCAAGGTTTTTCTCCGCCGGAAGGCACGGTTCCGGTCGGGTGGGGCGCCGTACCCGATGTCGCGAGCTTGACCATCCCCGAGCAGGACGCGCTCGTGAACCCGGTTTCGTCTTCACTCCAGTCGCTCAAGCGCGGCGAAGTGTTGTTCCACCGCTACTGCGCAACCTGCCACGGGCCGGAAGGCCTGGGAAACGGTCCTCTCGCTGGCCCGCCCTTTGGTACCGATGGCCCCTTCGGCATGGTGCTTCCGGTCGGTGGGCCGTCGAGCATGGCGAAGCTCTTTAGTGATGGTCACATTTACACGACCATTTCCATTGGCCGCGGGCGCATGCCCAATTACAAACGGATCCCACCCAGTGAGCGCTGGGATCTCGTGAACTTCCTGCGCGACCTGAATGGTCAGGGAGGCCGCTCGTGAGCTCCGCCGCTAAAGAATTGGAAGTCGCGTTTGCGCGAGAACTTCCGAAGCCGCTAACACAAATTTGTGCCCTGCTCGCCATCGTGGGCGTCATCGCCTTCGTGATGGCATTGGCAACAGACCCGCAGACCGCATGGCTCGCCTACCACGCAAACTTCATCTACTTTGCGATGTTGTCTCAGGCAGGCTTGGCCTTTGCAGCCATCATGGTTGTCGTCGGCGCCAAGTGGCCTGGGCCGCTGCGGCGTATGTTCGAAGCCTTGGCCGCGTGGGTTCCGGTCACCTTTGTTCTCGGATGCATCGGGTACTTCGGTGGCGACTACATCTTCGAGTGGAAGCGCGAAGGCGCGGTTCACGGCAAAGAGGTGTGGCTCAACGCGACGCGGGTCTACACCACGGACCTCGTGATTCTCGGCCTGTTGGCCGTGCTGTCGATCTGGTTCCTCAAGGTGTCCAATCGCCCCATGCTCAAAGACATGGCCGACAATGGCACGGGCTTTGGCCAGAAAATGGCGAAGAGCTGGACCGCCAACTGGAAGGGGAACGTCGAAGAACGTGATCATGCGTTCGCGGTTCTCTCCAAGCGCTCCGCGCCGATCTTGTTCATCTACGCACTGGGTTACTCCTTCTTCGTATTCGACCAGGTGATGTCGATGGAGCAGACCTGGTTCTCAAACCTCTTCGGCGCGTACGTGACTTGGGGCGGCATTCTTTCCGCAGTTGCATCCGTCGCACTCTGCAGTGTCTTCTACCGCAAAGCGGAGGGCTTCGAAGGCCTGATCACCGAACACCGCATGCACGACATCGGGAAGCTGACCTTCGCGTTCTCGATCTTCTGGATGTACTTGTTTTGGTCGCAATACTTGGTGATCTGGTACGGCAACTTGCCAGAAGAGACGCAGTTCTTTGCGGATCGTCTGGGTAACCAGTTCTTGATCGACAAGGGCGCCGTCAGTGCTTCGGCCTGGGCCAAGGCTTGGTCGAGCTGGGACTTTGATTGGGCACGCTTGAGCACCGCCTACGGTTGGACAGCGATGGCCACCTGGGCTTGCCTCTGGGTCATTCCGTTCTGGGTTCTGCTCGGGCAGCGACCCAAAAAGACGGGTTGGATCCTCGGCCCCGTGGCCAGCATTATCCTCTTTGGCTTCTGGCTCGAGCGCAATCTTCTGATCTGGCCTTCGGTCATCAAGGACGACAGCACGTCGTACCTCGGTCTCTACCAGATCCTTATCGCGCTCGGCTTCTTTGGCGCCTTTGGTCTCGTGTTCTTGATTTACACGCGAGTGTTTCCGACGATCGCCATTCCAAGACGTGACTGACCACTACATAAGACCGTCCGACGGTCCGATTATTTGATCCATCAGCGCCCCTTCTCTCTATGAGCGGGGGCGTTTTCTATCGAATCCCCGCTGCAGTGTTTGAAGTCAGCGTTGCGGGCTAATCTTTGCCGGTGCGTATCTCTAAAGGTCAGCCCGCGTGAATACAAACTCCGCTTCCACCGAGACGATTCCGCCAGACAGTGACGCCCTGCATATTCCGCTTTCAGGTCGGGGCGCCGAAATCGTGCTGGACGATGCTGGGTTACGCATTGTTTCTGGTCGGCGATGGGGCCGAGCACGGATGACCCCGTATAAAGACATCACTCACTTTGCACCTGCACCGCACGGTTTCTGGCTGGGGACGTGCAGCGAGATCATGTCGATCCGCCGCGGACGCTTCGAAAACGCCGATGGGCCGGAATATTTGTCGCGCGCACTTTCGAGCGCGATTGCGAAGCAACCCTTTGGTCTCGAACATCTCGGACGCATTTCGGAAATCCACACACTGGCGCGCAACCCCGCGCCCCAACGCATTGCTCGACTCGTCGGTTTCATATGCGTTCTTGTTTACATCCTGCAATTAAACGACCCGTTCGTGCAGGAAGTGGGCGAGTTGACTCCCGCCCTAGTCGAAGCGGGGCAGCTGTGGCGCATCGTGACCGCAAATTTCTTGCACGGCGTCGCTCTGATCCCGATACATCTGATCTTTAATTTACTTGGCTTGATCGGTCTTGCTCTGCTGGTGGAACGTCCGCTCGGCTCGCTGCGAACGGGGATCATTATGGGGTTCTCAGGACTTGGGGCGATGTTGGCGAGTCAAGCCATGGGCGTCGGGCCCGTCATTGGCGCTTCCGGAATCGTGCTTGGGCTCGCTGGAGCGGCGCTTTGTCTCGAGCTTCACCACTGCGATCGATTACCGGTTTGGTGGCGAATCCCGCGCCGTCCCTTCATCGTCCTGTTGGTGATTGAGGGCCTGAGTGGATTCACGCTTCCGTTTGTCGCCGGTGAAGCACACCTCGGAGGCTTTGTTGCCGGCTATCTCGCCGCACGCGTTGTCGGGTTTGGCGGCGTCCTGCGACAACCACAGTCGAAGGGCCTGCGACGCTTGGCTGCGGCAATGGGGGTGGTGGTGAGCGTTGCGACCCTCAACGTAGTTTTCTTGACACTCCGCGAGTCGAGTGCGCTCGAGCGGTACGCGTACCAGCTACTCGCGACACCGCACGCAGGGGTTCAAAGCGACAACGGCATTGCCTGGCGTATGGCGACGGAGAGTCGTGCAACGGCTTCGCAGCTCGCGCCCGCTCAAGGGCTTGCCGAGCGCGCGGCGAACCGCACGGGTTTTCAAGATCCCGAGATTCTCGACACTTTGGCCGAGGTGCTCTTCGTGCGCGGGAACCACGATGCCGCGCTTCGCATTATCGACGAAGCAATCCGCATCACCCGGGGCGAGAACTACTACTTAGAGCAACGCCGTCGCTTTACTGGCGAACGAGCCTTCGACGATCGTCCTGCCCCTCCACCCCCGTGGGCACTGCGTGAACTCGCCCCGTATTACGACGAAGACGGCGAAGGCATCCTGATTTAGACGGTCCACTGAACACGGCACCATCCCATCACAGACGAGGGGGTGTGATCTCTTCTCCGTCACTCGAGACGACAAGCTCACCGCTGTACGTCTTGCGCACCGTCGCTGTGACCTGGAAGTCGTAGAACGGAGGCGGCTTCATGCGAAAGAGCACCAGGGCTCCAGCATTTGCGCGGCTCGCGATACCGCCCACATCGAGGATGTTGGTGTGGAGTGCCGCTTCCATGCGGAGCAGTTCGGGATCGATCAGGATGCCCGCTTCTTCCGCGTCTTCGGCCGGTGGGATGATGACGGCTTCGTGAAACAAATAGTCGACGTCTTTGGCCGCGCTTACCACAGCTTCGGGCGCCCATCCTGCTCCGGCGACGAACATGCTTTGGCCTTGGCGTTCGAAGCGCCAAGCCAACGCTGGGGTAGGGCCTCCCGGAAGGTCAAATGCCTCAATGGCCAGCCCGTCGAGTTCGACGGAGAATCCAGGCGCGACATCGAAGCCGGTCAACACTGCGCCGCCTGCGGGTAATCCGCGCGAACGTCCTTCGGCTTCAATCCCGATGGCATGCCCCTGCAAGATCGCTTCGCACAACGCGCGTGTGCCGGGTGGGCCATAGACGCGCAACGATTGTTCGCGCGGTTGTCGCCAACCGGTGAGCAATAGATCGTCGAGGCCGACAGTGTTCTCGGGTAACAAGCTTGTCAGCAAAACCGCTTCGGCCTGGGCGAGGGGGATGCGAGATGTTCGCAGCGCTTCGGAGATACCACGTCCCGCGTCGACGATGAGCATCCGCTCGTCCCATCCGATGGCAATGGAGGGCCCCATGCGCTCGGGGTTCTCGAATCCTATGCCACTCCCAACCACGACCGCCGCGAGGTTGCCGGATTCGATGATGTCGAGGGGTGCGACCAAGTCGCCAATTTCGGCCGCCCTGTAGATGACGCACGAGGAAGCCCAGCTGACGGCCATCACGGCTGCAAGGATTGCGTAGAGAACGAGTCGTGCTGTCATGAGCAGTATACCTTCAGATGCGCGGGGCAATCCGGCATTTGTGTTTGATGTCTTGGGCTTGAGTAAAATGATGCCGAGATCGCGCGCGGCGCGGGTCGTGCTTCGAGAGATGTAGCTTTGGTGCAGGCCAACAGCGATTGACCGCGAAGCGGGCCGATTCTAGCCAGCATTTTCGGTTTGGTCGCGGTCCGAATCAGGGTTCGAGACTTCACTTACAAAGTTCGTAGCTGGGGCCAAAATTGAAGGGTGCTGCGAACTCGAACAGCAAAATTGTGGGTCGTAGATTGACCAACTGGTCGTTTCTGCTGGACCGAACTCTGTGTGTCCTATAAGTTGGAGAGCAGGGGATCTCACTCATCCTCGAGTCTCTTGATCGGGAACGTTGACGGATTCATTGGAGTTGTCAGCAAAACTCGGTGGGGAGGCGGCCCGTAGGGGTAGGAGCGGCGCCCACCCTGGACAGCGGGAGTCGGACGCGGGGTACTGGGCCCTGCTTGGACTGCACTATGCCGGCAAAAGGGGGTAACAGGTGAAACATAGCGATTCTATGGCGAGTGAGGTGGCGGCGTTCTAGCCGCGAGCCAAACTTCGACGTCACATACGTCATGAAGGTTCGGTGAGTAGGGGAACGCAAGTGTTCCCAGCGCCACCGACCCTGGGAGCGCGGATGCCGTAGCCGCTTTTGAATAGGGTCTATTCGACCCGCTCCCAGGGATCCTTCGTGCTTCGCAGCTGCTGAAGGTGCTCTCCAGCAGCGGCCTTTGGGCCGCTTCCCCTATAACCGGGCAGCTGGGCGATTTGTGAAATAGGCTTGATCTGATCTCTAGCGGGATGACTGCAGGGTCGACGCCTGTCTTGGCTCAGGGAATCTAAAAGATCCCGTTTCGAGCGATCGCGTTGTCCCGGTCGAGACGGGGACGGTTACTTGATCGCCAGTGGGTTGATGGGGGAGCCGACGGCTCCGGTGATGGGTAGGGGTGGGGCGGTGAAGAGAAAGGCATAATTGCCGTCTTCTGCGCACGCCGCGGCGAGGTCGTCGAGGTAGAAGATTTCGCCGAAGGTCACGCCGGTATTCCGTATCGACACCATGTGAAGTGGTTGGAAGCAACCCTCGGTTTCGTTGGGTCTGACTTCGAGGCCCCACGTGTCTGTCGCGACGGCGGCGATCTCTCGTTCGTACAGCCAGCGCGCGCAGTAGAGGGAAAGCCCAGGCGCAGGACCTCCGCAGTATCCCTTCCAAGACTTTTGTTCGAGGCAGCGCGTCATCATGCCCGTGCGAACAAGCAGGATGTCTCCAGACTCGATCGTGACGCCGAGGGCTTCCGCACAAGCGTCTAGATCTTCGGGCATGATCGCCGTTCCGTCTTCGAGCCAGCGCGTTTCGCGCACGAGTGGCAGATCGAGCAGGACACCGCGACCCACAACGTCGGCTTTTAGTCGGTCGATTGAGTTCGCTTCGGCTCCGCTGCTGGTCACGAGTTTGATGTCGCGACCGTTGTACATAAAGCCGTCGTAGTAGACGTGCGACAGGGCATCCCATTGGGTTCCGCATTGGAGCGGCATGGTGATCGAATCGTCCGCGTAGCGGAAACCGCCGGGCAAGTGATCCTGTGCGCCGGTTAGCGCATCGCTAGCGTCGGCGAGCATGACGTGGATCGGGTTGTGGCGGCCGCCTTTGCCCGACTGGGGGCCCTTGTCGTCAAAGGGGAGGGCGCACGAAATCACCCGGCCCGATCGCGGGATGGCGCACGCTTCAAGGACTCTCCCCTTTGTAATGAAGTTGAGGGTCCCGCGTTCATCGTCGTCGCCCCAGCGCCCCCAGTTGGAATAGCGCTCGCCCCATTCGCGAACTGTGTGTGCACCAAGAACGGGTCTCATTGGTTTTCCGCAGCCCGGTCTATTGACGCGAGAAGGGCTTCAACCGTCGCGACGTCTTCGGGGTGGTCGACCGCGACACTTTCCCAGCCTTCGATCTCGGCAACGCGAATCGCGATACCGTGTTCGAGGGCACGCAATTGCTCTAGGGACTCGCGCAGCTCGCCTGGGGTTTGAGGTAGCGCGGCATATTGCAACAGGAAGTCTCTTCGAAACGCGTAGATCCCAATGTGCTGTAGGAAGGTCGTGTTGTGGGCATTGGGGGATGCGTAGGGAATTGGCGAACGCGAAAAATAGAGTGCGTGGCCATGGCGGTCGACAACGACCTTGACCCGACTGGGGTTGAGTACGTCTGCGCCACGGGTTCGATGAACCAGGGTGGCGATCAGATCCTCTTCGTTTTCGAGCAGCGCCTCGACCGCAGCATCAATCACGAAGCCTTTGATCAAAGGTTCGTCACCCTGAATATTGACGATGATGTCGTCCGTGAGAGTGCTCGCGGCTTCCGCGATCCGGTCCGAGCCTGAGGTATGAGTCGGGCTCGTCATGACGACGGGAGCACCAAAGGATTCGCAGCAAGACGCGATGCGGGCATCGTCGGTTGCGACGAAAACTTGGCGCAGGGTTTTCGCTTCGCACGCTCCGCGCCACACGCGTTCAATCATGCTGACGCCCGCGATTTCCGCCAGCGGTTTGCCGGGAAAGCGCGATGCTGCGTAACGAGCGGGGATGACGCCGACAGCACTCATATGGGAAGCCTAACCAATGACCATTCGCGCCGCTGTCCTGCGCACGTTCTGCGCATTGCCCGCGCTATGCTCCGTGCCGCGTGGGTTGGGAATGCGATTTGGAAGACAGGGTGGTGGACAAGAGTTGACTATAGAATCACTTGACCCGAAGGTTCTCTTTTGGACTGGCGCATTCATCAACATGAATGTTGTGGTCGGTCTCGCCATCTTCGGAGTCAAACGGCTCCGGGAAGGCTTCCCTTCTCGACATCGATCGTTGATGATCACGGCGTCGCTGCTCGTCGTTGGGTTTATACTTGCGTACGTGTTGAAGCTCGTATTTCTCGGACGCGAAGACCTTTCGGTTTGGAGTCAGGCCGCTGTCTGGACCCTGCGTTTTCACGAGACTTGTGTGTTGACGATGGTTGTGGGCGGCGCGCTTGCACTGCGTTGGGGCAGCCAGCTTTCTATGACGCGTTCATTCACGTTGAACCCGGACGATCCGGAGGCGGACCCGGCGCTAGTCAACCGACATCGACGAGCCGGGCGGACCGCAGTGATCGGTGCGGTGCTTGGCCTTGCCTCCTCAGGGTTTGTGCTGCAGGGGATGTACGCGCGCTTGTCGTGAAGCGTCTATAGATTCGTGAAGCCCATGCGCGGATCGTTGAGCAGAAAGTGAGAGACGAGAATTCAACCCGCAGCTTCCGCAATTCCAACAGTTTTTCTTACAATCGAATTCGCGCCGACGGCCTTCGGTTCGCTGAACTTCTGTGAAGCATGGCACCAAGGATCATGCCTGCGACAAGAATACACGCGCCGGCGATCAACTCAGGGTGGCGTGCGCCCGCGCGAAGCTTCGTATTGTCGAAAATTAGTCGATTGATCTCAGCGCGTTGTGCACTGTCGGTCGAGCTGAGCGTTTCGTTCGACGTACGTAGTTTTTCGCCTTCGTCGGTCGTCGAACTCAAGCGAGTGCGGAGGCTTTCAACTTCGGTTTCGAGCTGAGCCAAACGCACGGTCGGAGGCGGTTCGGCATTGAGGTAGCCCTCTGGGATCCAGCCTTCGACCCCGTCTTCGAGTCGAACCATGGTCCAACCCTCACCGCGGGTTACGATGGCGAGACCGTCTCCGGTCGCAACGCCTCCGAGGATCCGGTACTGGGTCCCCGCTCCGCTCCGCACGTTGAGTCGGATCTCGCTTCGAACCCAAGCGCGCTCCTGCGCGAGTGCGGGTTCGGGCGTGAGCAGTGCGACAGAGAGCGTCGCGATCGTAAGACCGAGCACCACTGCAGTCCTCAGCAAGGCCTTGAACATGACCTTCACGGACGTGCGACTGGTTCCATCACTATTTTTTTGGATCGTGACTTGGTTCGACAACGCGACTATCCCCTCTTGCGAATTGGATCAACTGACGATCGTACATTTCAATAGCAACTTCGTACGAAGTGAATACCGACCGCATTGAAACTCACGTGCTCTGCGCTCCGCGACCCACTGCTTCTCTCTTAGACACTGGAGCGCGGGGAAACGTTCTTTCGCTCCCTCGTCCGGCGGGCAGCAAGGTACCAAAACTCCGCGACCGATCTGTCAATTTAGCAGTCGGCGGCGCGGGCATCGATCGCTCCCGGAGCCCAACCTTCAGGTTTTCTCGCCGGCAGCGCAACGACTTCGCCGTTGCAGGGTTTAGGACCTTGTATCCAAAGCTCGAGGCGAACTCGGGTGGGTCCCCTGAAGGAGTCCAGAAAGATGAATCAAATTTTTGTCCTGGCGGTTTCGTTGATGTTTCTAGGGGGTGGTTTTGCCGCGCCGGTTGCCAGTGCGGGTACCTTCCACGAGCGTCAGGTTCGGCAGCGAGCGCGAATCGTGGCGGGTCTTCAGAGCGGATCTCTCGTGCACCGCGAAGCTAGCAAGCTGCGCCGCGAGCAGCTGGCCATCAAGAACAGCAAGAAACGCATGGTCCACAATGACGGCAAGCTGGGCCCGAAAGAGCGATCGCGGCTGAATCGAATGCAAAACCGTTCTTCCCGGCACATTTTCCGCGCCAAGCACAACGCTCGGCGCGTTAATCTCCGCGACTAGGGCGACTGAGAGTGGGGCGAACCCCGCTCCTGTTTTTGGCCAGACGCCCCTTAACCCAGTATGCCGCGGGATCGCAGATCAGCGATTTGATCGGGGCTGCGCCCAGTTTCGCTCAGCACGTCGTCCGTGTGCTCGCCGTGGGACGGCGCCATGGAACGGGGGGCCCATGGGGTGTCGTCGAAATCCACCGGCGACGAGGGCAAAAGCGTCGTTCCCACATCGTCGGGAACTTCGACGAGTCCACCCGCAGCATGCACCTGCGGGTCGGCGAGAACTTCCCCGAAGTTCTGCACGGGCGCCCACCAAAAGTCTTCCTCGGTTTCAAAGATTTCCGCCCATTCATCGCGACTCTTGGTCGCAAAGATTTCGTCGAGTGCCTTGATGAGATCCGGAGCGTTTTGCGCGCGGGTGGCCATGGTGGCGAAACGCTCGTCGTCAATCCATTCGGGGTGTCCCACGGCGCGGGCAAGCGGCGGCCAGTGGCGATCGCCCTCTAGGCCGACCACCCAAAACCAGCGACCGTCTTTGTCCTGGTAACTGTTGACCGTGGGGTTTCCCATGGTCTTGCGGTCGGCCCCCATGACCTCGACGCCGAAGCGCAAGTTGATCGCGAGATCAAAACTCATGGTGTAAATGCCGTGGCGCAAAAGTGACGTCGACACGAGCTGGCCCTTCCCCGATTTCTCGCGAGCAAAGAGCGCGGCGGAGATTGCGCCAGCAAGTGACATGCCTGCACCGTGGTCCCCCATCCCTCCGCGTTGAAATGGTGGATTGGCGCCCGGTGGCGTGAGCGCGTTGGCGATCCCGCTTCGTGCCCAGAACGCGGCGATATCGTATGCGGCCCGATCGCGATCCGGTCCGGCCATGCCGTAACCCGTGATGGCGCCATAGATAAGCCGTTTGTTGCGCGCGAGAAGGGTGGCAGGGTCTAAGCCGAGGCGTGCGAGTGCAGCGGGGCGGATGTTTGTGATGAAGACGTCCGCTTCGTCGAGGAGTTCAAGAGCGATGGCCTTGCCTTCGGGCTGCCCGACGTCGAGCACGATGCTGCGCTTGCTTCGGTTGTCCATTTCGAATGGCGGGTTGATGTCGAGATCGCCGCCCAACATTTTTGTAAACGAGCGCGCAGGATCGCCCATGCCCGGGGGTTCGATCTTGACGACGTCCGCGCCCCAGTCTGCGAGCACACCCCCGGCTGCAGGCCCTGCGACCCAGACTCCCATTTCAACTATTTTGACGCCATCCATCGGTCCGGGCATAACGACTGCTCCTCGCTGTTCGGTTTTGGGTGCTACGCGCGTATCGACACGAAGCTAACGCATTCAGTTCGATAGCTCGTCGACCAAGCCCCATTGCAATGCCTGCTCGCTGTTGATGCGACGACCACTCAATGCCAGGTAGTTGGTTCGCTGGGCACCGATGCGGCGGGGCAGACTCACGGTACCTCCGGCACCCGGCACGAGCCCCATCGAAACTTCGGGTAGCCAAAATGTTGCATCCCGGTGCGCACGCACGTTTGAGGTGAACGCGGGAAGTTCGGCCCCGGCTCCGACACACGCGCCATGGACCTCGCAGCGCACGCGATCTGCGCAGCGTGCAAGCAAGCGTGCGGGGTTGCGAGTCGAACGAATGACATGGGCGGTCGCCGGGTCGGGTAGCGTGCCAAATTCCGCAAGATCTCCGCCGCTACAAAACGACGCGCCCGCGCCACGAAGCACAACACTGCGAATGCTCGCGTCTGCATCGATGACTTGCAGCACTTCCGCAAAGGCGTCTCGCATTTCAGCGGAGAATGCGTTGTGGCGCTCCGGACGGTTCAAGGTGACGTGCACCGTCTCGGCGTCGCGAATCACATTGACCGCAGGCTCGTTCGGCGCGGTCGAGATGGAAGGGCGCTTACGGTCACGCAGCCACGTCGCAAACTCGGGACCGCTTTGCAGCGTGGAATAGACGAGGGACTCGGCGGTCAAACCATCGTGTATCGAAAGGCCCCGGCTATGCCGTAAGAGTTGAACCATTGCGAGCGATGCTTGTGGGTTCGCCCTGATGTTGTGATCGAGGGTGACGAGGTCAGTCTCGTCTTCGAGACAAACGTCGAATAGGGCGCTCCAAGGGTGGTTTCCATTCGCTTGCGAGGGTTGTGTGATAGCAATCGTGGGACAGGCAAGTTGGGCGAGCGTCATTTGCGCGCGTAGGGCTGTTTCACTGTCAGCGGCTGGAGAAGTGTCTCGCAGGTCCACCACTAGCGAGGAAGCGCCAGTAAGCGCAGAAAAGTCTTCCATCGCATACGGAGACGCGAGGGCATCTATCGCTGCGGTCAAAGTCAGCGTGGGCGGGCTTGGTTCCGTCACGGTCGAAGCCTTTCGTCGCGAACTCGCGCTAGTGACTCAGCTGGCGAATTGTTCGCGAACTTTCCGGCGCAAAAGCTTGCCGGTTTCGTTGTACGGAAGCTCGTCGGAGAACTGAATCTGCTCGGGCGTGCGGGACGATCGCAAGCGGTCTTTGACCCATTGTTGCAGCTCGCCTTCGCTCGCCACTTTGTCTTGCTTCAGCACGACCGAAGCCACAACCGCTTCGCCCCATTGTTCGTCGGGGATCCCGATCACGGCGACGTCGGCGACGGCTTCGTGTTCGAGCATCACGTCTTCGATCTCGCCCGGCGACATGTTTTCGCCGCCTCGGACAATGATGTCGTCCATGCGGCCTTCGAGGAAGAGATAGCCTTCGTCGTCGAGGAAGCCCCCGTCCTTGGTGGGGAAGAAGCCGTCATCGAGGAGCTGGCTCCCCTTGCCCAAATACTCGCCGGAGACTTGGTCGCCGCGTACATAGATCTCGCCGCGCTCGCCGGTCGCGACTTCGTTGCCTTCGTCGTCTCGAATTTCGACTTCGATGGTCGGGATTGGTTGGCCAACAGACGTAATCCGCTTGCGCACGGCGGCGTCGTCACTCGCCATGGCGGCGCGATGATCGTCGGGGCCGAGGATGGCGATGGTCGAGCTGGTTTCGGTGAGGCCGTAGGCGTTCGTGAAGTTGGTGTCGGGGAAGAGTTTCATTGCCCGTTCGATCACCGCTTGCGGCATTTTGCCGCCGCCGTACGAAATCGCTTTCAAGTCTGGAAGGTCAGCGTCGGGCTGGTCTTCGAGTACTTCGACGATGCGCGAGAGCATGGTGGGGACCACCATCGCGTTGGTGATTTTTTCTCGCCGCGCGGTTTCGATCCACGACTCCGCCGTAAAATTCGGGAGCTGCACGATGCGACGGCCCGAGTAGATTGAACTGGCGAGCGATGCGATTCCGGCGATGTGATAGGGCGGAACACAGACCAACTGTGCCGCGTCTTCCTCGGCACTCATGAACTCAACCGTCGTCAAAATGTACGACACGATGTGGGAATGTCGAAGGACAGCAGCCTTCGGCGCGCCCGTGGTGCCACTGGTAAAAAGCAGGATGGCGATTTCTTCGGGGTCCATCGACCATTCGGGATCAAGCCCAGCTGCGCCTGCGGCGCGGGTCTGTGAAATGAAGTCCGTGCGTCCGATTGCGTGACACTGGTCTCGACTCGCAAGGGATTCGGTGCGGCCGTCTTCGCAGAGCAGAACCGCGGGTTCAACCCGGGTGAGCAGCGCGTCTAGCTCGTCTCCAGTCAGGCGGTAGTTGAGCGGAACAAACGGAATCCCCGCCCACGCGGCGCCAAATAGCGCGGTCGGAAACGCGAAGCTGCTTTCGTCGAGCATGGCAAAGTATTCGGCACCCGCCGAACGCGCTTTTTTGCCAGCAACGGACGAGGCCTCGAACAGTTGCGCGTAGGTGAGGTTTTCGTCGCCGTTCGTCAGAGCGACTCGGTCGCCAAAGCTCGACTGGGCCATCTCGAGCAGCATCATAAGGTTCATGGGATCATCCTGTGCGTTGCGACGTGGCGTTATGTCGATGACAACTCGATTAACGAATTAACAAGAACGTGCCGTCGTGCGAGGGTTTTCTTTTGGTCGC
>JASDVE010000154.1:0-3349 GCA_041891195.1 Myxococcota bacterium | reverse complement strand
GTCGCCCGCCAAGACGACCCTTGGTCCGAAGACGTCAGTCCGAAGACGGCAGAGGCTTTGCGCCCTTGATCGTGAGCGCGGCGCCCCCGGCGGCGAGGGTTCCTTCGCCGGGCTTGGTGCAGAGGACTTCGAGATCGCCTGCTTCGTTGACATAGCGCTTACCGATCTGGGTTCCGTCCTTCGCGCCGTCCGCGATCTCGCCGGAACCTTCTCCGCCCATTGCAATCAGTGCCGCGCCGCCACACGTAATGTCGACTTCGTCTTTCGGTGCGCCGACGATCATGACTTCCGTTGAGCACACCGCGCTCTTGAGTCGTGTTCCTGCCTTTAGTAGTGCCATCATTACTCCTTCAATCGTGGTTCGCAGAGCACCTTGTTTGGGGAGCACAAAACCGCGCCCGAGTCTGCGTTATTGCAATCGTATTCTTTAACTGGCTTGACTGGCCTGATTTGATCGGCCTGGTTTGTCGATCTTGTGCCGCGGGTCGGTTCTTGCGTAAGAAGCAGTCTCACCGCTTGTGCAGCGTGTCCGACCCGCTGGTTGGTTGTGTCCGAAGCACGGCCGAAATTGAGGTCGGCCAATCGGCCAGAGGCCGCGAAAATAAATGTTTTCCGGCGGGAATGCTAGCCTGCTCGTCCGCTGCTCCCAAGCGATCGAGTGGCCAGAGGGACCCTGCATTGTCCATAGACCGATCAGTCTCTACCACAACTTCGAATGATCTCGGCCTCCTCTCCAGGACTGGGTTCGTGACGAGTTACGCAGGGCGAATGTTGTCTGATTTGGGTGTCCGGCGGATAAGGGAATGCATCGATGTCCCAGAACGGGGCGAACACGAGCAGCTTCGATGGGCGCGAAGCGGAGGCATGGCCTTGTCCGGCAAGGCCGGGGAGTTGCCGCTGCTCGCACCGGCTCCACTGGCCGGTGCCGCGGCCGCGGCCCTCGTCGCGTTGCGCGCGCTCGCGGGCAATCGCTGGACGGGGGGCGAGCTCGATGGCGCTGCGCTTCTGGGCGAACGTGCGGCGATTTTTGACTACGCAAGGTCTGGCGACGTTGCACCGGGCCAAAGTTGCCGGCTCATCGAAACCAAGGACGAATGGTTGGCGGTGAATCTCGCGCGCGAAAGCGATCGAAATTTGCTCCCCGCGTGGTTGGAGATTGAGGGGGCCTATCCTGAACCGGGCGCTTGGGAAGTTGTTCAGCGAGTCTTCGCAGAACGAGGAAGTGAAGACCTCCTCTCTCGTGCACGGCTCATCGGAATGCCCGTCGCGCCCGTTCGCCGGTTCTCGCCGGGTGCGCCGGATTGTCCGCCTTGGTTCGAAGCGCACGCCATCCAAAAACAGATTCCGCCCACACCCGGCGCCCGCCCCGTCGTGCTCGATCTGTCGTCGCTCTGGGCCGGACCGTTGTGTGGACATCTTCTTGGACTCGCCGGAGCCCGGGTGATCAAGCTCGAAAGTTTGTCACGGCCGGACGGTGCGCGGCACGGTCCGGCTGCGTTCTTCGACCTACTGAACGCAGGCAAGGAAAGTGTTGCGGTCGACTTCACGTCAAAGGCGGGACGGCATTCGTTTGAAGCATTGCTTGAGCACGTAGACATCGTGATCGAAAGCGCGCGGCCCCGGGCTTTGCGGCAACTCGACATCGTCGCGGAAGATTGGATTGCCCGTCATCCGGGACGCACGTGGTTGAGTATCACGGGCTACGGCCGAAGCGAGCCCGAGGCAAACTGGGTCGCGTTCGGTGACGACGCGAGCGCGTCCGCTGGGCTTTGCTGGGCAGCTGCGGATTTGAATCGCGGCGATGACGACCCGCCGTCGCCGCTGTTTTGCGGTGACGCAATTTCCGATCCGTTGACGGGGTTACATTCGGCGGTCGCCGCATTTGCGAGTTGGCAGTCTGGACGAAGCCAACTGATCGATGTTTCTCTCTGTGCCGTTGTTCGCTTCATCCTCGACCAGGCAGCCGAACTCGAAGGTCAAGCTGTGGACGTGTCCGTCGAGCGAGACGTTCAGGAGTGCGAACGCGTACGCGTCGGCGACGCGAGTGAGGTTGTGGCACCTCCGCGCGCGCGGGCCGTTGTCGCTCGGGCTTCATCGTTGGGCGCTGACACGCAAAGTACCATGTCATCGTTTGGGGTCTCTGCGTGAACGCGCTCGTCATCCAACGTGCAGAGCTGCAAGACGGCCGCATCGCCGACGTTCGAATCGAACGCGGCCGGGTAGCCGAAATTGGCGACGCAGTTTCGAGCAAAGGCGCCGGGCGCGTGGTGGACGCGCATGGAGGTGCGTTGCTCCCCGGCTTACACGATCACCATATCCATCTCTTTGCACTCGCTGCAGCGCGAGCATCCGTCGCATGTGGTCCGCCCGAAGTGACGAGCGACGAACAATTGCATCTTGCGCTCATGGGGGCACAGGTCACATCGGGCTCGATCCGCGGGGTCGGCTATCACGAATCGGTCGCGGGCGAATTGGATCGCGACAGACTCGATTCGTTGGCACCCGAAGGCGTGCCAGTTCGGGTGCAACATCGAAGTGGTGCAATGTGGATCCTGAATTCTGCGGCGATCGATGCCTATTCGCTCTCGCAGGGGCCGTGGCCCGAGGGCGTAGAACGAAATGCGGCCGGTGAATTGACGGGAAGGATCTATTACCAAGACACCTGGCTACGAGGGCGTCTCGGCGCAGCTTCGATCCCCGATCTTACGGCCGTGGGACGAGAGCTTGCTTCCTGCGGTGTCACGGCCTTGATGGATGCGACTCCGGACAAGGACCGGTCGGACATCAAGGCGCTAGAACGCGCAATCGAAGAGGGCGCGCTACCGCAAAAGGTGACTGCCATGGGCAGTGCGGCGCTTGATACGCTTTCAGGCGGTCTCGTCGAAGTCGGCCCGGTCAAGGTCATGTTGCGTGAACCTGCGCTTCCCGAATTTGATGAGTTGGTCGAGCTCATTCGCACCGCGCATATCGCAAAGCGCGGGGTTGCTTTTCATTGTGTGACGCGGGCTGAACTCGTGATGGCTTGTGGCGCGCTACGCGAGGCGGGGCCTCTGCGCGGAGATCGCATCGAACATGCGTCTATCGCCCCCCCCGAGCTCGTGGCCTTGTTATCCGAATTGAACGTGTGGGTGGTGACGCAGCCGGGTTTCGTGTTCGAGCGAGGAAAGGCGTACTTGCGTGACGTCGAGCAGGCGGACCATCCGTGGTTGTACCGTGGGCGTGGCTTTTTGGACGGCGGTGTTGCACTCGGCGCCGGGACCGACGCGCCCTACGGCGCAGCCGATCCATGGGTTGCGATTCGTGCCGCGGTGGATCGCACCACCCGAGAAGGCGCGACCCTCGGCGGCGC
>JASDVE010000153.1:1504-5527 GCA_041891195.1 Myxococcota bacterium | reverse complement strand
CCACAGACATCACCAAGCAGTACACGATCACCGGCGCACCGCGGGTTGTGAAAGACCTCGTCATCATCGGCAATGGCGGCGCCGATTTTGGTGCCCGCGGCTACTTCAGCGCTTATGATGCGGCGACGGGGGAACAGCGCTGGCGGTTCTACACTGTGCCCGCGAGCAAGACTGGACCTCACGAGCACAAAGAACTTATCGCTGCAGCAAAGACCTGGCCAACGAACTCGCTGTGGGAGTCAGGGCTCGGTGGCACCGTGTGGGATTCGATGGCGTACGACCCGGTGCTCGATTTGCTTTACGTTGGAACGGGCAATAGTTCTGTCTATCACCGCGAGCATCGCAGTCCTGGCGGGGGAGACAATCTCTATCTTGCGTCGATTCTCGCACTGCGGCCCGGCACCGGAGAACTCGTCTGGCACTACCAGACCACACCGGGCGAACAGTGGGACTACACCGCGACCCAACAGATGATTCTTACCGACCGCGTGTGGAAGGGACAGCCGCGCAAATTGATCATGCAGGCTCCCAAGAACGGCTTCTTCTACGTGCTCGACCGAGAAACCGGCGAACTCCTGTCGGCCGAGAAGTTTGCCAACATCAGCTGGGCAACCCACGTCGACATGGCGACCGGACGTCCAGTGGAACGCGCCGAAGCAGACTGGACCCTCGAAGCCAAGATGGTTGCGCCCCATCCGATGGGCGCCCACAGTTGGCACCCGATGAGTTTTGACGCGAAGCGCGGCGCGGTCTACTTGGCCACGTTCGAACTCGCAAACCTTTATATCCCGGATCCAAAGTTCGTCTTCAAGCGGGGTACCTTCAACACGGGGGAGGATTGGGCAGAGTTATCGGAGTTGTCCGCGATCGGCGAGCCGTTGCGTGAGGCGAGCTGCGATGCCAGTCGACTCGTCGCCTGGGACGTAGACAAGCAGACAAAGAGGTGGGAAGTCATTCAAGAGGGGGTCACCGCTGCTGGGGTTCTGTCCACATCGGGAGGTCTCGTTTTCCAGGGCGATGCGTCCGGTTCGTTTTCGGCATATCACGCCGACACGGGGGAACGGCTTTGGTCATCGCCCACGGGCGTCGCCATTATGGCGGCCCCGATTACCTATCGCGTCGACGGCGAACAATACGTGGCGGTACTCGCTGGCAAAGGCGGGGCGGTTGGCTTGTTCTTTTCCGAAGTCAAAACCATGAATGCAGGACAGGTCTTTGCGTTCAAGCTCGACGGAAAGGCTGGGGTCCCGCCGAACCCGAAACGCCCCAAAGGCGTGGTTTCGGTGAAGCCGATCGACACGAGCGAGGCCGTGCTCAAGAAGGGCAGAGACGTTTATGGAGCGAATTGCTTGCGCTGTCACGGGCCTGGAGCTGTTTCCACGGGGCTGATTCCAGACCTACGGTTTGCCAATGTCGAGGTGCACAATTCGTGGAATGACATCGTGCTCGCCGGCACCCGCGCAAAGAATGGGATGGGGAGCTTTGCCGACTTGATCACTGAAGAAGAAGCCCAGGCGATCCAAGCCTGGGTCATTTCGCGCGCGACTCGCGACCCCTCGGCTCTGGACCACGTCGTTCGCTGGTTGGCCGACAGCTCGTTTTGTTTGCATGCGCACTGGCTCACGGATTGATTGCCTCGCTCGTTCACTCACATCGCATCATCGAACAACACAGTTCAGCCCAGCACAACAGCTTTATGGCAGACTCCACGCCTAACGCGAAAAGGACTCACCTCCATGGCCAAGACCCTCGCAATCGCCTTCGTGATCATTCTGCTGCTCGGCACATTAGGGGTTCAAGTGACGAGCCGGGGTTGGCTCGGCAGGCATGAAGAAGCGGGAAGCGTCACGAAAATTGCGCGGTCTGAAGCCGTTGTCGCCGCCATCGAGGCCGACCAGGCAGCACTTCGCGAGTTGGTCGGAGCGCCCGAAGCCAAGCAAGTCTTGTTTGGCGACTTCCACGTTCATACGACGTTCAGCTTTGACGCATTCATGATGAACCTTCCGATGGCGGGTGGCACCGGAGCCCATCCCCCGTCGGACGCGTGCGACTTTGCGCGCTACTGCTCGGCTCTCGATTTTTGGTCTATCAATGATCACGCCGAAGGGCTAACGCCGGAATTGTGGGAAGAGACGGTCGAGAGTGTGAGGCAGTGCAACGCCGTTGCGGGCGATCCCGCGGACCCCGACTTGGTGACGTACCTCGGATGGGAATGGAGTCATATTGGCAATACCCCGCGCAATCACTACGGACATAAAAACGTAGTGCTGTTGGGAACGGACGACGACGAAATCCCCGCGCGACCCATTGCGGCGCGTAGCACGGCGACGGGAGGTGTTGTTGGCCCGTCGACTTTACAGCGACTCGGCCTTGCAACACTGAACGGTCAACGTGGCTTGGATTTCAATCGCATGCTCAGCGAGATGCTGAGTGTCCCGACGTGCCCAGACAACATTCCAGTGCGCGACTTGCCCACGGACTGTCGCGAAAGCGTCGAAACCCCCGAAACCTTGTTCGCCAAGCTCGACGAGTGGAATGTGCCTGCGATGGTGATTCCGCATGGCACCGCATGGGGGATATACACACCCGCCGGTTCGGACTGGCGCAAACAGTTGGCCGGTCACAACCCCAAGTGGCAAAGCCTTGTTGAAATTTATTCTGGCCACGGAAACTCCGAACAACTTCCCGATTGGCGAGAAGTCATTGTCGGTCGCAAGGGAGCGCTGTCGTGCCCCGAACCGACCGACGACTACCTGCCCAGTTGTTGGCGGGCGGGTCAATTAATCAACGAAAGCTGTCTCGACGCGGGAGTTGATAAAGACGAGTGCGGACGACGTGCCGTCGACGCACAGAAGAATTACGTAAACGCCTACCAGGCCGGTTGGAAGACGTTGCCGGGGTTTGTCGCGACGGACTGGCTCGATGCGGGCCAGATGCGTGACGCGTTTCAGCCGGCGTTCAACTTCCGACCGCGCTCGTCGGTGCAGTACATGCTTGCGATCCGCGACTTCAGCGACGCATTGAACCCAAAGCGATTCAAGTTCGGCTTCTTGGGGTCGAGTGACATTCACAGTGCCCGACCTGGAACGGGTTACAAAGAAGTCGCGCGCGGTGAAATGACCGATGGGCGGGGTACGCCGGAAGATGCAGAGCCGCGCGGGAACTTCATGTTCGGTTCGTCGGACGATGCAGACGAGCGCGTGAGCGAGTCCGTTCCCTTCGTGTCGAGTGGTCAGAGTCCGCTGCAACTTTTCGAAATCGAACGGGCCTCGGCATATTTTGCAACGGGCGGCTTGGTCGCGGTTCATTCACCGGGTCGAGATCGGGAATCCATTTGGAACGCGTTGCAAGCGAAAGAGGTCTACGCGACCAGTGGACATCGAACTCTCCTTTGGTTTGACATGATCGAAGGCAACGGTTCCGTCCCAATGGGCTCGTCGGTCAACCGCACGGCCATGCCGCGCTTTCGTGCCCGCGCTGCAGGTTCCTTCGAGCAGCAGCCCGGCTGCCCAGATTACGCAGAGTCAGCCTTGGGCCAAGAACGAATCAATGATATTTGCCAGGGCGAGTGTTACAACCCAGGTGATGTGCGTCGTCCGATCACGCGAATCGAAATTGTTCGAATCCGTCCGCAAGAGAGCGAAGATGAGTCTCTGGCCGGTCTCGTTGAAGACCCGTGGCGTACGTTTCCGTGCCCTTCGGACGGGAACGGCTGCGTGATCGAATTTGCCGATCCCGACTTTACGCGGGACCGCCGTGACACGGTCTACTATGCGCGCGCGATTGAAGCGCCCGATCAGCTGATTCACGGCAGCAACCCGCTTGGTTGCACGTATGATGACGAGGGCGGCTGCATTGAGGTCGACCCGTGCGGATCCGAATCGCCCGCATCAGACGATTGTCTGTCGGAAGGCGAGCCGCGTGCGTGGTCGTCTCCGATCTTTGTCGACTACGGCGTGTGAGCGCTCGATCAACGAAACGCGAACGAGGAGCGATGGATGAGCGAACAAGAAGAAAAAATGA
>JASDVE010000153.1:993-1494 GCA_041891195.1 Myxococcota bacterium | reverse complement strand
GGCGTGGAGCTGGCCGCGAAACTGTTCGGAGGCGCGACCGTCAAAGGTGTGTCGATGCCCGAAAAGTTTCGTGGCTATACGATGTCGCATCTGTTCGGCGACGTTTGGCAGGGCGAAGAACTTGCGCTCGAGGAACGATCACTCATTACGTGTGTGACGCTGGTCGCGCTCAACCGGGAAGCCGAGCAACACTTACATTTTGTGGGTGCCAAGAATCTTGGAATTCCACGCGAGAAGATCGAAGCCATGATCACCCACGTGGCCCATTACGCAGGCTGGCCTAACGCTGTGACGGCATTTCGAGTGCTCGACGAAGTTTGGCCTGTCGAGTCATAGACGCGTCGGAGCATAGGTCGGCGCTCGCACTCGCGTTTCCCCGTAAATCCGACCGACAATGGCTAGCCAAGCTTTTTTCAATTACCAAGGCATCATCGGCGCGCCAGCACATTCAAAAGGATGGTTCCCATGAGCGAAGTCCCCCAGAACGCAGATCTCGAAAGC
>JASDVE010000153.1:0-983 GCA_041891195.1 Myxococcota bacterium | reverse complement strand
GAAAGCCTCGGCCTACCGCCGATCGATCAAGTTGGCTTCGTTGTGAAGAGCGTCGACGATGCGATCGATCGCTATGGCGCCATGTTTGGTCCCTTTACCCGCATGGACGGGTCCGTAAAGGATGCGACGTTTCGTGGCAGACAAGAGGACGTACAACTCGACATCTTATTCGGTCGCTCAGGTGACGTCGAAATCGAATTCATTGAATGGAAGGGTGGCTGGAGCCCTCATCGCGAATTTATTGAGCTCGGCCGGGAAGGGATGCACCACCTTCGCTACCGGGTCGAAGACACGGATGGTTGGATCGAAAAACTCGCGCCGCATGGCTATGACGCGATTTGGTATAAGAAGCTCAATAAAGACATTGTGTTCAGTTACCTCGAACGGAAAGGCGATCCCCTGCTGATCGAATTTCTACAGATGCCGGGCTAAGGGGCAGCGCTTCGCGCTGCCAAACAAGTTAGTTCGTTTCGTCTTGAGAGTGATCGAACGGTTAGAAATGGAGAGTTTTTTGAGCCCCCCGGAAAAGATTCGTATTGAAGATTTGCGTGACCCTGTTCTGACCGAAATTCAGAAGATCGGTTTGGCGCATGGAGAGAAAAATCCAGTTGAACTGACCAAGGACGCGGTGCTTGGCGCGGCTGTTGAACGAACGGGCCTTGAAGACTTTGGATTGAACGAGGGGGTTAACCGTTTCGAAGAGCGTCTAGCACTCTGGCTTTCGGAGGTGGACGAAGATCCAGAGCGCACTGGAATCGGTCGATCGTCGATATACAATGACTGCGTTCGCTACGCGTCCAACCGACTTCTCATCCACGACCTCCTGAAGAGACATCCGGAAATTCACGACCAAGAGATCACCAAGCCGATCATCGTGATTGGGCTTCCGCGTTCTGGTACGACCCACTTGGTCAATTTAATCGCGGCGGATCAACGCCTTCGTTCGATGCCGTTGTGGGAAGGGCAGGAGCCCGTTCCCAACC
>JASDVE010000152.1:0-5579 GCA_041891195.1 Myxococcota bacterium | reverse complement strand
CGGGACTCGACGTGCAGCCGACGGTGAAAACGTTGGCAACGAACACCAATAAAACCGCTCGGGACGGGTGTTGCTTGGGGCGATCCTCGCTCAATGGAAAACGACTCGATGCGTAACCCGGTCTATTCCGTTAGCGCCGCACTCGTAAAGTGTGCGAGCAACGACGGTGTCTCACAGCGCTTCCGCGATCGTTCTAAAACGGAACGTCGTCGAAGCCCGGGGGTGGACCCTCTGGCATGGGCGGCTCTTCACTGCCAGGCGGACCGCTGTGAGCATTCGTGCTCGCATGATCAATGGTCCAAACGTCGAGGCTGTTGAAGTATCGTATGTCGCCCTGCGGGCTCTTCCATTCGCGACCGCGCAAGCTGAAGTCGAGCTTCACTTCGTCGCCGAGTTTGAAGCCGTCGAGGTTTTCGCAGCGATCGCCAGAGAGTTGAAACAGGACGAGCTGCGGATACCGATTGTCAGCAAGTTCGATGACAAACTCACGCTTGCGAAAGCGCTCGGTAACTTGGTTGGTGTCAAAGATGGCGTGTAGTTTTCCGCTGATTTCTATTCCCATAGACGCGGAGCATAATCGCAAGTCGTAGCTACGCCCAGTGCGCCGGTGCATTTCCCACCGACGCGAGCGAGCGGCCCGAGCGCGCCTAAGCGGGAACCACGAAAATCATGACCGAACCGAAGTGCAACGCGCTGCCGCCAAGGACGAAACCGTGCCAAATCGCATGGTTGTAGGGCAGCCGGTCCCAAAAGTAGAACACCAGCCCGACCGTATAGGTCACGCCCCCGAGTAAGAGCATCGCGACACCTCCGCTCTCGATGCTCCGCAGTAGGGGGCCGATCTGCAGCACGATCATCCAGCCCATGACGAAGTACAGGACAACCGAGGCGTAGCGTTTCTCGCTTTTTTGAATGAATTCGAATCCGATTCCAACCGCCGCGAGGGCCCAGACTACGGCGAGCAGAGTCGAGCCTTCGGACCAGGGCATCTTCGCGAGGGTAAAGGGGGTGTATGTGCCCGCGATAAAGAGATAAATCGCAATGTGGTCGAGGCGCTGAAACATGACCTTGCGGACGGGGTCCTTGGTGCCGTGGTAGAGCGTCGATGACGCGTAGACGAGCACGAGTGAAAGCCCGAAGACCGTGCATCCGATGACATGCCACATGTCGCCGCGGGTCGCGGCTGCGAGGATCATGACGCCGACCCCGATCACACTCGCAATGAGGCCAAAGCCGTGGGTCAGCGTGTGCGCGAATTCTTCGCGCTCCTCGCGTTCGGTCGGGCTCGCGATGGAATTGATGCCGGTCTCGACGTTCACTCGATACCTCCGTAGTTCGCGATGTTTCGGCCAAACCGACATAAAACTGTCGGACTGACTCCGGGGCGCAGGCCGCGGGGCAGAGTGGGGATCACGTGAGATGCGAAAAGTCGAGCCCGTTGTCTGAGAGCATCGTGTTAGACTGATCGCTGGAGGTCATTTTCGTGATCGAATCGACGGGTTCAATGCCGGAATGCGGCAGTTCGTGGGAAGAAGTGCGCGAAGCATTGGTTTACGCGGGTCGAGATGACGTCGATTGGCGCGACGCCCGGACAGCGGTTTATGTCTTCAACCCGGGTGCAGATGTCATGCAAGTCGCGAAGGACGCCTATGCCCTCTACCAGTCCGAAAACGGCCTCGGCCTGACGGGCGCATTTCCATCTCTGCGCGAAATGGAAGATGACGTCACGAGCATGGGGTTGCGGCTGCTTGGCGCAGGGCCGGAAGCGTGTGGGAACCTTACGTCCGGGGGCACCGAAAGCATCGTGCTCGCGGTCAAAGCATGTCGAGACCAAGCCGCGAGCGAGGGGCGCGAAGTTGCGGGCGGACGCATCGTGGTCCCGCGTTCTGCACATCCCGCGTTTGACAAAGCGGCGAAGTACCTCGGCCTCGAAGTCGTTCGCGTACCCGTTGCCAAAGACTTCACCGCCGACGTTGATGCGATGGCGGACGCAATCGACGACAAGACATTGATGCTCGTCGGTTCCGCGCCGTGTTTTCCGTACGGTGTGGTCGACCCGATCCCGGAACTTGGACAAGTTGCAGAAGCGAAGGGGGTTTGGCTCCACGTCGACGCCTGTGTGGGCGGCTACTTTGCTCCCTTTGCGCGCATGAACGGCGCGGATCTTCCGGCGTTTGATTTTTCTGTGCCCGGGGTTCGCTCCATGTCCGCTGATCTACACAAGTACGGCTACGCGGCAAAGGGCGCATCGACGGTCTTTCATCGCACCGAAGCCCAGCGACAGTTCCAGGGCTTTACCTTCGACGACTGGCCAGCGGGCGGGATGAGCACACCCACTTTCGCCGGCACCCGACCCGGGGGCGCGGTGGCGAGCGCGTGGGCGGTGATGCATGACCTCGGTGGTGAGGGGTACCGCGCGCAGGCGAGGCTGGTGACCGATACTCGGGCCAAGCTGATGACGGCGATCGAGAAGATGGACGGCCTGCACGTTTATGGCGATCCGAAGCTCGGCTTGTTCGCGTACGGCGCCGAGCAAGCAAACATCTTCGCAATTTGGGGCATGTTGAAAGCCAAGGGGTGGTTCACCGGCGTGATTACCGAACCGCAAGGGATTCAACTGATGTTGTCGCCCGCGCATGCTGACGTCGCGGACGAATACATTGCAGACTTGAGTGAAGCGATGGGCAAGGTCGCCGAGGCGCCGAAGCCAAAAGTCGGCAGTCCCTCGTACAACTAGGCGCCTAGCCAGGGTCGATCGCAGCACCCAGCAGGATTTTCAACCAGCGGCGGGAGGACGGCGTAGATCGCAATGCCCGACTGGCCAGCTAACGAAACGAGTCCAGTCTCAAGGTTAGGCGACCGTGAAGCCGCTTCCCCGGGTTTCACTGCAAGCCCGCCTGCTCCGTTTCCTTCAAAATCTCGATGATCGGCTCTTCTGAAAACTCAGAGTCCAAGGCCGATCACCATGAGTCCAGAGATTGCGACTGCGCCTCCTGCGAACGCGTGGGCATAGCGTTCCGCGCCGCGGAAGTTGATCTGCCGTGCCCCGTAAAAGCCCGCAGCGGTTACAAAGACCATCGTCACCACCGTCACGATTCCGAAGACCAGGATGGTGGCGATCGCAATGTCCCATCGACCGCGGCTCGCCGGCAATACAAACAGCGGAATGAGGGGCTCGCAAGGACCGAGGATGAATAGAACCATGAGGGCCCAGAAGGTCCGCGGTTGAACCGGTGCATCGGTGTCGCCCGCGTGATGGTGATGTGTGACGCCGTCGGTGTGGATATGTACGTGATCGCCATGGGAGTGCGGAGTAAGTCCCTTCGACGTTACGAACGCGCGTCGAATTCCCCAGGTGCAATATGCCGCGCCGAAGGCAACCATCGCCCATGCTGCAACGCTGCCGCGTCCCGCTTCGACGCTTTCCATTTCTCCGATCGCCGCGCCGGCGGCAAGGCCAATGCCAGCGAGCATGGCGGAGCCCAATACGTGGGCGACTCCGCATGCGGCAACGATGGCCAGTGTCCGCCCGATCGTCCAATGCTGAGCACGTGCAAGGGAGATGAACGGGACATAGTGATCGGGGCCGAGGAGCGTGTGGACGAAGCCGATACTTGCGGCTGCGACAAGCACGCTCAACGATAAACCGTCGGTTAGTTCAATCACCTGAATTGCAGTTCCTATCAGCGGAGGTTGCGCGGGGCCAACCAGAGAGCGGGGCTACCCAAAGTGCAGCCCGCAGTCAGAACATTCTAGGTCGTCTACCGCGATGGGACTTTGGCATGCCGGACAAACCTCATCTTCAGTCGCTGACGGGGCATCGGCTTCCTGGCCATGGACGTGCGCGAACACGACCTTATCGATCTCCACGGACGCAGCGAGATCCTTCTCCTGCACCCAGGTGCCGAATACATCGGCGCCATCGAATTCGTTTGGCGAGACGCCGCCGTCGGCTTCACTGCGTTGATCCGGTTCGACGCGATGCGGAATCGTCGCGTGCTCGAGGGCAGAAGACAGCGCGCGGGTCCAGGCGATAGGACCGACGCGAACGCACTCGAGTTCGGAGGAGGGCGGAAAGTTTTCGGGCGCGGGGTCGTTCTCGAAGTCGTCCGGGAAAATCAACGGCACGTGGCAGTCTGCGCATTCAATCGCTTGCAGGGTGTATTCGTCACGGCATTCGGGACACATCTTGACATCGTTCGACATGAAAGCTCCAGGCAATAGGTCAACGGATTCAAAGCTTACGAGATTGTGGTGTCTGCTGCGAAGAGTTTGGGAGTGTGTGGGCGGGCTCCATCGAACCGGTCGATCGGACGAACGAAGCATCACGGACCCGACTGGAAAGCTCGAACGAATTTCGTTTCGCGCCGCCAAGCTTTGATTTATGGCGTCGTCACCATGCTGTTCGTCGGGTCTCCGGCGATGGCGAACGGCGTCAGGGGAAGGGCGAGGCGAGGTCTCAATGGGGACCTCTGGCCCACTTTTCGGTTTCGCCGTCCGTTGGATATTAGTTCTTGCTCGGTCGTGAGACGATCGAGGACGACCTCGCTAACGACAGGTTTGACGGATCCTTGAGACTCCCCGTCATTTCATGGGCAAGTTTGACCTAATATGTGGGTCGAACTCGTGTCCAGAGGCCGCGCAATTGAATTGACTTCAAAACCGCGGGTGCCTTAAGATCAGCCAACCCGTGAATCCGGGTGGAGGAGCCTGGAAATGAAGTGGATGGCGGTCAAGTTGCTTCGCGTTGTCGTACCCCTCGTTGGCATCGTCGCCGTGGGTCTATACGCCGCGACCGCTCACGCCGGATACGGCGGATATTTCGAAGGCGAGTTTTCGTCTTCCGAAATCAACGACCACGGCCGCGACCGCGGGTTCGATGCCGCAATGTGGGGCATCGGGTTTATGTACGACGGCAATGTGGTCGCTGATAAACTCTTGAATTACCGCCTCGAAGTCGGGTACCGCGTCGGGGAACGCGAGTTCGACCTCGACAAACTTTCAGATGAAACCGTCAACGGTTTCACCATCGACCAGACCTTAGGCATGGGCTTTTTTCGCACCCCGATGCTGCGTGCGTTCGCGGGCCCGTCCGTGCGCCTCAACTTCGACTGGTACTCGAGTGCAGGCGACGTCGACATCGTTGACGTTGCAATCGGCTTGGGTCCTCGGGTTGGCTTGAACCTTCATTTGACCGACACCCTCTCGGTCACCGGATCGGTCGCCTACCACTACATGTACTTGTCAGAGAACCTCGAGTCGAAAGGGCTCAACACAACCGTCGATGGTCCGCAGCACATTGTGGGCTTTCGCATCGGCATCTTGTGGCGCGCGGAAGGTGACGTCTGGGACGACTGAGTTTCGTCTTGCTCATATCGCTTGGCGCCTGTCGATTCGCGGCATCCCCACAACCAACATTCCGCTACAGTGCCACGTAGGCCTGTTTTCGCATCGTAATCGCGACGGATCGCCCAAGCTTGTGCGGTGATTGGCCGTCAGATGACGTGTCAAGGCCTGCGCGTCGGCGTCAATCTATGTAAAATTTGGCGCCGCGACGCCCAACCCGCGCGCCCCATCGC
>JASDVE010000151.1:5321-5640 GCA_041891195.1 Myxococcota bacterium | reverse complement strand
CGTACACGCTCGTCGGGGGTCTGTTTCCGATCAAGAACCATCTCGGCGAAGTGACCCTCGAAGCGGATGGCGACGGAACCCTGCTTCGGTGGCGCTGCGAGTTTGAATCAAAAATCCCGGGCTTGGGCGGACTCTTCCGGCGCATGATTACGAAGACGTTTACCGGCGGACTCGAAGGTCTCGAAAAGCACTCCTTTTCGTAGCGCACCATTCGTTTTCGACAGGGGGCACGACTTTGGCAGATGATCATTTCGGAAGCGAGTCGGACGGAAGTCAGGACTTCGTCGCGCGCCTGAGCCGTGGCTTTGCCGCTGTAGCT
>JASDVE010000151.1:1243-5311 GCA_041891195.1 Myxococcota bacterium | reverse complement strand
GACCCCACGTTTCTTCACTACGAAGAGTTTCGCGAAGACTTCGGCTCCGATGAAGTGTCGTACATCCTTTACGACGCGCCGGGGATTGAACATGGGCCTTGGAACTACGAGGTCATGCGCAGCGTCGTCGCGCTAACAGAAACCCTAGAGGACGAAGTCCCGTTCATTTATGAAGTGCAGAGTCTTGCGAACGCCGAATTGATGGTGGGTCGCGACGACGCGATCGATATCTATCAACTCAGCGACGAGTTTCCCGACACGCAGCAAGAGCTTCTCACGCTTCGAGATCGCTACCTCAATAAGCCCATGTTCGTGGGCGGGATTTTGAGCGAAGACGCGAAGTACGCTGCAATCATTATTGAAATGGACCGGTCGAGTACCGACCCGCTCGACGAGATCCGACTCGATCCTGAGCAAGGCGACGCACTGTCGAATCTTTATCCCCAGGCGACCAACGACGCAATCGACGAAATCCTCGCCCGGCCCGAATATTCGCACCTGCGCTTCTACCATTCGGGCGACGTGCCACTGAACGCCGCGTTTAACGTCGTGATTGCCGAAGAAGGTGCGTTTCTCGACGGGATCACCGCTGCGGTCGTAGCGCTGCTGCTGTTGTTTTTTTTCCGCAACGTGGTGGGCGTCGTGGGCCCGATCCTTGTGGTGCAGATCAGTGTCATCGCGACGGTTGGTTTTGTGGTGCTCATGGGCTGGAAGCTCGACATGAGCTTCGGCGGGATGCCCACGCTGCTGACCGCGATTGGCGTCGCCCATTCGGTCCATATCTTGTCGGAATTCCGCGCTCGCTTCGCCCAACTTGGCGACCGACGCGAAGCGCTGGTCCAGACCATTTACTTGGTCGGCGCTCCATGTCTTTTTACGAGCGTCACGACCGCCATCGGCTTTGCCTCGATGAGCTTTGCTCCGATCAAAAGCATTGCGCACCAGGGGGGGTATGCCGCATTCGGCGTGATGGCATCGTTCTTTTTGTCGTTCACTTTGCTGATGGCGCTGCTTTCGTTCGGTCGTCGTGTTCCATCAAAGCCTGCGTCGCCTGAAAAAATCGAGGCGTCGAAGGGCGGCGCCGTCATGCAGCGCTTCTTGAATCGTGTCGTGGTGTTTGTGTCGCGACAGAGAGTGGCGCTCCTCGCAACGTTCGGTGTTTTGTTGATTCTGTCGATGGTTGGCATTAGCCGCATGGTGGTCGACTCGAACTGGCTCAACGATTTTTCCGATCGCATGCCGCTCAAGCACATCACCATCAAGGTTGACGAAGTGATGGGGGGAGCGGCGAATTTAATTTTTCTCTTTGACGGTGGATCGTCTGACTCCATCCTCGAGCCAGCGGTTCTCGCTGAAATTGACCGTTTTCAAACGTGGGCGAGCGACTACGAAATCGTGCGCAAAAGTTATTCGATCGTCGACGTCCTCAAAGACCTCAATCAAACGTTTCACGGCGATGACCCTGCGCACCACAAGTTGCCGGAAAGTCGAGAACTCAATGCCCAGTACCTGATCCTCTACGAAAGCGCGGGGGGGTCAGAGGCCAATAAATTGGTTTCGTCCGATTACCGAAATGCGTCTCTCGAGCTTCGCCTCGCCCTTGCAATGACGAGCGAGACCGCGGAGATTGTTGATGATTTCTATGAAGAACTCGAAACGAATCCCCTTCATGCGTCCACGACGCGCTTGACGGGGATCGGTGCGTTGTGGGTCAAACTCCTGGACTACATCGTGTCTAGCCAGGTGAATGGCTTCACGCTTGCGTTCGCAGCGATCGCCGTCGTGATGTGCGTATTGTTTCGGTCCATCAAGGTGGGCCTGATCGCGATGGTGCCGAATGTATCGCCCGTTTTACTGACTCTTGGCGTGATGGGATGGTTGGGAATTCCACTTGACTACAACAAGGTGGCCATTGCGTCTGTCGCGATGGGAATCGCGGTCGACGATACGATTCACCTGATGTCTCGAATACGGCACGAGTTCTATCGGCTTGGCAACTACCGAGAGGCGGTGCAAGAGGCGATGACCGACGTAGGTCGAGCCTTGTTGATTACTTCGGCCGCGCTTGTACTCGGTTTTCTTGTTCTGAATTTTTCGCTCTTGAACAGCAATGCGATTCGCGGGTCACTCTTGGCGACCACGATCTTGGCCGCGCTGATCGCTGATTTTTTGCTCATGCCTGCTTTGATCTTGACCTTCAAGCCATTTGGCGCTGAGAAGCCGCCTCAGACCGCATAGCACCCAAGTTGTGTTCGCGGTCTTGCCATTTCCCTTCGACGCGTGGGAGCTGCCATGAACTGCCCGACGATTCGTTATCGATTCGGTCCTGCTGTGATCGTCGCGACCCTGTTGACCGGCATGCTCGTCGGGAACGTCGCTTCCGCAGGCCCGCGCAATGTCATTCTGATCATTGGCGATGGTATGGACGATCATCAGATTACGATTGCCCGCAACTACTTGGTTGGCGCAGCGGGAAAATTAGTCTTGGACGAGATGCCGCTCCGAAGCGTGGCCCAAGTGCTGACGGTCACCGACACCGAGCCAAGTGAAGTCATTTACGTGGCAGATTCGGCGAATACCGCGACTTCCCTCTCGACCGGCATCGTGACAAGTCGCGGCCGCCTCGGGACCACCGCGGGCTCCGACCGGGACGTGACGAACATTGTCGAACTCGCTCAGGGAGCAGGGTTGAAGACGGGCATCGTTTCGACGTCGAGCGTCACGGATGCAACGCCGGCCGCGTTCGTTGCCCACATCAGTCGCCGTTACTGCGAAAGCCCCGAGGCAATGGTCGACGTTACGTACCGCGGGATCACCCTTGCTGATTGCACACCCGACCTTGCAAGTAACGGCGGCAAGGGTTCGATTTCGGAGCAGATCGCGGCTTCGCAGGTAGACGTGGTGCTGGGCGGGGGGGCGAAACATTTCGCGCCCAACGTGGCGGGCGGCGATCACAGTGTGCTCGAGGCTGCGAAGAAAAACGGATTCCACGTCATGACCAAGGGATCCGAATTGCGAAGTGTTCCCGCAGACAAGAAGCTTCTCGGCGTATTCTCCGAAAGTCACTTGCCAGTTCGCTTGCAGGGCGAAGATGGACGTGTTGCGGAGAAGCCGAAGAGTAGCTTCATGAATCAAGTGCATCGCTACCTGGGCAGTGTGACTCTGCCGGAGCCCATGCGATGCGAGGCCAACCCGGCCACGGCAGGGGTACCGAGTCTCAAAATGATGACCGAGGCCGCACTCTCGCATCTCGCCAACGAGCCCGACAACGGTTTTTTCTTGATGGTCGAATCCGCGTCGATCGACAAGCAGTCGCACGCGCGAAATGCGTGTGGATCCATCGGAGAACTCGAACAACTCGGCGAAGCGCTTGCGAGCGCACTTGATTTCGCCGAGCAACATCCTGAAACACTGATTCTGGTGACCGCCGACCACGGTCACGCAGCGCAGCTTGTGCCCAACGAGAGCCTGTTCAGTGAGTTTGGGGTGCCGGTCTACACGCCGGGACATTTGGCGCGCTTGGTCACGCGAGACGGTGCCGTGCTTGCGATCAATTACGCGACGAATTCGTTTAAATTGGAAGAGCACACCGGAGTGAATGTCCCCTTGTATTCGAATGCCGCCGGACAGGGGCGGGTAAAAGGGATGGTGACCCAACCCGAATTATTCGACATCATGGTCAAGTACCTGGGCCTGAGTCGCGGAGTCGCTTTGCCAACACCATCGCAATAAGGGGACCGAACGGAATTGGACGCGGCGCTTCCGGTCGCGCTCGAACCAGAGCTTCTGCTCTCTTGCCACGTCGCCAAGCTCGAAATAGCGAACGCTGTATTCGCAAATTGATGTTGTTGCGGAAGACAATGAAGCCCAGCCCGGAGCTGCCGATACTCACCCGACCGCTCTCCGAACTACGCGGGGTTGTTGTGAATGAAAGCGATCATGGTCGCAGCGCAGTCTTCGCCATTGTCTTCTTGCAGGAAGTGTCCCGCATTGGGGATGGTCACGTGCGATTGGTTCTTCGCACCTGGAATGCGCTTTTGAAAGACAGCTTCGCCCCCTGCTGTGACC
>JASDVE010000151.1:0-1233 GCA_041891195.1 Myxococcota bacterium | reverse complement strand
GTGACCGGGTCACTGTCACTAAACGCAGTGAGGAAGGGTTTGTCGAACTGTGCCAGAACTTTCCATGCCGCGCGGTTGGCGGGCAATTCGGGATCGTCTGGAAACATCGGCACGAGGCTCGGAAAGATGTGTGCCCCGGTTCGGTAGCTCGCGTCGGGGAAGGGGGCCTCGTAGGCGGAGCGAACTTCGCTCGGTGTTGGAATCGTGCCAAGACCTCCGACGATTTCGCCGATCGGAAGTTCTTTGGTTTCAGCACAGAGCTTGCGCCAGTAAAGAAACCCGGGAGGGCCATCCTTTTGAGCGAACCGCTTCATGAGTTCGCCGTGCGCAACAACCGGTAGCGATTCGTAGATCTTTCGGACCGATGGAGCCATTTCTTCGGTGATCGGCGACGCGTACGGAAGACCGGTGTTTGCAGCGACCACTCGGGCGAATCGATCGGGGAACGCGGCTACTAGCCGCAGGCCAATGAGACCACCCCAGTCCTGACAGAAGAGGGTGATGCCGTTCAAGTTGTTCGTGATGAGCCAGTCGCTCATCCACTGCACATGGCGCGCGTAGGTGTAGTCGCTGCGACGGGTGGGTTTGTCCGAGCGGCCGAAGCCCACCAGGTCTGGGGCAAACACGCGGTAGCCCGACTCGACGAGGATCGGGATCATCTTTCTATATAGAAAGCACCACGAAGGCTGGCCGTGCATCAGCAAGATGGGTTCGCCGTCGGCAGGGCCCTCTTCGATATGATGTATTCGCAACTCGCCGCCTTCACCGTCGGGCACTTGCGTGTAGTGCGGGGCAAAGTCGTATCCCGGTAGATTTTCGAATCGTTCGTCGGGGGTGCGCAGAGTTTCCATCATGGGGTCCTTGGCAAGGAGTGCGTTGCGGCTGTCTGAGTACGAAATGATTACACTCGTAGTGATAAATTGTCTAGAGCGGCTGAGCCGCTGAAGAGGCGCTCAGGCCTTCCTCGTTTCGGTGGACAATTGGTTAGACGGTAGATAGTATGCCTCCGGACAATAATGGGTCAGCAAGCCAAAGAGCTGATGGCCCACTTCAATTTTAAGTACTGCACCGTGAAGTACTTCCATGAAACGCACGAACATCCAAACATTGAATCCAAGGAGCCCCCCAATGAGTGAAGTCGTCATCGTAGAAGCCGTCCGATCCCCGCTGGGTCGTCGCAACGGCGGTCTTTCAACCGTTCATTCAATCGACGTGCTCGGCACGGTCCAGAAG
>JASDVE010000150.1:4402-5725 GCA_041891195.1 Myxococcota bacterium | reverse complement strand
GTGTTGCCGCAAATCGCGGTCCCGACCGCGATCAACATGCCCAAACGTTTCGGAAGCCCAACGACGCGGCTCAGCCACGTCACGAGCAATAGCGCAGTACCAATCGTCGCCAGCGCGATCGGCACCGCGACCAACCCTGTCGCACCGGCGGCAAGAAGACTCAGACGAATCCCCAGGAGTGCAACGCCAACACGCAGGACGCGCTTCAAGCACAACTCAAGACCGAGTTCATAAATGGCAGGCACGCCGATTGTGTTGCGGACCAACAGCCCGCCCAAAATTGCAATCAAGATCGGACTCACCGGAGAGGCTGCGCCTTCGAACACGTAGCTGCCGATGGCCGCCGACCCCGCGCTACCGATCGTTGCAAGACCGATCGCGATGCCGATGCCCGGCATGAGCAGACCCGCCGAGCCAAAGAGCGCATGTCCCTTTTCACGCCAACCGGTACGTGCAGATCTCTCTTCCACCGTATCCGCAATTTCGGAAACTTCGGGAAGCCCTTCCATGCTCCCTACGAAACGAAAAAGCTCGGGGTTCGCATAGGGGTTACTCGAAGCACGGATCTTGATGGGACGCTTCATGGACTTCCGACCTCGTGCCTACTTACGGCAACAGCTAGCTGGGTTTTGAACTCGGCTGTTCGAGCCCCACGCGGGTATAGAAACGCTCTTGGATGCCGGCTGAATTCTTGTAGAGGTTAGTCTTGCAGGGCTTGACGCCAAGCTCGTCCGACGGCTCGACAATAAACATGGGAACGCCGGTTTTCTGAATAGAAGCGATCTCGATCGCGGGTTCATGACAACAATAAACCGGAAGCGATTCACGACCGTACGTAAAGGGACGCGGCCCCTGTAGTTCCATGCCCAAGTTCGAGTCCGCGTACTGCCCATTCTGAAGCAAGCGACCTCCACTCGGGCAAACCGGACAGGTGAACGTGATCTTCTCATCGTCTTCTTCCAACTCAAAGGGATGCAGGTGGACGCGCGTGTAGTGCATCAGCGCCTCTGCCTGTTCGCGAAAGCTCACGTCACCCAACAAGTCTCCCGCCATGGACTCAGTCATTGCCTCTTCGAGTAACGCGGCTTCGTAACGGTTGCCGATCCACGACAAGATCCCAGTCACGCGCGCCATCCCGCGATCATGATGCTTGAGTGCTTCGTCGTGAAGCTTGGTTGCCTGAACCAACGCGAGCTCAAAGTCCCTCGCGTCGAGTGCCGCTGCCACGCTCCGCGCGACTTCGCGCAACTGGCTGTCCGGTACGACGGCAATGGGCTCCGGACATTGCCCCCTCCGCCGAACAACCCATCGGCTCCGAAGCGC
>JASDVE010000150.1:1471-4392 GCA_041891195.1 Myxococcota bacterium | reverse complement strand
CTCTCGGCGTGCAACCCACGCGATAAGGTCGTCTTCCCAGCCGTCATAACTCCTAAGCATTGCGAGCGTTTCATAACGAAGCCGCTTCGAAAACTCGCCAGCACGCGCTTCGTCTTTGTACGCCAACGCTTCCGCGAACGCGTCGACGCTCCGCATGCTTGCAACGCGAAGCTCTTCAACACTGAAGACGCGATCTAAATTTGCGGGACCTTCGTCTTTCACGCGCACAGTATAGAACTTGCATCAACCAAATGACGCAAAGCCTCGAACTATTGTGAAATCCTTTCGGCATGAATCCAGAAGAAGCAGCACGCCCGTGTTTGATGGAATCGACTTCGAAGCGCTCTGTCATCACGTCGCTTGGGTTCACAGCCATCTTGGCCCACACAGCTCTTATCATTGCAACACGCAATCAAGATGCTTACGGCCACAGAATCGGCTCCTTCGTGAAACGTCTCGTGACATCTGGCGAGCACTACGTCGCCATCGGAAGCCTGCGCGACGCTCACACGATTCGCATAGCCAGCGTCGAACTCCCCCTATTGATATTCTGCGCCCTCTTCCCGAGGGAATTCACCCGCTCTTGCAGCATCGCCTCAGCCCAAGGTGCATGACAAAACCAGATCAGCCTAGGCGGGCGCCCCAGAGACTCTGAATTGACGCGCGGTTGCGAGACGGACTAGCTTCCGCACATGGACGCACCGAACTCATCGGTCGACGGAACGTGCAGCCCCGAGTTCGAGGCGGTACGTGACACTTTTACGGCGAACTTCGCCGACGGGGACCTCGGGGCGAGCTGCGCCGTGACCCTGCGCGGGAATTTGGTCGTCGACCTTTGGGGTGGACACCGCGACATCGCCCGATGCGAACCTTGGCAACGCGACACCATCGTAAACATTTGGTCGACTACGAAGATGATCAGCGCGATGAGCGTCCTCATGCTCCACGACCGAGGCAAGCTCGACGTCGACGCACCCATGGCGATGTATTGGCCCGAGTTCGCAGCCAATGGCAAAGACGGCGTGTTGGTTCGCCATGTGCTTGGGCATACCGCGGGGCTCGCAACCTTCGACGATCCACCGGATGACCTCGCTCTCTTTGATTGGGACGCGTGCTGCAAAACCCTCGCGGAACAAGCACCGAGCTGGACACCTGGCGACGGTTCGGGCTATCACGCGGAGACTCAGGGCTGGTTGCTCGGTGAGCTGGTTCGTCGTGTCGATGGCAGAAGCCTGGGCCATTTTTTTCGAGAAGAAGTCGCAGAGCCGCTCTCCCTCGACCTTCACCTTGGTGTGACCGAGCGGGACTTCCCGCGTATCGCCGACGTATCAACACTCGAGGCAGAGCCAAACATTTCCCCTGACCCCAGCCTTCACGAACGCGGTCAAAAGAGCAGCCGCCGCAGCGCTTCATTGGTCAACACGCGCGCTTGGCGGCAGGCCGAATTCCCATCATCGAACGCACATGGCAACGCACGATCGGTGGCACTTGCCATGGCACCATTTGCCAATGGCGGTTTGGCTCGCGGTATAACGTTCTTGAGTCCTGCGACAATTGAACGCGCCTTTGAACAACAGGCCGACGGGATCGACCGCACCACTGGACATCACTTCAGGCTTGGGATGGGCTTTGGTCTCAACAGCCCCAAGACGCCACTCGGCACCAACGATCGCACGCTGTGGTGGGCGGGCTGGGGGGGCTCAATGACGGTGATCGACGTGCAAAACGAAATGACGGTGAGTTACACGATGAACCGAATGCGCTCCGCGGGTGACGCCCGCGCGATCAAAGTGATCTACGCAGCACACGGTTGCCGCGCAAAGCTAGACTGACGCCGATAGTCCGAGCGCAGCCAAAGGTCGATCCGCAGATTTAACCTCGAGAACCATTTGGAGAAGTACATGAAAAACTGATGCAGATGTTGTCCACCCTCGTTGTCTTTTATGGCGCGGCATGCGTTGTGTCGACTGCGGCCTTAGCGGAAGACAAGAAGACCGGAACCGCAATCGAGGGCATGAGCAATCAAGAGTTCATCTCGCGCTTTCGCAAATTTTGGTACCCGCAGTCCTTCAAGAACGGCATGCTGAAGAACAACTACTTGGGGGTCCTGACCTGGCAGAACCCGCTGGATGTTTGGATCACCCAAGAGATCATGTACGCGGTCAAGCCAGACGTCGTGGTCGAGACGGGAACCTTTCGCGGCGGAAGCGCTGCTCTGTGGGCGACATTTCTGGCCCAGGTCAACCCCGATGGCCGCGTGATCACCATCGACATCAAAGACAAGCGAGATGAGCGCGCGAAGAACCTGCCCATTGTGAAAGAGCGCGTCACGTTTTTGCTTGGCAGCTCCAGCGGGGCCGAGGTCGTCAAGCAAGTAAAAGCGGCGGTAAAGGGAAAGCGTGCATTGTTCATCCTTGACTCCGCCCACACGTACGAGCACGTGCTTTCAGAACTGCGGGCGTACGCCGACATGGTGCCGGTCGGCAGCTACATCATCGTGCAGGACACGCTCGGCACCGGCGCACTAAGGGCCATCATCGAGTTCCTCGAAGAGAACGATAACTACGAAACAGACGAGGACCGCGAGCGGCTACTGATTTCGAACAACGTCGGCGGGTATCTGAAGCGAATCAAATAGTCGTTCGTTTGCGCGCGGTCGCGACCAGACTGCTTGGCCTTGACCGTGCGATTGAACTCACTATTTACCTCGACCGATGCCCACGCTTACGTGCAAGTCACAGCTCTAGGCGTATAACTTCATTGAATTATCCCCGGCGACGGCCGGAATTGGAGTCCGAGAGAGGAACAAGACCTCCAAAAACACAAATCGGCGTTTTTTCCCGTTTTTGTTTTATAGTCAGGGTTCTGGCCTGGAAGTCCCCAGGGTCCGATCAGATGGCGCTGTCACACGACCGATACGC
>JASDVE010000150.1:0-1461 GCA_041891195.1 Myxococcota bacterium | reverse complement strand
CGCCCGGTGAGAACCGGAACGCGCAAGGTTCCGCACCGCAAGTTAAAAGAGGTTCCAGAATGGCTCGTAAAATCGTCTTACTCGAAATGAATGAAGTGCCCTACCGCATCCTCGATCATTTCGTCGAGCAGAACCCCAACTCGTCGCTCGCTCGCACGCTTCCCAAGTCGACTCAGTTCGAAACGTTGACGACGGACAACTGCAGCCTTTCGCCCTGGATCACCTGGCCTTCGCTGCATCGCGGCGTCAACAACGAAGTGCACGACATCATGCATCTGGGCCAGAACCTCGAAGAACAAGACAGCCTCTATCCACCGATCTGGAAGAAGCTTGTGGACGCCGGAATTTCGACTGGCGTGTTCGGCCCTCTCCATTCTTGGCCGCTGCCCGAAGATTCAGAGCGCTACTCATTCTACCTACCGGACACCTTTGCCCCGACCCCCGATAGCCACCCCGCCCCGCTCACCAGTTTTCAAAACTTCAACTTGGTGATGGCGCGCGAATCGGCGGGAAACGTCTCGACGCGAATGGACTACGGCTCTCTCATGCGTTTCATGATGCAAGCGCCGGGTTTGGGCCTTCGACCCCAGACGCTATTGAGCGTTGCGAAGCAACTTCTCGATGAGCGAGCCGAACCGTGGAAACGAACGCGACGCCGCACATTTCAGTCTGTGCTGGCATTCGATCTCTACATGAAGCAGCTGAAGAAGACCCAACCCAGCTTCAGCAACATCTTTAGCAACCATGTGGCCTCGGCAATGCATCGCTACTGGGCCGCCTTGTTTCCCAGTGACTTCAACGAGCTCGAACTGAGCGAAGACTGGCAAGCGCAGTACTGCGGCGAGATCGACTACGCGATGTATTGGTTCAATAACTTTTTTGAACGACTCGTTGCATTTGCAGATCGCAACCCCGAGTACGTGATCGTGACGGCGTCAAGCATGGGCCAAGCGGCAACTTGGGGAGACCACGTCGACACCCAGCTGTACCTGCGCAATGTCGACAAGTTCATGCAGGCCGCAGGGGTTTCGACCGCACAGTGGTCGAAACGCCCGGCCATGGACCCGACGGTCAGCATTGTGGTCGACCCCGCGCAGATCACAACGTTCAAACAGTTCTTGGCCGAGCTGCGCATCTGCGGCGTGCCGACCAAAGCCTCCGCGAAGGACGGTGGCTTCTTTGACCTTCACTTTGGGCAGACCGATCTGGACCCGAACACAAAGTTCATGACGCTTCGCGGCGATCCGATCCCCCATACTGACCTCGGTATGGAGATCGTAGAGACCGAAGATGAATGCGGGAGCACCGGGTATCACGTTCCGCACGGGATCCTGTTGACGTACGACCCGCAGAACCCGACACCCGAGCCCGGGCGCAAACAAGTCGAAGTCACGGATATTGCCCCCTGGCTGCTCGACCATTTCGGGCTGGAGGTTCCCGACTACATGAACCGTCCGGGCG
>JASDVE010000149.1:0-5729 GCA_041891195.1 Myxococcota bacterium | reverse complement strand
TTGTCGCGGGCAGACCTCATGTCGAGTCGTCCGGCCGCGAGATACCCGCGCCAAGCGTAGTACCACCTTTTTTCTTCCGAGTTCAAACTGCGTATGCGCAGGCGATCGAGGACCCGACCCGCGTCATCCCACTTGCTCTCGGAATAGAACAACGCAACCTTGTCGAATCGCTTCTGGGTAAGCTTGTCGACTTGGTGTTTGCGCGCCCACGCGCCGCCCTTTCTGCTCCCACCACCGCTCTGCGCTGCGGCAGTCCCGCCAAAGGCGAGAACCAACCCGGCAGCAAGTAGAACAAGCGTAACGATGCGAATAGTTTGGATTCGAATCACAACTCAGTTGTCCATATCAAAGGGAAACCACATTTGTTGATTGGGTCGCTCGACCGGCACGCCTGAAACGATCTTGGGGTTGTACTTCCAGCGACTCACCGCGGTGACCGCAGCTTTGTCAAAGGTGCCAGGCGGCTGAGACTTGACGATTTCAACATCTTTCACCGTTCCGGCTTTCGAAATTGTAAAGGCCACGTGCACAAAGCCTTCGATGCCGCGCTGTCGGGCGCGCATTGGGTAGTCGGGCTCAATTCGCACCAGCGGCACCGCGTCGCGGTCCGACCCCGCGCCACCCGCGAGTCCGTCTGCGATGCCGTCGCTCACGTTCAGGTCACTCACAACCGAACTAAAGTCAGTCGAGGGTTCCAAACTGGCCTTCGACATACTGATGTCCGGCGGTGGCGGCGCCTGTTCGGGCTTCTGCCGTTTGGGAGGTTCGCGCTTCTTTTCCTGGGGAGCCTTGTTCTTCCGCAGGCGCACAAAGTCGATCTTCGGGGAGCTCGAGCCCTCCTGCAACTTCCCTTCGGCGCTGACGAGCGCCTGCATCGTCCAGAACAAACCGAACGTGATGACACATGCGAGAGCGAGGGAAATGGGGATCCGCGCGATCATCTATTGAATGATCTCGGCTGCCAATGAAATGCTCTTGATGCCGGCCAACTTGGCCGCATCCATGACTTTGACCAAGAGCCCGTTTTCGCTCTTAATATCCGCCTGGATGATCACAGCGCCATTGGGGTTTTCCGCGCGCATGCGCTCGATGTTTGCTCGGAGTGCGCGCGGATCGATCTGTCGTCGATCCATCCAGACCTGGTTCGTTTCCGTGATCGCAATCAGGATGTTCCCCTTCTCGTTTCGCGTCGCTGTCGACGCGCCGGGCCGGCTGATTTCAATGCCAGCCTCCTTTACGAACGAAGCGGTCACAATGAAGAAAATCAACATAATGAAGACCACGTCCAGCATGGGCGTCAAGTTGACTTCACTCTCCGGCTTATTACGGCCTCTTTTTCGTCTCATGGGGTTCTCTCAGTCCGAGTATAAATCGTCGTCATGATTGATGTCTAGTTGGTCTTGCTCTTGAGCAGTGCGGGCTTCGGCAAAGTGTTCGAGCTGAATGCTGAACAACATGCCTGAGATCGCCGCCACCATTCCCGCCATTGTGGGAAGCGTTGCCTTTGACACGCCGGCCGCCATACCTCGGGTGTTTCCTCCGCCACTGGCCATGACGTCAAACACTTCAATCATCCCTGTCACGGTGCCGAGAAGACCCAGCATCGGACACACAGCCACCAACGTACGAATCAGACTCAGGCCGTCCGTCAGCCGGAGATCGATCCGCGAGATCAACAAGTCGCGGATCTTGTGCGCGCTCCACGAAGTATGGTCTTCACGCTCAGCCCAAAAGCTGACAACCTTAGACGCGTACTCACGATGCCCGACGCGGAAGTACCAAAGCCGCTCCAAGATCATGGTCCACATCGTGGCGGTTACGAAGGCGATGACCAGCAACACGTCCCCACCGGTTTCAATGAAACCGCGGACGGCTGCAAACGCCTCAATCTCCCACATCGAGCCCCTCCGCACGGGCAGCGATCAAGCCTGCACTCTGCTGATCAAGGATGTCGATGATGCGCGACGCACTGTTGCTCAGCGTGTCATAGAGAAGCACGAGTGGAATCGCCGTGATGAGACCTAGCATGGTCGTCACAAGCGCTTCGGAAATGCCTCCGGCCATCATCTTGGGATCGCCAGCGCCAAAGAGCGTGATGGCCTGGAAGGTCTGAATCATACCGGTCACGGTTCCGAGTAGGCCGAGCAGCGGTGCAACCACGGAGACCGTCTTCACCAGCCACAGGTATCGCTCGAGTTCGCTGGTCTCTTTAAGCACCGCTTCGTCGAGGCGAAGCTCCAACGACTCGCTGCCAATCGCAGCTTGGTTCTCGGAAATGGCAAGGATACGACCCAGCGGATTGTCCGTCTTGGACGCGTTGTTCTTCTGCTGGGCCCTTACTTTTCGACTGGCCGTCGAAATCACGAGCCAGCGCCAGATCCCGACGAGGAGTGCTCCGATACCCAACGTAAGGATGACACGACCGACGTATCCACCTTGGTTAACGCGCTCGACGGGACTCGGCGTATCGAGCAACGCGTTGAGCAGGGCACCCTTCGAAGGATCAACTGCGAGCTTCGCGTAGCCAGAAGTTGCGGACTCGAAACCGCCCACCGTGTCCAAGTACTTCGACGGAGGCTGTCGGCTCAATTCGCCGAGGGTCTGCTTCACGGGGTCCCAGAGCAGGTAGCCGCCGTTCGAAATTGCAGTAAACGGTCCGGCGCGAATAACTTCGCGTACCGCTTTTCCGCCCCCAGTCGTAATGATCTCAGCATTGAAGCGCTCGACCTTTCCCTGCGCCGTAATTTCGCGCTGCATTTCGAACCAAAGCGCTTCGAGATCTTCGGTGGTCGGCAATTCTTTGCTGCGACCGAGACGATCGAGCAATTCTTTGCGCGGGCCGAGTTGTGCGCTGGTCAACGACTCCCAGACTTGACCGCTGAGATCATTGGAGACTTGGCGAACAACGCCGAACAATTCACCCATTTGACCGAGACGCTCGGCCAGAGATTCTTCGAGGCCGCCGATCAAGGGTTCGTTGTCGCTGTAGGTGGTCTCAAGCGTTTGGCTCTTGGCTTCTTCGTCCGCGAGAACGGCGAGCGCTTGGTCGAGCAAGCCCTGCTGATCATCTTTTGCGGCAAGAAACCGGTCCTCTCGAGCCTTGTTATCAGAGGATTCTGCGATGAAGCCTTCCTTCACCATGCCGAGAAGATCGTCGAGCGTCGTGGGCTCGGGGCTCTTCGGTTGCTCGGTGAGACGAGTGGGTTCGGAGCCCTCATCCTGAGCGAATGCGACCGGAGCCAGAATCAAACTAGCCGCGAGTACAGAAGCGAAAGTGGCCACAAAAATGGGGACAGAAGCTGTTCCTTGAATTGCGCGCATCAGCCCTGCCCTCCCAAGGCCGCGGGAACGGGGAGCGGCAACCGGATCAGGTCAGGTGCTTGTTGTTTGCGCGCGATTTTGAGTCCCTCTTTGATTGCAGTCTGATAGCCCGAGTCGAGTTTTTCCCAGGCGCGCACTTCTTGATTCCAAACACCGGCGCGCTTGCCGTCGATTGATTGGTACACGAGCGCGATGCGACCGAAACGCAGAAAGTCAGCCTGAATTTCCGTGCCTTCAAAGGAGACGGTTGAACGATAGGCCTCAATGGTTCGACCGTATTCATTTTCGGTCTGATAGGCCTCCATGATCTGGCGGTACTTCTCAGCCGCAGAAACGTCCGCGCGGCCCATCAACTTGTGAAGTTCCTTGATGCGATCTGCGCGTTCCTCTGCAAGAAACGGAACGTCGAGCTGGACGGTCGCGTCGATGGCTTCGATCATCCGCAACATCAGCGGCGTTACGCTTCGGCCCACGACTTCGACGCGGTCCACTTGATCGTTCAGCGAAGTAATTTCTTCGTTCTGAAACTCGATCAGCCGACGCATCTGCGCGTTGTACACACGAATCGAATCGATCTGCGCCAACGTGTTCTGATATTTCGTGAACAGGCTCTCCGTCTCGGCACTAACGTCGTCGATTCGAACCTGCGATTCTTTGCCGTCCACATTGCCCTGCTTGCGCACGGAAATCGCTTCGGCCAGAGGTTCGGATCCATCCGAACCGCCGTCCTGCGCGAAGGCAGTACTGAAGGCCACTGTGGTGAGCAGCGAGCAGAATAGAAGGGCTGCGCATGTCGCCGCGCGCCTCTTCGGGGGAGCCATCCGGTTCATGGTCGTTCCTTTGCCAATCGTTCGGTCAGTGAGCGGTTTTTGAACTGCATTCATTTTAAGCGGCGCGTGCGATCGCCGTCGAAGAAAGTACGGGATTCACACCCTAGCATCATGGGCCCGGTTACGGTCAAGCGTTGTGCAGATGACGATGGGCCACGCGAGGCGTGAAGAAGCTTCGTTTCTAACGCCTGGCTGTCTTACATCGAATCACCTCGCGTTACACCGTGCCGCTCGCGTTAAAAAAAAAACGTTGCCCAAGACACGCGAGACCTTGCGTTGCTGTTGCCCAAGCCATCACGCCGGGGCTACTGCTGCTTCATTCAACAGAGGCCAATGCCGAAACGAGCGTTACATCTGTTCGGATACTTTGCGCAGGCCGACGGTTCCAACATGGGGCGATGACATTGCGCTTCACTTCCATCTACGCCGGCTGACGTATTGCGATTTTCAAGAATCGATTTGGTACGAAAGCGCGATCGCGCCATAACACTGCCGAATTCATGAATTCAGGACCGCGCGAGCCTCCAACTCTTGTCGTCCGAGCGGAATTATTCATGTCCGGCTGTACGTTCCCACCTGTCTTGGAAATTATTCTTCAAAAACTCTGTTGATTCGTCACGAACGTAGTGATTTGGAGTCAACTTTCAAAAGGAGATACCGATAGTTCCACTCAGCGTTCTCCAGGAGACAGATCCGTGACACGAACATCCCCCATGCGCCCACTTACGTCCATCGCTGGCGCAGCAGCAACAACACGCCGCACCGTGGCCGCATCTCTATTTGCAGGGGTGTTGATCACCTCCGCGCCCGGTTCTGTTTTGGCCGACGTTGCCAAGGTCGAGCCTCCGCAGACACAGAACATCACCCTGAGCAAAACCGCGGACGTCGATACCGTCGAGAATCAGATGCAGGTTGAAGCCGCGCGGCAGTTGGTCGAAGAGCGCATTGCGAACAAAACCGCATGGATCGTGGACTCAATGGTGCAGAGCCAGTCCACCGCAATTCTCAACGGCCTGCAAAAGCTCGAAGATCGTTCTACGAGCATCGAGAAGATGCGCACGAAGCGTGTGAATGCCCACCTCACGACTGTGATGTCGAACTTTCGCGCGAAGGCTTACGCGAAGGCCCAAACGAACTCGAAATCTTCGGTCGAGATCGCGGCGCAGCAATAGCTTTCTCCCGAAAGCAGCCGTTCTTCCTTCCAAATCTTTGCAGATCGATCGGTGCATCGAAGTCGGTGTGATGCGCCCCCGTGTCGGTACACCCGAATGTCCCTTCTATCGTTTCGGCAGGTTTGTCGGTCCGCTATTTAGTCCCGCGAAACGGGCACGGCTCCGGCCCGACGGGGGGAATGGAAGTGAAGGCGACCCATAGAATCAGCCGTGGACCGACGTGGATTGGAATCGCCAGTCTGATCGGGATTCTCTTGACCGGTCCCGCGTTTGCGCAAGCAGAAAGCGCCGCTTTCGAAAAAACAGAGGAACGCGAGCAGTGCAGCGACTACAATCCGCTTCGCACGCCGCAGTTTGGCGATCTACACGTCCATACGACCATCTCCTTTGACGCGTTCTCGATGAG
>JASDVE010000148.1:0-5738 GCA_041891195.1 Myxococcota bacterium | reverse complement strand
CAAGCCGCGATCGTTGCCCCGACCCCCGTTCGGTTCCAAGCTTGATTGCTTGGCACAAACCCGCCTAACCCACATTGCATCGCGTGGGGTTGTAGATCGCAAACAAAGCCACAAGCGACCCTGCCAGGAACAGCCGGGATCTCAGCTGCGGACGGTCGGAAAACCTCGCTGCGAGAGCCTATCATTGGGGGCAACACACAACTTGAACGGAGGAAGAGCATGAGTACGTTTTGTGAAGACCGGGTCGTCATCGTCACCGGTGCAGGGCGTGGCATTGGCCGCGAATACGCGTTGATGCTGGCCGAGCATGGTGCGAGGGTTGTGGTCAATGATCTCGGCGGAGCTCGGGACGGTGAAGGCGTGGATGCCGGCCCCGCGGAAGAAGTCGCGAGTGAGATCCGTGCAGGTGGCGGCGAAGCTATTGCGAACACGTCGAACGTCGCCGACTTCAAGTCCGCCCACGAAATGATCCATCAAGCCATCGACAAGTACGGGCGTCTAGACGCACTGGTGAACAACGCAGGAATTTTACGCGACCGCATGCTGGTGAACATGCAAGAAAAGGAATGGGATGCCGTCATCAACGTGCACCTCAAAGGAACGTTTGCTCCGGCACACCACGCCGCCCAGTATTGGCGCGAGCAAAGCAAGGCAGGCAACACCATCGACGCACGCTTGATCAATACAACGTCGGTGTCTGGTATCTACGGAAACCCGGGGCAGACAAACTATGGTGCGGCCAAGGCCGGTATCGCGGCATTCAGTGTGATCTCGGCGAGGGAACTCGCGCGCTACGGCGTCACGGTGAACTGCATCGCCCCCGGTGCGCTGACGCGTCTGACCGAAGACCTACACCCCGGAGAAATCACCGACGAAATGCGCGAAGCCCAGAGCCCGCGCTGGATCGCTCCGATCGTGACGTGGCTTGTGAGCCGAGAGTCGAGTGACGTGACCGGACGCGTGTTCGAAGCGTCGGGCGGTGTGCTCGCAGTTGCAGAGGGTTGGAACCGAGGCCCCACGGTGAAGCCCGTTCAGGACCCGACCGTCCTCGGTCCCATCGTGCGAGAGATGGTTGGGGCAGCGCAGCTCAATACGGGGATGAACGGCGCGCCTCTCGACGGTGGCTTGGATTCATAGCGTTCACGGCTTATTCCAAGAACACGGCTCCAAAACAAAACCGCCCACCCTCACAGCGATGACCAGTAGGGTGGGCGGTTCGTATTCTTGGAGCAGGCGTTCGAATTAGAAGATCTCGAACAACCCTGCGGCGCCTTGACCGCCACCGATGCACATCGTCACCACGCCCCACTTGGCCTTGCGGCGCTTGCCCTCGAGGAGCAAGTGGCCCACGCAGCGTGCGCCCGTCATGCCGAAGGGGTGGCCGACTGAGATCGAGCCGCCGTTCACGTTGTACTTGGCCGGATCGATTCCGAGCTTGTCCCGGCTGTACAGGCACTGGCTGGCGAAAGCTTCGTTGAGCTCCCACAGGTCAATGTCGTCAACCGTGAGGCCTGCTCGTTCGAGAAGCTTCGGCACTGCGAACACGGGCCCGATGCCCATTTCATCCGGCTCACAACCTGCTGCGGCAAAACCGCGGAAGGCACCGAGCGGGTCGAGGCCGCGCTTCTTGGCTTCGCCGGCTTCCATCATCACGACCGATGCCGCGCCATCAGAAAGCTGGGACGCGTTGCCTGCTGTGATGAACATCTTCTCGCCGCGAATGGGGGCCAACTTCTGAAGGCCTTCGAGCGTCGTCGACGGTCGGTTGCATTCGTCCTTGTCCACCGTATAGGCGACTTCGGACGTCTCACCGGACTCTTTGTCCTTGACGATCATGGTCGTGTCCATCGGGACAATTTCGTCGTCGAAGAGACCGGCTTCTTGAGCTGCCGCGGTGCGCAGCTGGCTCTGAAGCGAATACTCGTCCTGGTACTCGCGGCTCACGCCGTAGCGCTCGGCCACGATGTCGGCGGTTTCGATCATCGCCATCCAAAGGCCGGGATACCGCTCGTAGAGTTCCTTGTCCACCTGATGGGTGAAACCCGAGCCCGTCATGCTGTGCGAGATCGATTCGACCCCGGCACCTACGACGATCTGCTCACCGTCGACAATGATGCGACCTGCCGCCGTTGCAATGGCATTCAGACCCGAGGAACAATGCCGGCTCACCGTGACGCCCGTGGTCTCGACCGGGCAGCCCGCCTTGACTGCGGCCAGGCGACCAATGTTGTTGCCGGTGGTGCCCTGGGGCGTACCGCAACCGAGCACGACTTCGTCGATTTCGGCCGGGTCGATGCCCGCGCGCTTGATCGAATGCTCGATCGCGTGGCCCGCCATGGCGACGCCGCCGGTGTTGTTGAAGCCGCCGCGATGAGACTTCGCGAGCCCCGTGCGAGCGGTAGAAACGATGACAGCTTCGCGCATGTTCTGATTCTCCTGATGTATTTGCGGGAGCTTGGCCCGCGGAAATGGGCGCCCACGTTTCGCGGGTCGCCGTTTCGGATTAACGCGGCCAGATCTTAGCGAGCAACGACGCGATTGCTCACCCTTGAGACGGGCGTAGGAGGCCTCCGGGCGCCCAGACGAAAAACCTCCACGGTCTTTTGCGGGTCTGGGTTCGCAGGATTGGGAACACGCAAGTGCAGGGCGGTGACTCTCTGCACCCCATTTACAGGAGGATCACATGAAGCGAGCCCCTGTTCTGGGCAGGTTCATCCGTGGCGGTCATTTTTATTGCCTTCGCGAGCTTCGTTTTCGTCCAGGCCACGACGCTTGACTCGCAATACGGAACGGCGATGTCATCGTGATCTCCGGCCTGAAGGGCAATGTTCGCGTGCTCAATCCGAGCCGAGGCGCGGCTGTTTCCCACGCAGAGAAAGCCTGGCTCTTTTTTTTCTTTGTCCGCACGAAATCCGAACCCAGTCCCCCTACGCTGAAGTCCCATACGGTCGCTGGACGGCCTCGCGCTTCGGGCGTGAGCGGAAGAACCTCGTGGGCTTGGCGTACAAGCACTTTGATCGTGCGGTTGACTTACGGTGAACCGATCTGATCCAGTAGCCGATGCACGAAATCTTTCTTCGCGTTGCGAATACGACGAAGTTCGAGGGCGATCAATTCCGCAAGCGGGTCTTGATGTCGACCTCGCTGCATTTTCAACTGATCGATGGGGTCGTAGGGGGCGGCGGCGGAGAACTCGGTATGGCGCACCTCGGAGCACAGGGAAATATCTGCGACGCCCCCACAGACAGTGGGCTCGCTACATTGGACTCATGGATCGTCACCCTCGTCATCGCTGCGGTCCACGCCGGCCTCGACCGTGACTTCGTCCAACAATGGAAGGACAGCTTGACGGTGAAACATCTTGCGCCTCTCGGCGAAGTCGCGACCGAACCGATGCTCGACGAACATCAGCCCGGTGAGCATGACTAAGCTGACAAACAACGCACCCGCGTCGATCTCGAATCGCGCCATGCGACGGTTGATTCTTGAAGAGCAGGCGCTTTCGGAGGCACCGACTTCTCCGTTCGACAAAGTCAAACTTCAAGCGTTGGTGGAGCAGCTCGCCTACGTACAGGTCGATTCGATCAACGTGGTCGAGCGTGCGCACCATATGATCTTGTTCTCGCGCAATCGCAACTACAAGCGTGAGATGCTCTACGATCTGATCGCAGAAGAGGGTTCCCTATTCGAGCACTGGACCCACGACGCCTGCATCGTGCCGTCGAGTATGTTCAAGCACTGGCAGCATCGCTTCGACGCGGCAAGCAACCTTTTGCGCGAACCACGCTGGAGCCGACGACTCGGCACGAAGCCCAACCAAGTTCTCAACGCGGTGCGCAAGCGGATCGACGCAGAGGGGCCGCTACGCACCCGCGATTTCGAGAACGCAGCGGGGGTAAAGCGAGGTTCGTGGTGGGGCTGGACCCAGGAGAAGGCCGCACTTGAATACTTATGGCGGACCGGTGAATTCGGCATTGCTCGACGAGAAGGATTTCAAAAGGTGTATGACCGGATGGAGAACATCGTCCCGGCTCACCATCGGGATCAAAAGATCGACTGGGAGGAAAGCGTCGACTGGAAGTGTCGAGCCGCGCTGAAACGAATGGGCGCTGCCACGGCCGTAGAACTTGCTGGCTTCTGGCATACGTTCTCGACTGCAACGGCGCGAAAGTGGATCGAGAAAGAAACGACGACGGGAGGCTTGGTCGAAGTCGCGGTGAAGACTGCGGACGGATCTACGCCTCGCCTCCGCTTCGCCTTGACGGAAAATTTTGACCGTCTCGCCGCCACCCAAGCACCGAGTCGCGGAATGCGGCTCGTGAGTCCCTTCGATCCGGTGATCCGGGATCGCAAGAGACTGAGTTGGCTATTTGGATTCGACTATCGGATCGAAGTCTTCGTGCCCGCGGCCAAGCGTGAATATGGCTACTACGTCCTGCCGATCCTCGAAGGCGATCGTTTTACCGGGCGCATTGACCTCAAGGCGCACCGCAAAGAGGGGGCGCTTGAAGTGCTCGGGCTGTGGTGGGAACCCGGGATCAAGGCGTCAGCAGCTCGGATCACTAGCCTGCGACAGAACTTGCTGCGGCTAGCCGCCTTTGTCGGCGTCGAAGAACTCCGCGGGTTCGACAAGCCAAAACCAAAGCGTTCAACGTCAATTTAGTAGCTGCGCGGAAGTTCCAAAACGTGTTCCGCGACAAAGTTGAGCACCATCTCTTGGGAGATCGGCGCAAGGCGCATTAAGCGTGCCTCACGCCAGTAGCGCTCCACGTGATATTCTCGCGCGTAGCCGAAACCGCCAAACGTCTGCAGCGCGCGGTCGCAAGCCCGAAAGCTTGCCTCCGCGCAGCGAAACTTTGCCATGTTGGCAAGCGGGCCCGATGGCTGCCCCGCGTCGTAGGCCCAAGCCGCCTTTTGCCACAGAAGCTCCGAGGCGAGAAGTTCGCTGTAGGAGTCTGCGAGCGGGTGAGCGATTGCTTGGTTCTGTCCAATGGGGCGGTCAAACACGATGCGTTCTTTCGCGTACTGCGTTGCAACTTCAACTGCGCGAAAGCCGATCCCGCACGCTTCGGCAGCGAGCAGGATGCGCTCGGGATTTAGCCCATCGAGCAACTGATAGAACCCGCGCCCGACCTCGCCGACAACATCGTCATCGCTGATCGGCAAATCGTTGATGAACAACTCATTCGAGTTGATCGCATTGCGTCCCAATTTCGAAATTTCGCGGATCTCGCAGTGGGCCGGATCGAGGTCTGCAAGGAACAAGGTGAGGCCATCCAGCTTTCTCTTACACTCTTCGCGCGGTGTCGTCCGGGCAAGCAAGAGAACCTTCTGGGCTTGCTGGGCCTTCGTGTTCCAGATCTTCTTACCGGTCACGACCCAGCCCGAGTCCGTTCGCTGTGCAAGCGTGCGAATGCGCGACGTGTCGGTACCGGCGTCATCTTCGGTCACCCCAAACGAGACGTGCAACTCTCCCGTCGCAGTCGGAGGCAGGTATCGCTCCTTCATCGATTCGGACCCGTGATGAATCACCGGGCCCATGCCGAAGATCGAAAGGTGCAACGCCGACGCGGCATTCATCGCTCCGGCGCTTCCCGCCACTTCACGTAGCAAGGTGGCTGCTTCGACAATGCCCAACCCGGCACCTCCGTACTTCTCGGGGATGACGACGCCCATCCATCCAGCCTCGGCGAAGGCGTTGTAGAACGACCATGGAAACTTCTTGTGCTCGTCGTGAT
>JASDVE010000147.1:0-5745 GCA_041891195.1 Myxococcota bacterium | reverse complement strand
TACCAATTCTGCGCGGCGCGATATGGGGGCCCCCAGGCGCCGACGAAGCGTTCGCGCCGGGACTCGAGGCTGTAGTCTTTCAGGTTCGCGGGATGCTTCATGATTCGGACACTGCGCCGTCGGCCTTTCGTCGCACGTTTTGGGGAACGTTTTGGGGAACGTTTTGGGGAACGTAGTCGAAGAAATGGATCGTGCGCCCTTCGGCGCGCCAGTCTTGTTCGTACGACGTTTCGATACGTGCCGGATCTTCGCCAATGTACGGCGCCGGCGCGTGGACATTGTGCAGCAGCGGCTCGCCGGACAAGACTTCGTCGATCTGCACTGCGTAAATTGGATCGTCCGTCGCAATCTTCAGCACGCCGGTGGGTTCGAGCACTTGCGCCGCTCGACGAATGAACGGCGGCTGGAAAATACGGCGATGCGCATGCGCGGCCTTCGGCCATGGATCCGAAAAGTTCACCCAGATTTCCTGCACGCTTTGGTCGGGCAAACAATCTTGCAGAATCGCTTCGCCGCGTCCCGCCACGAGGCGAACGTTTCCGAGTTCCGCCCTAGCGACCTTGCGCGCCATCTTGAGCACGCGCTTCCAAGACACTTCGACGCCGAAGAACGCAACGTCGGGGAACTTGGCCGCCAACTCCAATAAGAACTCACCCCGCCCAAAACCGATTTCGACCACGAGCGGAAAAGGTGCCGTGTAGTCGGGTTCAAATAGCGAGTGGATGCCGAACTCGTAGGCGTCCGCCATGCTGCGACGCCAGTCGACGCCGGGGATATCGTATTTCAAGCTGCGGGACATGTTGGGTGCGCTTTCTTTGGATTCGAGCGAGGCGCGTTCAGCGCTGACGTCGACGTTGCGAAACGTAGTCGACCATCATGAACGACCCGAGCTGGCTCGGCGCAGTATAGAACGCCCTGCCGTGATTGATCTGGGTCATTCGCTCTACGAAGCCGACCAGTTCAGGAGCGTCGTCGAGCATAAACGTATTAATGGTGATGCCACGCCGGGTGACCCGGCGCACTTGGTTTAGCGTTTCTGCGACCGCATGGGGAGAGACGCCACCCATGCCGTTGGGCCATTCGACGCGCAACTCGCCCTCGTGCAAGTAGGCCGTAGGCTGGCCGTCGGTGATCACCAGGATCTGCGGGGAAGAACACGGCTTCTTGCGGATCAAGTCTTCGGCGACCATGAGCCCCTGCTGGAGGTTGGTGAAGGGGTCGCCCATGTCCCAGCAGACTTCCGGGAGGTCACCGATCGGGATCTCGCGTGCCGTCGTCGAGAAACCCACCACGGCAAAATGGTCCCGGGGATATCGCGTCCGAATCAGATGATCGAGCGCCATCGCCACGCGCTTTGCCGCCGGGAAGCGGCCCGCCCAAGACATCGACCAGCTCAGGTCGAGCAGCAAGATAGTTGTGGTCTGGGTGATGCAGTCCGTCTCGCGAACTTCGAAGTCGTCCACGGCAAGGGAAACTCTGGACTGCGCCGTGGCACCGCCCTCTTTCGCGCGTCGTTTTACGCCATTCATCACGGTTTTTACGATGTCGATGTCGAGGGAGTCGCCGTATTCCCAAGGGCGGGTCTCGTCGGGACGTGGGAGCGCGATGCCTCGGTCTTTCGAATCGTGTTCGCCAGCGCGGTCGCGCTTCAACATGCCGTACACGTCGGCCAATGCGCTCGCGCCCATCTGCCGAATCGCCCGCGGCGTGAGTTCGAGGTCGTCCCCCTCCCCTCTCATTAAACCGGCATCACGCATTTGCGATTCGAGGCCACGAATCATGATGAAGGACTCGGCGGCTTTGTCGCCCAGAAGTTCCGCCAGCTCCTCACCCGAGATTCCTTCTAGGTCTCCCGATTCCAGTTGCTGCATCATTTTTTCCAGGGCTTGGATTTGTTCACGGATGTCTTGGGCTTCGTCATAGTCCGCAAATTCGGTCCCACGAAAGCGTTCGCCCCGCTCTTCCATGAAGTCTTCGAGTTGCTTGAGCGCGTCGAGTTCGGCCAAGAGCTCCGCGAAGTCCTGGGCGGCTTGCTCGTCTTCAAAACCATAGTCCCGAAAGCGTTCGATGCGATCACTTCGCTTCGTGGATTCGTCGTGCCGGCGTTCCATGAAGCCGTTCATCGCGGTGGACTCAAAGCCGTGTCTGTTTTGAAGCGTTTGCTGTTCGCGATTCAAGATCTCTTCAAAGCGCGCTTCCATTTCGGGGAGCGCTTCATCGAGAGAATATTGGTTATACAGGCCGCGCAGTGTCTCGCGAAACTCGTGCATGAGTTCGTCGAGACCCATCACACGTATGTTGAGACCTGCAAGCTCGAACCCCATACGCTGCATCCATTCCAGCGCTTCTTGCGCACTCAGCCCTTCCATCATGAGTTCGCTCAACGCATCGAGCGCACTCTTGGTGTCGAGACTGAACTCCTTGCGGGTTCCGTCCCAGCGGCTGTAGCGAAACGACTTCAAGCTGTGGACCGCAATTTGCCGTAGCGGGTGGCGCCTTCGATCTCGTCCTTGTTGAGTCGATTTGCGAGGTGAAGACCTTCGAGGACAAACTCGATCGCAGAAGCCAACTGCGCGTCCGATTTGCCGCCAGATAGTTTTACGGCCAAATCGCGAAGGCCGGTGATCTCATCCAAGCCGTCGAGGTAGCCATTCGAGGGCAATGACGCCGCGACTTCGACCTGCCAACCCTGATCAAAGGCTTCGACGACACTCTTCACGTCTTCTTCACCCACCTGCTCTTCATAAACCACGCGAACGGCGCGCTGAATCAAGTCGTGGATGACTTCGTCTTCAGTGCGTTCCGCGCCGGCGTATTCGAGTTCGATTTTGCCGCGGCTGGATGCCAAGAGTGCCGGCAGGTCAGTAATGCGCGGGACGGCTTCGCTCTCCTTTTGCGCCAGCGCTCGGCGTTGCGCGTTGGCGACCAGGGTTTCGAAGTTGGCGATCGTCATGCGCACCGACACCCCCGAAGCTTGGCTGATGTCTGCACTGCTGCGCGCCTGAAAGGTCAGCTCGGCGACGATCTCCTGCATGTATTCCGGGACGTACACCGTCGTGCCTTCGAGCGTTGGAAGCTTGGCCTCTTGATTCGCGACTTCAATTTCGAGGTCGCGATAGCGCGGATAATGCGTGCGAATCTGCGCCGCGTAGCGATCCTTCAGCGGCGTAATAATTCGGCCGCGACTCGTGTAGTCCTCAGGGTTCGCGCTGGCAACGACGAGCACGTCGATGGGCAATCGAACCCGATACCCCTTTACCTGAATGTCCCGTTCTTCCATGACGTTAAACAAACCGACTTGCACCTTTTCGGTGAGGTCCGGCAGTTCGTTGATGCAGAAGATCCCACGATGCGTCCGGGGCAAGAGACCAAAGTGCAGCGTGTACTCGTCGCTGAGGTGATGCCCTTCGGCGACCTTGATCGGATCCACGTCACCGATCAAGTCAGCGATTGCGGTGTCTGGCGTCGCCAACTTTTCACCGTAGCGATCTTCGCGGTGCAACCAGTTGATTACCGTGTCATCTCCATCGCGCGCGAAAACTTCGCGGCCGAAGGCGGAAACGGGGTCGAAGGGATCGTCGTGGATCTCGCTTCCTGCGATCTCGGGGATCCATTCATCTAACAGCCCGATAATCGAGCGAATCATCCGCGTCTTGGCCTGACCGCGTTCGCCCAAAAAGATCATGTCGTGGCCACACAGCAGCGCATTCTCGAGCGCCGGGATCACCGTTTCTTCGTAGCCCACGATGCCAGAAAAAATCGGACGACCTTCACGCATAAAACTTTCGAGGTTCGCTCGAAGTTCTTCGCGCAGGGTCCGCTGGCCGAAACCGGCGTCGCGGAGCGCGCCCAACCGCGTGATGGTGGGGGGCGTACTTTGGGACATGAGGGATTCTCCGAGGCAGAAGGTGCGAGACGCTCACCCCGGAGGAGTGGCGCTAGATTTGGTCTACCTCGTCGAAGTTACCGGACTTGCGCAGTGTTTCCACGACGTGACGGATCACGAGCATGACCGATGTATCGATCGTCACGTTGTCCACAATCGGGATGTCGTAGTGGTCGGCGAGTTCGAGAAATTGCTCCTGGATTTTCAGAATACCGTCCAGGTTCTCGACATAGCGGCTCGCATTTCGGTGTAGCTGACGCTTACCGCGCGCAATGAAGTGGTTGCGAAAGCTGTCTTCGTCGAGGCGCGCCACGACGAGATAGATGACATGGGCGTCTTCGGCAAAGGTGTTCAGGTCGATCAAGCCGGGAACTAGCGAAACACCGTCGAGGACCATGCTCGTACTCTCTTCGATCGCCCTTTCAATCATGGCGCGAACACCGACCGAAACTAGCGAGGCCTGGTTCATGAATCCGTCGACGACATCGCTCTCCGCGGCTTCAGTTTGCCCGGTCGCGTTGGCAATGGATCGGTGGGCCTCGAAGGACGAAGCGTGGATCGAGGGCATGAGTTCAGGAGAAAGTGTCAGGCGCATGACCTGCCGAATGGAGTCCGTCGAGAGCACACGGCTAATGCCGAGGCGTCGAGCGACTTCGAGGGCCAAGGATGTTTTGCCAACGCCACTGCTTCCGCCGAGCAAGATGATGACTGGTTTTTCTGGCTCCTGAAATTCGCGCCAGATCAGATATCGCGAAGCAGTCCGGTCCCCAAAACGACCCAACATCTTTTCATACGCAGCGCGGCGAAGTTCTTGGCGCCCAACGCGGCGGCGACCTTGCCGAAGTAGGTCGATCTCAATCTCACGCGCCACATCGAACGCGTCGCTGGGGTCAACCGACGCAGCCAGCAATGACTGGGCGAGCTGACCCTTCGAAAACGGATTTGTTTCGTCGGCCCCACCCACGATGACACCGGCAGGCAGAGGAATGGGCGGCTGATGCTCGCTGAGTACGTCGCTGGAAAGGATTTCACCGATCCACTTCGCCAATTCGGTACGCGGCACGACACCCCGCGCCTGGGCGCGCTCCTTGACGATGTTTGCGGTCCCAAAGGCTTCGTCGAAGCTGACACCACGAGACATCAGGGAATGAACCATGATTCCGCGCATGAACGGTCGCCGGCCGCTGTCATCTTCAACCCAAATGCGGTCTCCCCGAGAGTCCCCCGGGGTAACGGTTTTCTGGTTGCTCTCTGTCATAGAGGATCACGTTACCTCAAACCGCTCACCGCTTCTCTGTGTTGATTTTCCCGGGCCTTCTCACCTTTTCAACCCATGTTTTGCGCGTTTATGAGTACAATACGAGGGTCGTTCCAAGCAAGGATGATCCGCGCGAAAGAATTCGAAGTTAAACCGACAACTACTGGTGAAAAACCCTGAAATTGATCGATTGGTTTCCAGCAACCGCTACATTTCACATCATAGATGGGCTCGGTCTCGAACCGCACTCGGCTTTGCTTGGTGTTCAAATTAGAGTTTGAGTTCGAGAGCACGGTTTCTCAGGCGCAAATTGGAGAGCAAAACTCGACTCATCGGGCAAAACAAACGGCATTTGAAACTTCCTGGCGGAATCGCAGGTGTTTTTTCGACCACGTAGCGGAGACAACGAAACGAACGATCAACACACAGTTAAGTCACCTAAAGATCGACCCCACAAAATTACGGGCTACGTGAGAAGAACCCAAAAGGCCCAAATAAACCTTCAATCAACACAAGCCAACGCAAGCAGAGTGCAAGACAACCAAGCTGAAAACTGAAACAAACCAGTGACAGAGGAAAACTTGATGGACAACCCCAGCGC
>JASDVE010000146.1:0-5751 GCA_041891195.1 Myxococcota bacterium | reverse complement strand
CAAAGTCTACATCCCGCCGCGCGGTGCGAGCGGGCGCTGTGGCCGAGCGACTAATCGTGAAGTAGAGCTGAAGAACACCGGCACCGTCGTAAGTTATTCGGTCATTCGCGTTCCGTCCGAAAATATCTCTGTTGAGCTTCCGTACGTGGCCGCAAGCATCGTGCTCGACGGCGCGGACATCAGCATCATCACGCTCATTCAGGGCTGTGCCTACGACGAGGTCCGCATCGGAATGCGGGTCGAAGCCGTATGGCGGCCGGAGGCCGAGTGGGGACCGAGTTTGAACAACATCAGCCACTTTGTTCCGATCGATGAACCCGACGTTCCATTCGAACAGGTGAAGGAGCTTTCCTAATGCGCAAAGTTGCCGTCGTTGGATACGCGCAGACACCTAATGTGCGCACCCAGCTCTACCAAAACGAAGTTGAGATGTTGCTCTCGATTATTCCCGAGTTGTATGAAACGTCGGGCTTCAATAAAGACGACATCGGTTTTACTTGTTCCGGCAGTACCGACTACCTCTCGGGCCAAGCGTTCTCCTTCGTGATGGCTGTTGATGCCCTCGGCGCCTGGCCGCCGATCAACGAGTCGCATGTCGAAATGGATGGCGCGTGGGCGATGTACGAAGCCTGGGTCAAAATTCAAACCGGCGAAGTCGACACTGCGGTTGCGTTCAGCTTTGGGCGCTCTTCGATGGGCGACCCCGCCGAAACGATGATCCTGCAACTCGACCCCTACACGTTGGCGCCGTTGGGCCCCGACGCACCGGCGGTCGCGGCATTGCAAGCACGCGCATTAATCGATTCGGGCAAAGCCACCGAACGGGACTTCGCCGAAATCGCGGCACGTTCTCGGCGCGACGCAAAGAACAACCCGCAAGCGCAGCTCAAGGGGGACCTTGACGTCGACGCCCTCCTCGCCGAGCCCTACATGGCGTCGCCGCTGCGCAAGCACGACCTGCCGCCCATTACAGACGGCGCGTGCGCGATGATCATCGCCGCAGAAGACGTGATCGACAAAGCCGCAAAACCGCCGGTTTGGATCACAGGCCTCGAACATCGCTTCGACAGCCATCAGCTCGGCGGGCGCGACCTGACGATTTCACCGTCGACCCAAGCAGCGGGTGAAGCCGCGGGCGTCAACAAGGGGAAGATCGACTTGGCTGAGCTTCACGCGCCCTTCTCCCACCAGGAAATCATCCTGAAGCAAGCGCTCGGCTTGGCGGACGACGTCACCATCAACGCGTCGGGCGGCGCCCTCGCAGGAAACCCGCTGAGGTGTGCGGGGCTCGCGCGGATCGGTGAGGCCTACCGACAAATACAAGACGGCAAGGGCAACCGCGCGGTGGCCCACGCAACGTCGGGTCCGTGCCTGCAACAAAATCTCGTGTGCGTTTTGGAGGGACAGTCCTGATGGCAACGAATCATCACGCAGCCGTAATCGGCGTTGGTCAAACGAACTTCGACGCGAAGCGTCTCGACGTATCGCAGGTCGGCCTTATTCGCGAAGCCGCCTTGCGCGCGCTCAAAGACGCGGACCTCGAATGGAAAGACATCGACGCCGTCGTCATCGGCAAAGCCCCCGACATGTTCGAAGGGGTGATGATGCCAGAACTGTTTCTGGCGGAAGCGCTCGGATGCGTGGGCAAGCCCATGCTGCGCGTACATACCGCGGGCAGCGTTGGGGGATCGACCGCGATCGTCGCCGCCAGCCTGGTGCAAGGCGGCATTCACAAGCGCGTCCTCACTGTGGCGTACGAAAAACAGAGCGAGTCGAACGCCATGTGGGCACTTTCGATTCCCATTCCGTTTAGTCAGACCGTGGTGGCCGGCGCGGGTGGGTTCTTTGCACCGCTCATTCGCGGCTACATCGAGCGATCGGGTGCCCCCGAAGACACCGGCATTCGCGTGGCGCTCAAGGACCGACTCAACGCCCTCAAAAATCCGTACGCGCATCTCAAAATTCCGGACGTGACTTTCGAGATGATCGAAAGCTCGCCGATGCTGTGGGATCCGATCCGGTACCTCGAGACCTGCCCGTCTTCAGACGGCGCCTGCGCGATGGTGATCGGAAGTGAATCCGTCGCCAAGGACAGCGCAAAGCCACCGGCTTGGATCCACGCGACCAACATGAAGTCAGAGCCGACGATGTTCGCCGGCCGCGATCAGGTCATGCCTCAGGCAGGGCTCGATTGTTCGCGCGAGCTTTACAAAAAAGCCGGGATCCAGAACCCGCGTGCCGAAATCGACTGTGCGGAAATCTACGTGCCCTTCTCTTGGTTTGAAGCCATGTGGATGGAGAACCTGCACTTCGCGCCGATCAACGAAGGCTGGAAGATGACCTACGAGGGCGCGACCGCGCTTGACGGAGACCTTCCGGTCAACATGAGCGGCGGCGTGCTCTCGACCAACGCCATTGGCGCGTCGGGCATGGTCCGGTTCGCCGAAGTCGCGATGCAGATCCGCGGGCAAGCAGGAGAACACCAAGTCGACGGCGCAAAGAAGGTGCTGGGCCATGCGTACGGTGGCGGCAGTCAGTACTTCTCCATGTGGATCCTCGGCGACAAGCCGCTCTAGCCGAGGGGAAAGCCGCAGTGCCGAGCGGTCCGAGTTCTCTGTTAGATGTCGCAGAAGCGCTTTAGCATGAGGACCGTGACCGCTTGAAGCGCGATGAGTCCAACGAGGCCCCGGGCTGCGTCGCCGCGCAGGGTTTGAGTCACTGTTGCGACGGTGAAGAAGCAAACCAGCGGCACGAGAAACATCCATAGCCGCGCGACTTCCGCCATGGTTCGTCCGAATGCGCACATCAAGAGCACGACGAGAGCGGTCCCCAGCATCAAAAAATCGATCGACCGTTCTTCGCGGCGTAAAAATGCGCTGAGTGACATCAGTGTCCCCCCTGCCCAGGCGAAACTAATCGGCACCCCCAGCCAGGTCCCGAATTCGATCCAATTCAGGATGCTCGTATACACGACAGTTCGCATGTCGGCAGGCAACGACTTCCACGCCGCGTGATAGGCCATGGCGTTCTTGAAACGCAGAATCGGGTCGTAATTGAACGCGACGTAGAAAACCAACAAAACGGCGGCGGCACATCCCGCAAAGGCCAAGCCGCTGGAAATAAAAGCACTGCGTCCAGCGCTCGCTTCATCAATCCGCCGAGCCTCCGTCGCAAGGACCACCCCCACCAGCGGCACAACGGGCAGCAACGAAAAACTGATGAACGTCGAAACCGCGAGCACCGCTCCCGCCCCCCCAATCAGGGCCAACGACCCGCTTCGCATGCCGTGGCCAGTCATCGCCAAGGTCAGGATCGCGAGCGTCGGAAACAATACTTGGTCGAGATGACCGTTGATCAACTGAACACTCGGAACCACCAAATACAGCAGGCTGGCCGCCATCGCGTCCCGATCGCTCAAGTACAACCGCGCAAAATAGAAAAGCGGGAACACCGCCGCGAAGCTCAACAGCGCTCCCCCCAATGCCCCGAGCGTCGCCGCGCGCGCTTTGCGCGCCACGGGTTCGCGCGCTTGCCCCAGCGAAGCCATACGCTCCGTCAGCATGTAGCCAATAATAAAACCGGGAGGCTTCGACTGCGCGTAATGCATCAAACGATCGGACGCGGAATAAGCTTCGTAATTCTCAACGACGTCCAACAAGCTCGGCTCCGCAATTGCAACGTCAAACATCTCACCGTGGCCACCGATGCGAACCAATGGATCACGCAACGCATCAAGCCCACGCCCCTCAAGCGCCGAGAGCCCGACCTGCAAGACGAACCCCAACCCGAACAACGCAAACAAAACCGATCGCGTCGCCTGCGACCGCCGAAACACAAGCACAGTCCCACCAACCAAACTCACCAACAACAACGGGAGCGGCCAAACACTCCCAAATGGAAGCTCGCTATACCCCAAAAACCACCCGCGCAAGCTCTGCGCCAACGGCAACCTCAGCGCCAACGACCCCCAATGTAAAACGGTCAGCAACACCACCCCAAGTACGAGCGGTCCATCCAACTCCCCGTCCCCTAGAGAATCATCCCTCACACCTGCAGCCCGCGTCATCTCATCCACAACCCAAGCATACCGGCTCACGCCCCATCTTTTCTACAGGTTCTCGGAGACACTGCTCAAGCGAACGGCCACTGCCCATTCCCTCGACAAAAAAAAGCGGGCAGGACCAAAGTCCCACCCGCTAAAAACCACCTGTCCATCAAAGCCAGCGCCTACTCTTCGTAAGTAATCGCCTGCCTCGGACAAAGACGAGCCGCCTCGTACGCCTTCTCTTTCAAGTCGCCGGGCACCGCGTCGATCAAAACGGTGAGCGTGTCATCGTCTTCCACGCGAAAAATCTCGGGCGCCGCCTTCATGCACAGGGCGTTCGCTTCACACAGGTCGTAGTCGACAACCACCTTCATCCCAATCTCCTAGGTTCGTTTCGGAGCCGCCAATCTAGCGAAGGCCTGCCCACGTTGCCGCCATGAAAAACGATGTTGAACTCGCATTTGAAAGCCAGAGCCGGCTCCGGCCCAAATTAAGACATCTGCCCCAGGATCATCGCGCTTGTGGGAATTCCGACACCCGCCGTCACCAAGACATGCTCGTTCTTCTCGGGCTGGTTGGAGGACGTCCCCCGAATCAAGCGGACACCTTCATTCACTCCGTTCATGCCGTGGATATAAGCTTCGCTCAATTGGCCACCGTGGGTGTTCGTCGGAAGCCGCCCGCCAAGACCGAGGGCGCCGTCCTTGATGAAGTCTTTCGCTTCGCCCGGCTTGCAGAAGCCGAAGCTCTCGAGTTGCCAGAGCACGATCGACGAAAATGCGTCGTAAATCACCGCCGCGTCGATGTCGTCGGGCGTCAGGCCGCTGATCTCCCAATTCTGCTTGGCGACGAGATCCATTTCCGGAAGGCTCGAGATGGAGGGTCGGTAATAACTCGTCATCACCTCCTGGTCCGCACCCGCACCCTGGGCCACGCTGCGAATCATCGCCGCGCCACCGCAGTCGAGGTCGCGCGCACGTTCGGGAGTCGTAACGATGCATGCCGTGCCACCGTCCGTCTCCTGACAGCAGTCGTACAGCCGAAGTGGATCCACGATTTTGCGGGCAGTCTGGTGATCTTCGAGCGTCATGGGCTTCTGGTAAAAGAATGCCGCGGGGTTGTTCACCGCATGGTTGCGCTGCGAAATACAGATTTCTGCGAGGTCTTCGCTCGTGCACCCCGTTTCGTGCATGTAGCGCTGGGTAAACATCGCCACCCAACTCGCCGGAGTCATGAGCCCCGAAGGCATGTACCAGCTCCAATGGATCGCATCGGAAGTCGTCATGCCCGCAGAAACACCGTCGCTATAACGTGCGCCGGAGCGACCGTTCAAAGAGCGATAAACCACAACCGTCTTCGCTGCGCCCGTGGCGACCGCCATCGCGGCCTGATGCATTACGCCGATCGCTGCACCGCCGCCATGAGGCGTACGGCTGAAAAAGGTTAGATCCTTGATCCCGACGGCGCGCGCGATTTCGATTTCATCGCTCGTGTCCATGGTGAACGTGGTCATGCCGTCGACATCGGCCGGGGTGAGCCCCGCGTCCTTGATCGCTGCCGCGGTCGCCTCGCAGGCAAGCTGCAACTCGCTGCGTCCAGAGTTCTTCGAAAACTCGGTCTGGCCGATCCCTACGATTGCGGCTTCGTCTGTCAACGTACTGGGCATTGCTGCTTCGCTCCTGTCTGCGATGTGGATGTCACGGGGT
>JASDVE010000145.1:3286-5778 GCA_041891195.1 Myxococcota bacterium | reverse complement strand
GGGTGTGCGTCAATGCGGTGCTCGATCTCAATGGGATAGACGTTTTCTGCGGCGCGTAAAATCATGTCGCGCGCGCGAGAATTGATGAACAAATAGCCGTCTTCAAGGCGACCCACGTCACCCGTCGCAAGCCAGCGCCCTGGCTTGATGGTTTCGGCGGTGGCCTTCGGGTTATTCCAATATTCGATCATGAGGTATGGGCTGCGCAGGTGGATCTCGCCGTAGGTTCCGTCCGGGACTACTTTGTCGTCTTCGTCGCGAATTTGGATTTCGTTTGTGACAGACGCTCGGCCCACCGAGGTCGGCCGCAAGTTGAGTTCACGACCTCCGATCCCTGAACCCAGGCCGCCGGATTCGCTCAGCCCATAACCCAGGCCCATGTTCTTCGACGAATTGGGGAATGCCTTGCGCATCTTTTCCTGCAACGCAGGACTCGTTGGCGCTCCACCGAACCCGACATTTCGCATGCTCGACAAGTCGAACTTGTCGAGGCTCGGATGCGACACGACTTGCGGCCCCATACTGCCAAGCGCACTCCAAATCGTGACGTTCTCTTTTTCGATCAACCGGAGAACGTCTTCTGGGTCGAAGCGTCCCGTGCGGTAGACCGTCTTCACGCCGGTCGCGAGCATCATGATGCCACCGGTATAGAGCCCCGAAAGGTGAAACAGAGGTGCCGTGATCAAGGCGGTGGGTGCGGGAGGCGCAGTGGCGTCTGCGGCCGGAGCATCGCCGAGTTTGCCGGCGAGCAATACGCGTTCGAGCCCATGCATTGTGTTCGTTTGTACGAACCCGACGAGTGCGCGATGCGAAACCACGGCGCCTTTGGGACGGCCGGTGGTACCGCTTGTAAACAGAATGAGTGCGGCGTCGTCCTCGCCGATTTCGACAGAGGGTAGTTTCGCTTCCCTGTGACGGAGTAGTGCTTCGAAGTCGTTCTCGATTTGTAGGACAGGAACACCGAGGTCGAGCCCCGCAACGCGCTCCAGTCGCTTGGCGTCGCCAACGAGTAGCTTGCAGCTTGTGTGCGCTACCCCGAATTCGATTTCGTCGGAAGTCCACCAACCGTTCAAGGCACTTACGATCGCGCCCAGACTGGTGGCGGCCCAAAACGTGATTAGCCATTCGGGACAGTTGGCGGCGAGGATCGCGACGCGATCCCCTTTTTGTATTCCGTAGTCGTCCGCGAGGGACTGCGCCACCGACGCGACGAGGCGAACGTGTTCGGTGTAGCTGATTCGCCGATCGTCCTGAACGATGTATTCCTTGTCTCCGTGGAGCGCCGACATTTCGAGCAGTTCGCGCAAGTAGCGCTTGCGGTCAGCGAAGACTTCCATCTGTTCGCCGAGAACCGTTTCTGTCGTGACCGCGAACGGGCCACCCGGGCCGGTCAGTTGCTCACGAACTTCTCGTCGAATGTCTTCTTCGTTCGGGGACGGGGATGTGCTGGAGGTGTCTGCGGGGCACATATCGGACTGAGTTCCTAGGCAGCGTGGCGTCGACGCAAGTTTGTGTTTCTCGTGCGATGCGCGCGAGTTGCGACGCCATTTGAGGAATGACGGAGAGCAAGTCTACCGCGAGCCGTGTCGCAGTTAAAGCGCTGATTCGATTGCACTTTTTTTGCTTTATCAGATTTGGATTCGTTTTATCGAGAGTTCGACGAGAGGCTCTCGAAGGGCGGGATCTTTGTCCGGACGGATCGGTCCGTGGATCTGCGGAGCCGGGTCGAAGTCGCAATCGATCTGCAGTTCTGTAAGCGGCACAGGATACTCCAGGGCGAAGACGTGCACTGCGTCCGGGCTGACCTTACGAGCGCGGGGGCGGTGCCGGGGGTCGCTGTTCCGTTTGACAACACGGTCAAAGAAATTCGTGACGCCGTGACGGCTTTGATGGGCCGAAGTCCGGAGCCCATTTTGGATAACCCCATCGCAGAGCCATCCTCGCCTGCCGACCGCCGAAAGTCTGAGCGCGAAACAGCAGGAGTGGCTGCCTTTGTGCACGATCTGGATGGCGTTCGTATGGACGGCATGCCCCGCGACCTCAGCACGTCGGCTGTCCAGCTTTCGCTCACGAGGGATGCGCCACTCGTCGGGCAGGCGGTCGTCGTCGTGTTGACGAACCCGAGTCGCAAAGAGTCCCTAGAGATTCCCTCCGAAGTCGTGCGTCACGTTTTGAGTGTCGCAGGTGGCGCTGTCGCGATCGGCATTGAGTTCCGGCCCGGCGTCGCATGTCGCGAAAGAACTAAGCATTTCATCAATCGCTTGCGATCAGCGGCACACGCGCAGGCTCTGCGGGATGAATCGCGACATTGCAGAACTGGGGCTTACGACCTTGCTTCAGTCCTTCGCGTCGTCGTCTCGGGAAGCCAACATCACGGTGATTCACGGGAACCAGGAGGGCGCTACATCGCCTTTGGCGCAGGCGTCTTGAATGCGCGACGCGAGTCGGACGCGTAAAGGGCCACAATGCGCTCGAACGGATGCTGCAGTGAA